>CAZDEF010000006.1:0-53790 GCA_964504385.1 uncultured Oscillospiraceae bacterium
GCCGCGAGACCCGTCCCAACATCAAGCTGGGCATCTGCGGCGAGCACGGCGGCGATCCGTCCACCATCGAGTTCTGCCACAATGTGGGCCTGAACTACGTCAGCTGCTCTCCCTTCCGTGTTCCGATCGCCCGTCTGGCTGCTGCTCATGCTGCCATCAAGGCCAAGAAGAACTAAGAAGCATCTGCAAGCCTCCTGTGGCCCTCGGGTCACAGGAGGCTCTTTTCACACTTCAGCATAAGGAGGTCATTTCCCATGAAGGATCCCAACTGCGGCTACTGCGTACACGGCGAACCGCTTGCCAAGTTCGGTATCTATATCTGCGATTTTTCCGTCAGTTCCCTCTACCTGTTCAAGGAGCAAAGCCATCCCGGCCGCTGCATCGTGGCCTACAAGGATCACATCAGTGAGATCGTCGATCTGAGCGACGAGGAACGTGATGCTTTCTTTGCGGATGTGAATCGTGCCGCCAAGGCCATTCACACCGCCTATCATCCGGATAAGCTCAACTACGGCGCTTATGGCGATACCGGCTGCCATCTGCATTTCCACCTTGTGCCCAAATATAAGGACGGCTGCGAATGGGGCGGCGTGTTTGCCATGAACCCAGGTCAGACCTTGCTCAGCGACGAGCAGTACAATGAGATGATCGCCAAGATCAAGGCTGAGCTGTAACATCAAGCACACCGGATACTTCGATTTTTGGAGGCTGTGAAAAACAGTCTCCAAAAATTTTATGCGTTTTTTGGCTTTTCCTCCGTCTAATCAAAGGAAAGGAGTGAGAACGAGCGTGCAGGAGAAACAGACGGACAACCGTTTGGAATTGGAACGATTGATGGAACAGTACGGCACCAGCCTTTTGAGAATGTGTACGCTGTACCTGAAGGATGCGGCGCTTGCGCAGGACGCTGTGCAGGAAACATTTTTGAAAGCCTATCGGCATTGGAACGAGTATCGCGGTGAAGCAACGGAAAAGACATGGCTGACAAGCATTGCGCGCAATGTTTGCAAGGATCTTCTGCGCACCGCATGGCTTCGCCATCAGGACCGCCGAAAGGATCTGGGATCGCTGCCTGAAACGCCAGCCGACTTTGTTTTTCCCGACAACACCGTTCTCACAGAGGTCATGCGCCTGCCGATGAAGTACCGCGAGGTCGTGCTTCTGCGGTACTACGAGGGGATGAAGATCAAGGAAGCAGCGTATGCGCTGCACCTGTCCGAAGGCAAGGTTCGAGGCCGGCTGAACCGCGCCAACGCGATCCTCAAAAGCAGGCTGAAGGAGTGGTATGATGAAGAAGCATGAATTTCAAGAGCTCGTTGACCAGAACCTTTCCGGGCTTGTATGGGATGAGCGCAGGCAGCAGACGGTGCTGCATGCCATCCGTCAGGAGGAAAAGCACATGAAGAAAAAAGTCTCTGCAACATTCATTCTGGTCGCTGCAATCCTGTGCATCAGCGTAACCGCAATGGCCGCCGGGCTGCTGTTCTCTCCCCGGTATGAAGCCGGAAAGCTCGCCAGCAAAGCGCTGAAAGAACAATATGGACTCACCGATGAGGTGCTGGGCCTGTTTGCACGCGAGATCAGCGATCAGGGCGATGGACGGTTCATCGTCACCTATTCCGCTCCCGCCTACCTGCCCGGCGCTCAAATCGGGCAGTATACGGTTCAGGTAAACGGTAAACAGGTATCTGCCGCATGGTCCAACGATGGCAAGGACACCAGCGGCGGCTTGCTGGCCGAGGCCTTCGGGATGGAGCAGCTGCAGCTGCTGACCTACGACTTTGCCAGCACCATGCAGCAGCTTCGCCAAGCCGGTCTGCTTGCATCAGACGGTTCCCCACAGTCCACGCCCAACCCGCGCCTTCTGGAGAAAATCGATTGGACAGCGGCCGATCAGCTGGCAGCTGATGAAGTGCTGGAAAAAGCAGCTCTGGAGAACGAAGAACGGCTGGCCGAAATCGCAAAAGCCGAAGCACTTGGGCAGTGGCGTGTGGATCAGGCCATTGTGCTGGCACAGGAGGCCATCGTTCAGGAGTATTCTCTCTCCGCCGCGCAGCAGCTGCTGCTGGCCAATGAGCCGGACAGCACCTATGCTGTTTCTGATGGCAATGAAACGTTGGTTTGCTTGCTATTCTGGCTGTGGCAGCGCGATGACGGCCAGTTCACAGAGAAAGACGGACAGTACTGGGTCACTTTCAATTTGAGCACCGGAGTCATTGAAGAGATCCTGTACGATCCCTGTCTGGCTGGAAACGGCTGATGGGCATCCTTCAGATCTCATTCTGAAAACAGTGAGGCCGCCGTATGATCGTCTTCATACGGCGGCCTCGTTTCATTTTTGCACACGCACGCTTATTCCGATAGCACCAGCTTCGCCTTGGCAGGCTTCACGGAGCAGTACTTCACCTGCACAGCGCTGCCCACTTCAGGGATCTTGCATCCGGCATGAATCCACTTTCGTTTGCTATACTCTTTTCCGTCCACGGAATAGGTGACTCGAATCACATACGGATAGCTTGCGCCATCTGTTCCCAACATTCTTGCAGGCTTTGTGTTGATCTTGAACCACCACTGTTTCCTTGCTGCCACAACCGTTCCCGCAATTTGCTTATCCATGTTCTCTTCCAGCCTCCATCGCTTGTCTGTCACACTTTCAAGTGCGGGAGAACCGTCTGCGCAGCCACCCGAAGGTCAGCGGCCATACGCAGGCAGCAAACATGACCACAGCAAAGTAGCGAATGGCACGTTCGATGGGATGGCCGCCAAAAAGGGCGTTCAGCACCGGCTTGAGTCCGGACTTGATGGCCAGCACCAGCACGAGACCGACTGCCACCTTCAAGATCTGCACGGGCAGCGAGGCCTGCGTGTCAAAACGAATGAATTTCTGTTCCAGATAGTAGCTCAGCACCATGGCGGCGCTGCAGCCCATCAGCAGATAGCCGTTCTGAATGCCATGCTTCAGGTTCACTCTGTCCATCTCCGCAGGCCACGCATGCACTTCGTTGAAGATGACATAGGCGACCGAACAGACAAACAGCGCGCTCATCACAGCATATACCCGTCCGGGATGCGCTTCGCCGTTTTCAAAAATGGGGTAGAACAAAAAGATCATGGCCACGCTCAGCAGCAGCGACACCCCGACATCCGCCGGAGTATGCACGCCCAGATACATGCGCGAAATGGCCGTGAGCGCGATCAGCACCATCAGCACGATGCGCACCGCCCAGTTCCGCACGCTGCGCGCCGTGCAGCCCAACGAGCAGGTAACGCTCTGCGTATGGCCGCTGGGAAAGGAATAGCCTGTCGCATCCGCACGCGCTGCTTCCACAATGGTAAAGCGCGGATCGCGCACCCACGGGCGCGGCACACGGCAGATCAGCTTCAGAAACTGGTTGAGCAGCGTGCCGAAGAAGCCGACTGTCATGAGATAGTACCCCTTGTTCTTGTTCACGCACCAATAGACGATCAGCGCGACGACGATGAACAGCGTTTCACTGCCCAAGTAGGTGATCGTGGAAAAGAATGAATCCAGCACCGGATTGCGAATATCTTCGAACCAATACAGCAACGACATAGCCAACGCTCCTCTCCTCTTGTCTGCTTCTATCCTACCACAGTCTGCTTCAAATGGCAAACGCCGTCTTTCCGGCGCGTTTCATGCATATCCTCCAACGAGCTTTCATGTTTTTGGGGGAGGACAATATGAAAAACAGCATGGAACAGCGCGCCTGTGATCTGGCCGCCTATCTCATTGCGCATCAGGCCACAGTGCGCGCTGCTGCGCGGGCCTTTGGCATTTCCAAATCGACTGTGCACAAGGATGTGAAGGAGCGGCTCCGGCTGGTGGACGCCGACCTGTACGCGCAGGCCATGCAAGTGCTGCGCCACAACAAGGCCGTGCGCCATTTGCGCGGCGGAGAAGCCACCAGGCAAAAATACCGTTCATCCCGCTGAAACCGGCTTTCTTGCTGCCAAAAGCAGGATTCTGCTTGTGCCATGGCGAACTAAATATTGTTATGGCGTATAGGATCGCCTGTTTGATTGCGCCCTTTCGAGCGGCAGCATAAAGGAGTTTTGGTTCAATGGCAAGCATCAGCGACATTGCGGTGGATCTGGGTACATCACAGATCCTGATCTACATGAAGGGCAAGGGCATCATCCTGCGCGAGCCCACCGTCGTAGCCATCGACCGTGATACACGCGATATTCTGGCTTTTGGCGATGAAGCGCGCCGCATGATCGGCCGCACCCCCGGCAACATTCTGGCCCTTCGGCCTCTGCGCGACGGCACCATTGCAGACTATGAGCTGGTCAGCTTCATGCTCAAGGGCTTTGTGCTCAAAGCCATCGGCAAGCATATGTTTACCCGTCCGCGCGCCATTCTGGCGCTGCCCACCTCGGTGAACGAAATGGAGAAGCGTTCTTTGATCTCCACCATGGTCGATTCCGGCATGCGCCGCACACAGCTGCTCAACCGCTCGCTGGCCGCAGCGCTGGGCGCTGGACTGCCCATGGATGAAGCCTACGGCACCATGATCGTGGACATCAGTGCCGGTGTGACGGATATTGCGGTGCTGTCCTTCGGCAAGGTCATCGTCAGCGACTGCGCCAAGGTGGGCGGCGACCGCTTTGACGACGCCATCATCCGTCACCTGCGGCGCAAGCACAATCTGCTCATTGGCGAACGCACCGCTGAGGAGCTCAAGCTCAACATCGGCAGCGCCATCCCCCGCACCGAGCAGCTCTACATGGAAGTTACCGGCCGCAACCTGATCACCGGTCTGCCCAAAACCATGCGCATCACTTCCGATGATATCACCGAGGCCATTGACGAGCCTGTGCAGCAGCTGATCGAAAGCATCCATGGCGTGCTGGAGCACACGCCCGCCGAGCTGGCCGCCGATATCTTCGAATGCGGCATCCTGCTTTCCGGCGGCGGCGCAGAGCTGTTCGGCATGTGCGAAGCCATTGCCGATGCGCTGAAGGTACCCTGCGCCTGCGCCGAGGATCCGCAGAACAACGTGGTGATGGGATGCGGACGCGCGCTGGAAAATCTGCACGATTTGGGGCAGTTCCTTGAAGACGGACGACGACGCCTGATGGGACGATGATCTTTTTTCGAAACAAAGCCCATTCCAAACATTCGTTTGAATCTTTGGAATGGGCTTTTTGCTTTCATTCCACCATAATCGCAATGGCGGAATAGTTATCCGCATCCGCATCGTAGCGCTTTTCGATCATATTGCACATGCGCTTCAGCCAAACATCCGGCGTTTCAGCAGTGGAGGCTGCCAGCATATCGCTTTCCAGCACCCATTCCCAGAAGCCGTCCGTGCACAGCAGCAGGCGGTCGCCGCGCTTCGCCCGGCCCGCATGCATCGCCACCTGCACTTCCGGCTTGTAGCCGATGGCGCGCGTAAGCAGGTTCCGGCTCTTGTGCCCGCGCACCTGCTCCGGCGTGATCACGCCGCAGGCGACCATCATTTGCGTAATGCTGTGATCCGTGCTCTGATAAAGGATCCGCTCATCCCGGAACCAGTAAATGCGCGTATCCCCCACATACGCCAGCTGCACATGCGCGCCGTTTGTGCGCAGCAGCGCCAATGTGGACATCATCTGGCTGCCGTTTTCCAGCTGCTGCTCCCGCACCATCTGATTTGCGCGGTTCATGCATGCGGTCATGCCCTTCTTGCCCACAGGCAGAATGCCGCTCATTTTCTGCAGGGCAGCTTCTACCGCGGTATGCGCCGCCACATCGCCCAAACCCTGTCCGCCCAATCCGTCTGCCAAAGCGCACGCCAACCCGTAGCGTCCTTCCCGAATGTCAAGATAGTCCTCGTTGATCTCGCGGCAGCCCGTATTTGTCACAACGGCATATCGGTAGCTCATTGCACTTCAAACCTTTCTTTTTCTGAACCGATCGCCACCAGATCGCCCCGACGGACCGGCACAACCTGGTCGGCTTTCAATTTTGTCCCGTTCAGATATGTTCCATTGGCCGAATTCAGATCTCGCAGCATCAGCTGTCCATCTTTCCACAGGAACATGCAATGACTGCGGCTCACTTTTCGGGAAGCCAGCGTCAGCGCACCCTGGGAGGCCTCACGGCCGATCGGAAGGGAAAGTCCGCTTGTCAAGGGGATGATCTGCCCTGCGTAAGTACCTTCCACCCCAAACAGCTTTTTCGTTTGCGGTCGTTCCGGGAAAGCTTTTTCTGCCTGCGTTTCCCCTTCAAGGCTTTGTACGGTCTGTTTCATGCAGAGGCGGATCATGTAGAGAAGCGCCGCCAAACCGCTGACCAGCAGCAGCGGATGCTTGATGAACACTTGAAAGGCTGGGAGATCGATCAAGGCATTATTGAGAAAAGAAAGCTGATTCAACTGATCATGCTCCGCATTCATCAGGCCGTTTTCCACCATTCCCAGCAGCAACAGCAGCAGGAAGCGCACATCCAGCAGATGCTTGGCTTTCAGTCTGCCGCCGTTCATGCGCAGGCAAAGCGCGCCGGCAATCGGTGCAAGCCACAGCGCATGGTTGCCAAACAGTGAAAAGCCCGCCGTGCGCAAGGACAGCAGCACCGCTTCTTTCGAATACGATTTCGGCATGGACCACAGCAGCTGGTCAAACAGGGCATAACCCGCGCCGATCGCCGCTCCCAGCGCCAATCCATCCAAGCCATACAGCTTTCGTTTGCAGCGCAGCAGCACACATACCGTCAGCAGCACCGACAGCAGCGTATCCTTCCACACCATCCACAGGCTGATCGGATCCTGCAGCACCACCAGGATCCATATCGGCAGCCCCACGGCGATGCATACCACCCCCGCCGCAAAAGCGAAGCCGACCATTTCAAAGATCGTAAAACCGGCACGAATATCCAGCTCCCACAGGAACAGCGCCAGCGTCAGCGGCATTACCGCACAGCCCCAGAAGAAGGCATAGATATACGGCGCACGCACATTCGCAATGTCATACCATATGCATGCCACACACAGGAGCGTCATCAGCAGGAGGATCCCGAACAGGCGCGTGAACATCCACGGCGGCTGCCATTGGTCGATGGCCTGCTGCAGCGCTGCCGGTCTGCGGGTCAGCGAGCGGAAGGCATCCCCCCGAGGATGGCGGCAAAATGCTTGTTCGACCAGTTCACGAAGGCTGGTCTTTCCTTCTTTTGCTTTTTGCAATAGCTGTTCCCGGTCTTTGCCTTTCAGAGCATTCACTCGTCTTCCCCCGTTTCTCTCAGCATACCTCGATGCACTCGGCAGCAGAACCGATCTCGATCCGGTCTCCCTGCTTCAGCCATACGTCCTGCTGGATCGCAATTCTTCTGCCGTTCACCCAAGTACCGTTTGCGGAACCCATATCGCGCAGCGCCAGTCCTTTTTCCCCCAAGCTCAACCGGCAGTGTTCTGCGCTGACGCTCTTGGTTTCCAGTATCAGCTGGCAGCTTCGGCTTCTGCCGATGATGACCGTGTTTCCGGAAGAAAGGCTGAATGTCAGGCCCGCGAGCGTTCCGCAGCTGCACATCAGCGTTTGCTTCGCAGGTTTGGCACACTCGCTTTTCACCTGCAGAAACGCTGCTGTTTTCCCATCTTCGTTGACGCGAAGCGCCTGCCGGATGCAGGCCTTCAGCACCAGCAGGAAAACGGGCCATGCAATAGCAGCGATCAGCACCATCAACAGATACAGTTCCGCATCGCCGATGGATAGCAGAGGAACATATAAAAAGTCCAGTGCAGAAGGGTACTCAAAATTATTCAGCGCATGGCATCCGATCCCGGCAGCAAGCGCCAGCCAAAACCGCCAGTCCAGAAAGTGGCGCAGCTTCAGTCTTTCGCCGTCCGCCGCCAATCCCAGAGCCGCTACTGCCGGGGCCGTATATAGCAGATGGCTGCTGAAAACAGCGCACAGATTACGGTTTTGCAAAACAGAAAGCCCATATTCGATCCCTTCTTTGTACATATATTGGTAGCCATACTGCGATGTTTCCATAAAGCCGAAGCCTGCCGCTACAGCCGCGCCGATCACCAGCCCATCCAAGCCGTAAAGTCCGCGTCTGCTCAGGCAGATGAACAGAATGCAAACCAGCAGTTTCGCCGGTTCTTCTGCCACAGCCGCCCATGCAGACGAGTATTCCGAAGGCAGATCGAAAACCATCTCGACCAGACCAAACATGGGAATGGCAAACGCAATGCTGAGCACGCCGCCCATCAGCAGCAAACCGGTCAATTCGAAAACGGAAATGTTGCCATACATATCCATTTCCCACACGAACAACAGCATCGTCCACGGGATCACCGTGCTGCCTACGATGTAGCTGATCACCGCCAGCGGTTCATACTCCAGAATGTATTGCGCCGCAAATCCCAGCACCAGAGTCCCCGCCAGCAGGATCAAAAACAGCCGTGCGTACAGCCATGGGCGCTGCCAGTTTTCAAGCATCTCAGCTACCGGAAGCGGGCGGCGCGTAAGGGAGCGGAATGCGTCATCGCGGGTATGGCGCTTGAAGGTTTGCGAGAAAATATCCCGGACATGCAATTCTCCCAGCATGACATGCTCCAGGATCTGTGTGTTGCCGCCATAGTGCAGCTTCCTGCCGCACTTCGGGCATTTCTTCGCAAAGGGGATCTCAGCGCAGCAATGCGGACATTTCATCTCGGCCTCTCCCTTCCGGTTTTGATCAGCGCACTTCCAAGATCACTGCCGTAAAGTTATCCTGATTCTGTTTGCCTTGCGACAGGATCATTTTCTCAATGGCTTCGGCAGCCAGCACCGTTTCATTTTCCAGCAGACGCAGCAGCAGCTGATCGTCCAATGTGCCGTACACGCCGTCCGACATCAGGATGATCTTATCTCCGGGCAGCAGCTGGATGGGCTCCGTGGGAAAATCCATGGCCGGATCATTTGCGCAGCCCAGATAGCTGGTCAACGCCCTGCGTTTGGGATGCTCAGCCGCCTGCTGCCATGCGGCCATTCCCAGCGCGACATTCAGACGCATCTGCGCGCCATAGTTATGTTCGCGGTTGAGCGGCAGCAGAGCGCCGCCGCGGCAAAGCGCGATCCGGCTGTCGCCGATCGAAATGAAATCCAGCATTCCATCATCGATATTGGCCAGGATCAGGGTCGAGCCAGAACCCGCCTTTGCAAACTGACGATCTGCCACTTCCAGCGCCACGCGCGCCAGCTCCGCCAGCCGCTCGCTCTGCCCACCTTTTGTGTGGGCGAAGGCTCCCAGCACGCTGCGCACCGCCGCCTGGCTCAGTTCGCCGCTGTTATTCAGGCCGCCCATACCGTCCGCCAGCACAGCCAGCACGCCCTTTTCCTTCACCAGCTGCTCGTCCTGCAGGTTGGAAACGCCGAATGCATCCTGCTGATAGGGTCGCTTGCCAATGTGATGCACATTGCCCACCTGAACCACGCTCAGGCTCCGATGTTCATCTTCAAGCTGCATGTCCGGCGAGCCTGTTTTTTCCGGCTCCTTCTTTGCTTTTTGGCGGCCGCCGCGGCAAAGCAGCACGATGCCGCTGCCCAGCAAAACGCCCGCGATCAGGCATATGCAGGGATAAAAAATGCCCAACCGCTCTGCCAAGCCGTTATCCGCGTTTTCCACAAGAGTGACGAACGGAATCGCGGTTGAAGTGCTGGCGGGCGCTGTGGGCTGTTGGGTGGAAGCTGCGGAACCGCCAAGCGGTTCCGCAGTTGTTACGGAAATGGAAGGTGTTGCGGCAGGAGGGTTTTCTTCCGCCAAGCCCGCCAGCCCGCTGCCAAGCAGCAGGGTGAGCAGAAGCGCCAATAGCGCGGATAGGATACGGTGCTTTGCCTTCATTTCCATTTCCTCCGTTATTCTTCTGACCAGTCCCAGTCAAACGTTTCATCGCTGAAGGGAACAAACATCAGCTTGGTCTTTCCCAGTTCGATCATATCGCCGCGCTTGAGCGCAGTGGTAGCCAGCAGCGGCATATCATTGAGCCGGACGATGGAGCGGCCGCCCATGAATCCGCAATAGAAGCTGCGGGAATAGGCATCATAGGTGATCACCATGGGGCTGTCGCGAGAAATGGTAGTATCCTCCGAAATGCAGATATCCATCTGCGGTGAACGGCCCAGATAATTGTTTTCCTTATGGATCTCATAGGAGCGGCCGCGACTGGGGCCGCTGATGCATACCAGCCATCCAACCACCGGGCGGATGTCCTGCAGCGTATCCATGGCAACGGTCACATCGCCGTTATAGGCGTTGCTGCCGGCTTCGGTAAGCGGTTCGGTCTCATCCACGGTGTTCTCGCCCTGCAAAATGCGCGGATGGGTGCTCACCTTGTCATTCCCCTTGCCGCAATAGGGGCAGCTATTGTAGCGCTCTGCATCGTAGAAGTGGCCCTCGCTGCACTGCTTCATTTCCATGTTCAGATCCTCCTTATCAGTCGTTGTTTTTGCTGTATCGTGTATGTTTTCCGTTCATCTGTCGCAGTCATTATATCACTGTTTCCACGGCGTTTTTCCCGTTTGTTTCCGCACCCGCAGTCCGCTCAGCAGCCGAAACAGCAGGCCGCCCCGCGCCAGCAGCTGTTCCAGCTCCGCCGTCTGACGTTCGAAGCTGTTCAACCGGCTTACATTGTCCAGCTCTTTCAGCAGGGTGGCGCCCTTTGAACGATCGATCTTCTGCAGCAGCGTTGCAGCCTTTCGCGCCGCCAGCAGTCTGCCTGTCACGTCGTCCGCATCCTGATTCAGCAGGGTGGGGCCCTTTGAACGATCGATCTTCTGCCGCAGCTCTGCAGCCTTTCCAGCCCTGCCCGTTGCGTCATCCGCAGCCTGATTTGGCCGCACATAGTACAGCTCCGCCGCCATGGTGGCAAACGAGGCGGGGCGCTTGGTATGATCCATTGAAAGGCCCGCCATCAGCACATCGGCCTGCCGCCTTGTGAGCGCGCGGCACAACTGGCCGATGTCCTGGAGCTTATCATCGTATTTTCGCTCCATGGAATCAGGCGGTTCCACGCCGGTCAGCGCAAAATACATCGTGGCACACAAGCCATACACATCCGTCCAAGCGCCCTGTTCTCCGCCCGCCTGATACTGCTCTGGCGGCGCATAGCCCTTGCGCACCACCACTGTCTTGCGGGTCGCCGGGTCGTTTGGCCGCGCGCTGCCAAAGTCGATCAGCAGCGGTTTCCCATCCTTGCGCAGGATGATGTTGGCGGGGTTGATGTCGCGGTGCAGCACCTGGCGTTCATTCAGCTGGCACAGGTCGTTGATGAAGGGCTCCATGAGCGGCAGCAGTTCGTCTGCCGGGATGGGGCCGCTGCTGCGCACGCGCCTCTCGATCGTGATGCCTTCGATGTATTCCATCACCAGATAGGCCGTGTTGTTCTCCTCAAAGATATCCAGCACCTGCACCACAGAGGGGCAGTGATCCATCTTGCGCAGCATCTGGTATTCCTGCACAAACTTGCTGCGCCAGCGCTTAAAAACGTCCTGATTGTTCAAGCTGGGAACAACGCCGCCGTCCTCTTGGACGCGCGTGGCGAGCTGGTGCGGGAAATACTCCTTCACCGCCACCATATCCCCCTGCATCGGCTCCAGACTGTTCAGCTTCAGCGCGCGGTAGGTAATGCCAAACCCGCCGCCGCCCATGGCCGCGCCCAGCAGGTATTTCCCGTTCAGGATGGTCATCGGGGGCAAGGCATCCCGAATACGCCGTCCATTCTCCGCTGTGCCGCCGCACTTCGGGCAGATCGGCTGATCGGTTGGATTCATGCACTGCGTGCATACATATGGCTGCTTCACTGCGCATTGCCTCCCTTTTCGTCCGTTTCCTCGTTTTCCCGCAGGACCGCCTGAAGGCGCTCGTTGGCGCTCAGCTCGTCGTTCTCATACATGCAGTACAGGATCAGCCAGTCAAACACATTTCGGGGATCCAGCTGGCTATAGCCGCACTCATCCAGCATGCGGTTGACGCGCCGGTAGCGGTCGTCAAAGAGCATGCGCGGGTCATCGCTCACGTTCAGGCTGCTGTCTGCACCGTCGGTGATCAAAAACAGCAGGAGCAGCACCTTGCGGGGCACATCCAGCCTGCGGTTGGTGATCTGCGACAGCGTCTTTTCATCCGGCCAGTGGGAGCGCAGGGTCTGCGCCAGCACACTGCCGCCATGCGTTTCGGGCGGTTTCAGATAGATCTGCACGATTTCCCGCACGCTGTATTCGCGCTCCGGCAGATCCGGAAAGACATCCGGCGGTTTGGTGAGCACCTCCATATACTCCTGAAAGTATTCGAAGGCGGTGTTATGCATCTGGCCCAGATTGATGCGTTCGCGGGTCACAAACTCCACAAAGGCGTCCTCGCCGCGGATCTTGGTAAACTCATTCTCGAGCGTCGCCGTTTTCCCGCGTTCGCCGATCGCCACGCCGCGCACACGCTCGATCAGGTGCAGCGCCTCGTGGTAGGACAGACGGTTGCGCAGCGCGTACAGATAGGCCAGCTCAATGGGATTGCGCTGATGCAGCGCGCCTCCGCCAGCGCTGGCCAGAAAATTCTGCGCCTGTTCCTCCGTCATTCCCAGCGCAAAAACAATGCGCACCAGCTGTTCCCGGTTTTCCGGCGCAGTTTTTCCGGAAAACCAAGTGGATACCTTCCGTCGAATGGAGGCATCATTGGGCTCGCCCAGCATGCCGCGCAAGCGGGTACACAACCGGTCGCGAAGCACAGCCGGGTCTTCGATCCCCGAATAAGCAGAGAGGATCTCCGGAAAAGTGGGCACGCGAATGCCGCGCTCCAGATAGGCGCGCGCAAACTCTGCGTTGCGCGAAAGGCGGATGATGCGGTCCACTTCGCTTTCTGGCAAATGAATAGGGGCAGGCATAAAGCACCTTCTTCTCGTGAGGATTAGCGATCAGTTTTCCATTTCAGCTGCATCGCGCTGGTTTTCTGTGTGAAGCGTTCCCTTGTAGCCGTTCAGCGGAAAAAGGTCGGAAAGGGCGTTCTCGTTCAGGTTCAATTCCTGCAGCTTGGGCATGCTGCGCCACGGCAGCGTCTCAACGCTGGTCAGACGATTGAAGCCCAGATCCAGCCATTCCAGCTTTTCCAGCGACGCCAAAGCCGGCAGCTTGTCATCCGTGATCTGGCATTGTACCATTCCCAGATGAAGCAGCTGTGGATGATCCTGACAGAAGGATTCCAGATTCTGCAATATGCAGTTGCTGATCTCAAACTCGTCAAGCCGCTTCGCGTTTGCGAAGAAGGCCAGATCCAGCGTGATCGGGTTTGCCGGATCCGGATAGATCCAAAATGCTGACAGGTTCTTCATCTCAGCAGCCAGAGAGTAATCATCCAGCACAGGCAGTTCAAACCGTTCCACGTTTGCGATCAGAGTGGAACCGCTCAAGTCGCGAATGGAAGTGATGGGGTTTCCAAACGTCTGCACCATCTGCACCTTCATATCGGCAATGCCGCTCAGAGAGGTGAGCTGGTTGTGCCTCAGATTCAGGAATTCCAGTTCCTTCACTCCCGCCAGTTTCTCAAGAGAAGTCAGCTGATTGTTGGCAAGGTTCAATTCTGCGTCCGTCTGCATCATGACCTTGGCAATGATCGACAGGTCATCGTTCGTCAGGCCGCAGTTATCCAGATACAGGTCGTTGAAGCGCGGCGTATTGCCCAAGGCTTCCACATTCGTTACCTGCCAGTCCCAGATGGACAGGTACTCCAATGCGTACATCCGGCTGAATTCCGCCAGATCGATTTCACCCGTCTTTGCACCGGCCGGTTCCATGCTGCCCGTTACCCATTCGCGGCAGTAGGAGTGTGCATTCGTGTTCGGCCATTCGTAATTGCCTTCCTCATCCCGGATCCAGTATTCGATATGATCGTCCATGATGCGTACCGCGCTGATGCGCAGCAAGGCGTCCTGCGGGATCAACTCATCATCGGCGATCTGATAGCCGTTTGCATTCAGGAAAGCCCTCAGCGACGGGCCGAGAGTGGGCAGCGAATAAGCGGCACTCGCATTTCGCTCCTGACGGATACTTTCCAGCTGCGAAAGCTCGCACTGGTTTCCAGCGATCAACTCTCCCGTGTAGCCGTTCAGCGGGGACAGGTCGGCAATGTAGTTGCCTTCGATGTTCAGTGCCTGCAGAGTCTTCATCTTCTGCCACGGCAGATCCTGCACGCTGGTCAGCTCGTTATAGCCAATGTCCAGACTTTCCAGCTTTTCCAGCGAAGCAAAGGCCGGCAGCACATCGTCCGTAAGCTGGCAGGTGGACAGCGCAAGATGCTTCAATTCCGGATGTGCCTTGCAGAAGGATCCCACATTCGTCACGATGCAGTCCGAAAGGCTAAAGGAACGCAATTCCTGCACAGTATCGAGCAGCGACAGATCCAGCACGACCGACGGTCTCCCGTTGGTGAACAGTTCAAAGGACTTCAGGCTCTTCATTTCAGGGAGAATGGCGAAATCGTCCGTAGCGGGGAAAGCGCATTCTTCGATCTCTGCAATCATTCGGGAACCGCTCAGTTCGCTGAGAGACAGAGCCGGATTGCCTTCAAACGTTGCATTGTGCACCTTCAGATTGGCAATGCCAGCCGCTGAGGTCAGCTGATTGTACGATACATTCAAGCCATACAGATCCGGCATGCCCTTCAGACCATCCAGCGAAGTCAGCTGGTTATTGGCGATATTCAGGGTGCCTCCGGCCGGATCATCGTTCATCACTTTGGCGATGGTCGGCAGATCCTCGTTCGTCAAGCCGCAGTTGTCCAGATACAGTTCGCGGAATCTGGGCTGGGTTCCCAGCGCTTCCACATTCGTTACCCGCCAATCCCAAATGGACAGATAATCCAGCGAGGTCATACGGCTCAGTTCCGCCAGATCAAGTTCCCCCGTCATTTCACCGGCCGCGCGCCCATAGCCCAGCCAGCTGCGCGCAAAGGTGATGATATCGCCTTTCTGCTCGGGATGGCCGTAGACACCGCTTTCGTCCCGGTATCCGTATTCGTCCCGCAGCCAGTACTGAATGTCACCATTCAGGATGCGCAGGCCAGCGATGTTCGCCAGCGCTTCCTCCGGAATGGGATCATTCTCGGCGATCTGATAGCCGTTCGCGTTCAGGAAGGCCCGCAGAGAGGAGCCCAGCGTGGGCAGCGTCAGAGAGACGTCCGCTTCCTCCACGGTCGGGAATGCAGTGGGCGCGGGCGCAAGGACCGGCTGCTTTTCACGGGAACCAAACCACAGCCCTGCCGCCAGCAGCACCACCACGCACAGCACTGCCGCCAGCGCGGCTGTGCGGCGGCCGCGTGCAGGCTTTTTGAGGCTGCCGTTGCCGTAAAGCTCCTGATAGAATTCATCTACATTCTGATAGCGGTCGCACACCTGCACAGCCATGGCCTTCATCAGCGCTTTTTCCTGCGCTGGCGTAATGTCCCGCACGCCCAGCATGGAGGGGCACACCAGCGGATCATTATCCAAACGGTCTGTAGCGGAGGGCGGCGTTACACCTGTAATCAGCTTATAGATCGTAGCGGCCATCGAGTACACATCGGAATATGCGCCATCCTTGCCGGAGCTGGAATACATCTCCACAGGCGAATACCCCGTGCGGACCATGAGCACACGTGTCTGCTTTTCGCTGTCGCTTTCCATGGCGGAGCCAAAGTCGATCAGCTTCACGGTGCCGTTTGGCTCCAGCATCAGGTTTTCCGGGCTGATATCGCGGTGGAAAGTAAGGGCGCGGTGCAGCTCGCCCAGCGTAAGAATGGGCGTTTTGAGCAGGCGCAGCGTCTCGGCCATGCTCAGTTTTCCGCCATGGTTGGCGGCATAGCTGCCCAGATTGATACCAGAGATGTATTCCATGATGATATACGCTGTTCCATTTTCCAGGAAACAGTTCTTTACCGATACCACACCGGGATTGTTATCGAACCGCGCGACCTTCTGCGCCTCGCGGAAGAAGCGCTCGCGGCCCTGCAGGAAGGATTTTTCATTCTTTCCGGCAAACACATTCACCGTGTGCTGGCCCTGATCGCGGATCACAACGCCGGAGGGGAAGTATTCCTTGATGGCTACGGGCAGGTGCAGGAACATATCCCAGCCGATATAAGTGATGCCAAAGCCGCCTTCGCCCAGCACGCACCCCACCATATACTGTCCTTTCAAAATGGTGTGCGGAGGCAGATGGTGCTTTTCAGGCAGGTAGTCCTTCTCTATGAAGCCGCATTTCGGGCAAGTCTCCTGCTCCATCTCTTTACGGGTCATACAATGCATGCACAGATTCAGGTCTTCCATGCTCTTTATCCCCCTTCTCGCGTCTTTTCCCTCATGAAGTGATTGTATTATAGCATGAGGAAAAATCAACTTTTTCCGTGAATTTCCCGTAAAAAAAGCAATGGCGGCCCCGAACGTTGCCGTCATTGCTACGGGAGAAACTCGTTTTAGTGTACTTCTTTTTGCAAGTATTCCTTCAGCAGCAGAATGGCTTCCTCATACCCCTGAAAGCCTTTGCCCTTGATCTGGGCAATGCAGGCCATGGCCGGGTAGCTCACATGGCGGAAGCTCTCCCGCTGGCTCACATCGCTGAGATGCACCTCCACCGCCGGCAGCGCCACCGCCTTGAGCGCGTCCAGAATAGCGATGCTGGTGTGCGTGTAGGCCGCAGGGTTGATGACGATCCCGTCCGCCTTGCCAAGCGCCGACTGGATCACATCCACCAGCACGCCCTCATAATTGCTCTGGAAACACTCCACTTCGATTCCTTCGCGGGCGCACACATCCTTGATATACTGAATGAGCGCCTGAAAATCCTGCCTGCCGTAGATGGCCGGTTCCCGAATGCCGAGCAGGTTCAGGTTAGGGCCGTTGAGCACATAGAGCTTCATCAAATGCCTCCTTGATGGCCTGCGCGCAGGAGTCCAGCGTGCCTTCGTTGGCAAACGCCGCATCAGCGCAGGCGGTATACATGGGCTGCCGCTCCTGCCACATGGCGTCCAGCGCCTCGCGGCTTGGGGAAAGCGGTCTGCCTTCGGTGGATAAAAGGCGGGTGCTTCGGGTGATGTGCGCCACAAAGCCGTTCATGCGCAGCAGGCGGCGGTTCTGCTGGCGCTTCACCGCGCCTCCGCCGGTCACGATGATCTGCCCGCCAGTGCTGGCGAAGCGCTGCACCTGCTGGCTTTCCCGCTCTCGGAAGCCCGCCTCGCCCTCCACAGCAAAGATCTGCGGGATCGCCATTCCCGCGGCTTTTTCAATCTCCACATCCAGGTCCACCAGCGGCATTTCCAGCGTCCGGGCCAGCATAGCGCCCAGCGTGCTCTTGCCGCAGCCCGGCATGCCCACCAGCACCAGATTGGTCACGCTCTTGCGCAGGGCTTTTTCCGCCGCCTGCGCTTCATCAGCTGTGACCGTCTCGCCCGTAAAAAGCTCGCACGCGCACACCGCCTGATACACCAGCATGGACAGTCCGCCCTCGCAGGGAATGCCCAGCAGCTGCGCCTGCTCCAGCAGCTGCGTGCGCAGCGGATTGTAGATCACGTCCAGCACGCCCTTGAGGTGCGGAAACAGCGTCAGATCCACCGGGCGCGCATCCGTCTCCGGATACATGCCCACCGGCGTGGCGTTGATCAGATACTCCGCATCGGCATGGCGCTCGAGGTGCGCATAGTCGTTTTCGCCCGAACGGGAGATGACAACAGCCTCTCCCCTGTTCTGGCGCACCATATCGCAGGCGGTCAGCGATGTGCCGCCGCTGCCCAGCACCAGCGTTTTCTTTCCGGCAAAGCGGATCCCGGCGCGGCGCGCCATCTCGCTCATGCCGTAAAGATCCGTGTTGTCGCCATACAGCGTGCCGTCCGGCCTGCGCACGACGGTATTCACCGCCCCGATCCGCCGGGCGTTCTCCCCCATTTCGCTCAGGTAGGGAATCACCGCTTTTTTATAGGGGATGGTCACATTCATGCCGTCGAACGCGCCTTCCCGCATCCATGCATCCAGCGCCTGCGGCGGCATGGGCCACAGGTCGTAGCGGTAGTCGCGCAGCAGACCGTGCAGCGTTTTGGAATGGCTATGCCCCAGCTTTTCGCCGATCAGACCAAACTGTTTCACATTCATCCCTCAAATCTCGCTGTAGCTGCCCAGATAAGTAAAGGTCTCGGGCCCTTCGTCCAGTTCGCTGAGCAGCTGCAATGCAGCCTCGTCATACACGGAAGCATCCAGATCAAAATAGAACATGAACTCAAAATCCGTCCCAGCCAGCGGGCGGCTTTCCAGCTTGGTCAGGTTCAGCCCCAGTGCGGCGAAGCGGGCGATCATGCTGTACAGCGCGCCGGGCTTGTGCTGCACATTGAGCATCAGGCTCATCTTATTCGCGCCGGGATAGATCTCCAGCTGCTTGGAGATGCAGATGAAACGGGTGAAATTGCTGTCGCTGTTGGAAATGTCCGTTTTGAGTATGCTCAAGCCGTACAGCGCGGCGCACACCGGCGCGGAAATGGCGGCGATATCCCGTCTGTCGGACTGGCTCACCATCTGCGCAGCCACGGCGGTATTCTCGCACACCGTCACCTTTACGCCCTTGAGCGATTTCAGGAACTCGCTGCACTGTCCGATAGCCTGTTCGTGGCTGACAACTTCGCGGATATCCGAAACTGCGACTCCCGGCTTGGCCATCAGCCGATGGTCGATCTTCAGCCGCACGCTGCGCACGATGGAGAAACGATACTTGCGCATCAGATCGTGCACCTCGGTCACAGAACCGTAGGAGCTGTTTTCGACCGGCAGCACGCCATAGCGGCACAGGCCGCTGTCGATGGCCTGAAACACACCCTCAAAACGCTTGAAATAGGTGATGCTGGGCAGGGCGAACAGCTTATCGCACGCCTGCTGGCTGTACGCTCCCTCCACGCCCTGACAGGCCACCACCGCCTGCTTGGGGAAGAGCTTGGGCGTTTCTTCAATAGCGCGGGCGATATGGTTGGTCAGGCCGGATCCGCGCGTGATATAGCGCTGCTGGTAGCTGCGGCTGATGTCGAACAGCGTGTTGTACAGCAGCTTTACATACATGGCCATCTCCTCGCCCACGGCGGCCGTCTGGCGGTTGAGCACATCGCGCTCCCGCGCAGGGTCGAACACGGGCAGACCATTTTCCTTTTTATATTGGGCGATCTGCAGCGCCACATGCATGCGATTTTCGAAGTTTTTCACCAATTGCGCGTCGATCTCGTTGATCTGCTTGCGCAGTTCCTGAATATCCATCCTGTTCCGCCTTTCTGCTTATGCATTCACAGCCAGCCCGACCAGCGCGGAAAGCTCGTCCACGCGGATCTCCCTGAGCTCGCAGCAGCCGATGCTGCGGGGAAGAACAAAGGTGAGCGTACCGCCCTTTCGTTTTTTATCCGAAAGCGCCGCGCTACACAGTTCCTCGGCAGTGAACGTTGCTGCGACCGGCAGATGGTTGGCCAGCAGCACCTCCTTGACGGCTGCCTCTACCTCCGCGCCGCACAGGCCGATCCGCTGCGCCAGCCTTGCCGCATACACCATGCCGACCGCCACAGCCTGCCCATGCGAAATGCCATAGCAGCTGCATTTTTCAATGGCATGCCCCAGCGTGTGGCCCAGATTCAGCAGCTGACGGCTACCAGTGTCGCGTTCGTCCGCCTCCACCAGCCCCGCCTTGGCGCGCACACAGGTTTCGATCACGTCCAGCATCTGGTCGTGCCACTGGCCGTCCCTGAGGCGTTCAAACAGTTCCGCATCGCCCAGCAGGCCATATTTGATGACCTCCGCCGTGCCATCCGCCAGCGTCTCCGGCTTGAGCGTCCACAGCGCGTCCGGATCGCACAGCACCAGGCGCGGCTGATAAAAAGCACCGGCAAGGTTCTTGCCGGACGGCAGGTTCAGCCCGGTCTTGCCGCCCACGCTGCTGTCGACCATGGCCAGCAGCGTGGTGGGGATCTGCATGAACGCAACGCCACGCAGGAAGCTGGCCGCCGCAAAGCCTGCCATATCCCCCACCACGCCGCCGCCCAGAGCCACGATGACATCCGAGCGGGTGAGGTGGTTTTCCGCCAAGAAATTCAGCATGGAGGCCCAGACGGTCAGGTTCTTGTTCTCCTCGCCATGCGGGATGGCGAAGCGGCACACCTCAAAGCCACCCTGCTGCAGGGCATGCTCCACCTGTCCGCCGCAGAGCGCATCCACCGTATCATCCGTCAGAACGGCCGCCTTGCAGGTTCGGCCCAGCGTCTGTTTGAGAAGGCTGCCCGCCTCCTCCATCAGGCCCCGTTCAATGAGCACGTCATAGGGGCTTCCCGCATTCACATGCACCTTTCTCACGGCTCATCATCCTTTCTATCCACGATCTCCTTGCGCTCCGTGCCTTCCTTGAGCAACGCGTACAGCTGCTGCCCGTCTGCTGTTTCCAGTGCGCTGCGGTATTCGTTCAGATGGCCGATCAGCGCGTCCAGCTCGCTCAGCAGCGGCTCGCGGTTGAGCAGGAACAGCTCCGTCCACATGGCAGGGTGCAGCCTTGCCACGCGGGTCATATCGCGGAAGCTGCCGGCCGAGAAGCCGTGGTGCTCCATCGCCTCCGGGCTTTTGACATAGGCGCTGGACACCACATGGGCCAGCTGCGATGTGTAGCCGATCACGCGGTCGTGCTCTTCGGGCGTGGTCATCACCACGCGGGCAAAGCCCAGTTCCCGAAAGAAATGCTTCAGTTCCGCCAGCTCCTGAATGCTGATGCCGGGCGGCGGCGTTAAGATCATGGAAGCATTCTGGAACAGTGCCCCATTGGCATGATCGAAACCGGAATACTCGATGCCAGCCATCGGGTGTCCGCCCACAAACAGGAAACCATTCTCCTGCGCCACCTGAAACAGCGGCTCGCACACGGCGCGCTTCACGCCGCACAGGTCGATGACCGTTGCCCCCTTGCGGATCCTGTGCGCATTCTCCTGCACATAGGCGACCGCTGCCTTGGGCCATGTGGCCACCAGCACCATATCGCAGATGGGCAGACGTTCCGGCGTCAGCTCCACATCAATGGCTTCCAGCAGCTTGGCCTTGAACATCACCTGCGGATCCGTATCCATGCCAAGGATGGTATGCGGCGTATACTTTTTGAGCGCTTTGGCCATGGACCCCCCGATGAGCCCCAGACCGATGACTGCAATATTCATGTTCAGGCCTCCTTCGGCATGTGGTATGCGTGCGGCAGAATGGCGTTGACCGCCTGCATCACATCGTCAAACGCGGCAGGGGTCAGGGACTGCGCTCCATCGCACAGCGCTTTGGACGGATTGTTATGCACCTCGATCATCAGGCCGTCCGCGCCGCAGGCGGTGGCTGCCATGGCCATGGGCTTCACCATCCACGCAATGCCGGTCGCATGGCTGGGATCGATGATGACGGGTAGATGAGTGAGTTTTTTGAGCATGGGCACGGCTGAAAGATCCAGCGTGTTGCGGGTGGCCGTCTCGAAAGTACGGATGCCGCGCTCGCAAAGAATGACATTATCATTTCCGCCAGCCATGACATACTCCGCGCTCATCAGCAGCTCCTGTAGGGTATTGGCCAAACCGCGCTTGATCAGGATGGGCTTGCCGGTATGCCCCAGCTCCTTCAGCAGTTCAAAATTCTGCATATTGCGCGCGCCCACCTGGATCACATCCACCTCGTCAAACAACGTAAGCTGGGACAGATCCATGATCTCCGTCACCACGGGCAGACCGGTGAGCTTCTTGGCCTTGAGCAGCAGCTCCAGCCCATGGCCCCGCAAGCCCTGAAAGGCATAGGGCGATGTGCGCGGCTTGAACGCGCCGCCGCGCAGCATGGTAGCGCCGGACGTCTTCACCGCCTCGGCCACCTGACAGATCTGCTCCTCGGTTTCGATGCTGCACGGGCCCGCGATCACCGTGAAGGCGCCGCCGCCCACCTGCGTGCCGCCCACCTTTACGACCGTGTCATCCTCATGGAACTTGCGGTTGGCATTCTTATACGGCTCCTGGACCCGCTTCACATCCTCCACAATGTCCAGCGCGCGCAGCAGGTCGATATCCACATGAGAAGTATCGCCCACCAGCCCCAGAATGGTGTGGGTCTGCCCTTCGGTGGGATAGATCGAAATATTCAGGCTGTTCAGCCAAGCCATCAGGTTTTGAAGCTGCTTTTCCTCGGGGTTCTTTTTCAGGACGATAATCATACTGCCATTCTCCTTCCGTTTCACGAAAAAACCCTCACGGCATTGGGCCGCGAGGGTGGGGCTTCATCCATTCATGAGGCTTACTCACACAGCACAACGCAAAAGAGCCTTACGCGCAAACGTAAAGCTAAAGGTAAAGTAATAGGCCGAACCCATATGAAGCTGCTGTTTCATCCGAGCCGACCTCCTTTGCCTTGTGCTTAGTCGGAGCATAACACGTTCGGCGGCGCGTGTCAATGCCTTTTGCCTCAAAAAAACAATCAAAAGGCAGGATTCCGCCCTGCGCGCTCAGAAATAGATACCCTGTGCATTTTGCGAAAGGAAGCTATTCTCCGATGCAGCCCAAGCCTTTTTCCTATCGGAAGCTGTTTTTCTCCATGCTGTCCATCAGCGCATTCACCTTCGGCGGCGGCTTCGTCATTATCCCCCTGATGCGTAAGAAGTTCGTGGAAGAGTTGGGATGGCTGACCGAAGAAGACATACTGGACGTTGTCGCCATCGCGCAGTCCTCTCCCGGAGCCGTTGCCATGAACGTGGCCGCGCAGCTGGGCCGCCGTGCTGCGGGGAGGCGGGGCATGCTGTGCGCCATCATCGCCACCGTGCTGCCGCCGTTTGTGTGGATCAGCGTGATCTCCCTTTGCTACGATGCGTTCCGTACCTCTCCCATTGTGGATGCGTTCCTGCGCAGTATGCAGCCCGCCGTGGTCGCCGTCATCTTCTCAGCGGCGCTCTCCATGCTCAAGCCCATCCGCCAGCGCGGCAAAGCCTCCGGCTGGCTGATGTTCGCAGGCGGGCTGGCGCTTGGGCTTTCCGGTGTAAACGTCATCTGGATCCTGCTGTGCGGCGCGGCATTCGGCGCTTTCACGGCGCTGTGGGAGGTGCGCAGGCATGCTGCTTGAACTGTTCTGGAGCTTCCTGAAAGTGGGTCTGTTCAGTTTCGGAGGCGGAATGGTCTCCATCACCCTGATCTCGCAGCAGGTGGTCAGCGAGAAGGGATGGCTCACCGCCAGCGCTTTCACCGACCTGATCGCCATTGCAGAATCCACCCCCGGCCCCATTGCCGTCAACGCCGCCACCTTCGTGGGCATGCAGCTGGGCGGAGTGATCGGTGCGGTGGTAGCCACCACGGCGGCCGTTCTGCCGGGCTGCACTGCCGCGCTGCTCTTGAGCCTGCTTTATCAGCGCTACCGCAGGCTCACGCTGGTGCAGGGCGTGATGGACGGTTTGCGCCCCGTCATCGTTGCCAGCATCTTTGTAGGCGGACTGGCGCTCATGCAGAGCGCGCTGTTCACTGGCGGCGTCCTGCAGTTGAAAAACGTGGACTGGCTGTCTGTCGCCATTTTCGCCGTTGTGTTTGTGCTGGCGCAGAAAACCAAGCTCAGCGCTGTTTCGCTCATCGTGGGCGGCGGGCTGGCGGGCGGCATGCTGCGGCTGCTGCTGGATATGTAAAAAGCTTTGCGGTTGTTTTTTCAGCCGCAAAGCTTTTTGATTCATGCCTCCGCCAACCGCTTCTTCACGTTCAGACCGGCAGCCTTGACCGCATTTTTCCGTTCGCCTCTGGCGATCAGTTCTTCCGTGGCCTCGCGCAGGGTCAGCCCGCGCACAAGGCCGTCAAACAGCTGCGCTTCCAGCGACAGTTCGCTTCGGGCAGTCTCCGGCTGCGGAATGTCTGCCTCTGCCCATTTGAAAACAATGCAGTACTCGCCTTTCTCTGCCTTGGGATTGGCCTCGATATCCGCCAGCACATTCGCCACCGTGCCGCGCACGGTTTTTTCGTATCTCTTGGTCAGATCGCAGCTGGCAGAAACGAGCGTGCCGGGCAGCGTATCCCGAACTGCCTTGAGCAGATCCGCCACACGGTGCGGCGCTTCGTGCACCACAGCTAGTTTGGAATGGCGCGCCATGTCCAGCAGCTTTTCCTTCAGTTCGTTTTTCTGCCTGGGCAGGAAGCCGTAGAAGGTAAACTCCGTCATGTCAAAGCCGCTCACGCTGAGCGCAGAAGCCATCGCCGTGGGGCCGGGAATGGCCAGCACCTCGATTCCCGCCTTCACCGCCTCCGATGTGAGAATGCTGCCGGGATCGCTGATGCAGGGCGTGCCCGCATCGGTGGTCACCGCCACATCAATGCCTTCTTCCAGCATGCGCTGCACGATCTGCGCGGCCTTGCTGCGCTCGTTGTGCTCATGGCAGCTGGTGAGCGGCGTGTGGACCTCGAAGACGCTGAGCAGCTTTTGCGTCACGCGGGTATCCTCTGCGGCAATGAGGGATACGCTTTTCAGGGTCTCAATGGCTCGCGGCGTCATATCGCCCAGATTGCCGATCGGCGTAGCCACTACATACAGGGTGGGCATGGTTCAAGCGTCCTCCTGTTTCTTTTCAAACACACGCAGCTTGGCGCTGCGGGCGCGGGCATTATCGGCTGTTTCGTCCTTGGAAGGCTTCACAGCGCCGCCGGCCAATGCCTTGCCGACCGGCTTTTTGCCGCATACGCACACCGGCATCTTGGGCGGGCAGGTGCAGGGATTCTGCAGTCTGCGGAAGGTATTCTTGGTGATGCGGTCTTCCAGCGAGTGGAACGTGATCACCAACAGCCTGCCCCCGGGGGCCAGCAGATCCACTAAATCGCACAGAGCCTGCTCCAGCGGTGCGAGCTCATCGTTCAGCGCAATGCGCACCGCCTGAAAGGTACGGCGCGCCGGGTGTCCGTCGTCCTTGCGGCGCACAGCCTTGGGGATGGCTGCATCCACCACGGCCACCAGATCGCCCGTGGTCAGAATGGGCTTCTGCGCACGCTTTTCCACAAACACCTGCGCGATGCGCGCCGCCCACTTTTCCTCGCCGTACTCTGTGAGAATACGGCGGAATTCCTCCTGAGTGATGCCGGCCAGATACTCCGCCGCCGTCATCCCCTGCGATTTATCCATGCGCATGTCCAGCGGCGCATCCTCATGATAGCTGAAGCCACGCCCTCCCACATCCAGCTGATGGCTGCTCACCCCCAGATCCAGCAGCGCGCCGGTCAGCGCAGGGGCGCCCGCAGCGGCCAGCAGCGGCTTGGCATCATGAAAATTGCCATGAATGGCGTGGAAATTCGGGAAAGCCTTCAGCCGTTCGGAGGCCGCCGCAATGGCTTCCATGTCGCGGTCGATGCCGTACAGCGCAGCCGTTCCGCCCGACAGGCGCAGAATGCCTTCGCTATGGCCGCCGCCGCCCAGCGTACCGTCGGCATATACGCCGTCCGGTTGCGGATCCATCCACTCCATCACTTCGTCAAACAGAACGGGAATATGGTGAAAATGATTCATGCATCCTCCATTGGGGTCATTCCAAGCGCAGTCACGATAAACCGTGTCCATGCTTGTTTGGTGCTGCCGGCAGAAGAAGGCTTATGCTCCACGCCGCGCTGCAGATAGTGCGTGCCGTCCAGCAGCAGCGAAAGCGAATCCAGCGGCCAGCCGGGGCGGCGCGCCTTGCAGGGCGTATCCGTCATCCAGAAAGCATTCCTGCGTCCCTCTTCCTGCGATTTCATGAAAGTGCGCACACCTTCCGGGGTCTTCACGGCAAAGCCGTCGAGATAATACGCCAGCGTCTTTCCGCCCAGAGAATGGACGAGCTGCGCGTAGTATTCGATCATTGCGTCGTCATCCAGCCGTGCGCCCTGCGGCGTGCGTATGTGCAGCCCCGGCTGTCGTGGATCCTCCAACGGCAGCGCGTCGAAATACAGGCCGGAATCATTGCAGATCACATACTCCGCATATCGGCCGTAGAAAGCCGCCTTGATGGCTGCATTCTCCGCAGGATCCTTCCCGGTTTCCTGCGGTTCTTCGTTGATGCCCAAGTCACGCAGCGTCACAAAGGTAACGGGGTAGCCTGATAGCACCTGCTCAAACAGCTGACGCTTGGCAGGATTGGTCGTGCCGATGAGGATCTGCATTCCGTCTGCTCCTTGTATAACAGCAAGCTGAGGCCCCTTGCAGAAAGAGGCCTCAGGCTGTCGTTCTCTCCAGATCAACCCTTCAGCTCGTTGATACGCGCCGTCAGGGATTCCAGCATGCTCGCGTTGGTCTTGAGCTTTTCCTTCTCCTGCTCCACCAGATGGGCGGGTGCCTTGGACAGGAAGCCGGGATTGTTCAGCTTGCCGTTTGCGCGCGCGATCTCGCCTTCGAGATTCTTCTTTTCCTTTTCCAGTCTGGCGATCTCCTTTGCGATATCCACCAGTTCGCCCAACGGGATGCGGATCTCGCCGGCGGCGCACACGGCGCTCACGATCTTCTCACCGGCCAGCGCATCCTTGCCGCCGATGGCCGCATCGCTCACATAGGCCAGGCGCTGCAGGTACGGCTCCGCCAGAGACAGCGTTTCTTCCCAGCCTGCTTCGGGAATCAGGGTGACATGCGTGCGCTTGCCGGCCTGCACGTTCATTTCGGCGCGCAGATTGCGGATGGCGCGGATCACATCCATCATGCCTTCCATCTGACGTTCTTCCGCAGCGAAGGTATACTCCGCCTTCACCTCGGGCCAGCGCGCGGTGATCAGCATGCCTTCATGCTCGGGCAGATGCTGATACACTTCTTCGGTAAGGTACGGCATGAAGGGGTGCAGCAGCTTGAGAATGCTTTCCAGCACATACAGCAGCACGCCGCGCACATTGTTCTTCTGCTCCAGATCATCGCCCATCAGGCGGCCCTTGCTCAATTCGATGTACCAATCGCAGAACTCGCTCCATGCAAAGTCGTAGATATTCTGCGCCGCAATGCCGAAGTCGCCGTCCTCCATATGGCTGGAGATCTCGGCAATGGCTTCGTTCAGGCGGCTCAGGATCCACTTATCAGGCAGCTGCAGGCGGGCTGGGTCGATGGGTTCGCGGGTCTGGGTGTTCATGAGTACGAAGCGGGAAGCGTTCCAGATCTTGTTGGCAAAATTGCGGGCGCTTTCCACCTTTTCATCGGAATAGCGGGTGTCGTTGCCGGGGCTCACGCCCATCGCCAGCGAGAAGCGCAGCGCGTCCGCGCCGTACTTGTCGATGATCTCCAGCGGATCCACACCGTTGCCCAAGCTCTTGGACATCTTCCGTCCCTGCTCGTCGCGCACCAAACCGTGGATGAGCACCGTGCTGAACGGCGTTTCGCCCATTTCTTCCACACCGCAGGTGATCATGCGGCTCACCCAGAAGGTGATGATATCGTAACCGGTCACCAGAATACCGGTGGGATAGAAGTACTTCAGATCCTCGGTCTGATCCGGCCAGCCCAGCGTGGAGAAGGGCCAGAGCGCGGAGGAGAACCAAGTGTCCAGCACATCCTCATCCTGATGGATGTGCGCGCTGCCGCACTTGGAGCAGCAGGTGGGGTCTTCGCGGCGCACCATCATCTCGCCGCAGTCGTCGCAGTACCACACGGGAATGCGGTGTCCCCACCACAGCTGACGGCTGATGCACCAGTCGCGGATGTTCTCCATCCAGTTCATATACTGCTTGGTGAAGCGCTCCGGCACAAACTTGGTTTTGCCGCTGGTCACGGCCTCGATCGCAGGCTTGGCCAAAGGCTTCATGTCCACGAACCACTGCTTGGAGACCATGGGCTCGATCGCCGTCTTGGAGTGACGGTAGCACACGCCCACTTCATGCTTGATGGGCTCCACGGATTTGAGCAGGCCCAGCTCCGTCAGATCCGCCACGATGGCCTTGCGGGCTTCTTCGGTGGTCATGCCGGCATACTTGCCGCAGTCCAACACTTCGGGCTCGTTCTTGCTGGCCTTGCCGCTGGCGCGCAGCTCGTCGGCCGCAGCCTTGTCGGCAGCGCCGGTCATGTGGCCGTCGTAGGTGAACACGCGCACCAGCGGCAGATCGTGCCGCTGCCCCACTTCGTAGTCATTGGGGTCATGCGCAGGGGTGATCTTCACCACGCCGGTGCCCTTTTCCATATCGGCGTGCTCATCGCACACGATGGGGATTTCCTTGTTGATGAGCGGCAGCACCACATGGCAGCCATGCAGATGCGCATAGCGGGGGTCATCGGGGTTGATGGCCACGGCGGTATCGCCCAGCATGGTCTCGGGGCGGGTGGTGGCCAGCTCCAGCATCTCGCCGGTCTCCTTCACCGGATAAAGCAGATGCCAGAAGTTGCCGTCCATTTCCTTGTGCTCCACCTCGGCGTCCGAAATGGCGGACTGGCACTTGGGGCACCAGTTCACCAGACGGTTTCCGCGGTAGATGAGTCCTTTTTCATACAGGCGGCAGAAGGTCTCGCGCACGGCCTTGGAGCAGCCCTCATCCATGGTGAAGCGTTCGCGGCTCCAGTCGCAGCTAATGCCCATGCGGCGCTGCTGATGGACGATGCGTCCGCCGTATTCCTTCTTCCACTCCCATGCGCGCTTCAGGAAGCCTTCGCGGCCCAAGCTCTGCTTCGTCAGACCTTCCTCGGCCATGGCCGCCACGATCTTCACTTCTGTGGCGATCGCGGCATGGTCGGTGCCCGGCAGCCACAGGGTGGGGTCGCCCTTCATGCGGTGGTAGCGGATGGGCGCGTCCTGCAGGGTGCAGTCCATGGCGTGACCCATGTGCAGCTGACCGGTGATGTTGGGCGGGGGCATCACGATCGTGAAGGGCTTCTTGCCCTCCACGCGCTTGGCCTCGAAAGCGCCGCTTTCCTCCCACATTTTGTACAGTTTATCTTCAATCGCTTGAGGATTGTACACTTTTTCCATTTCAAACTCAGGCGTCATGTCTTTTCCTCCCTCAGTCGGATGATTGGCTTACTTCTTCGGCACCAGCTTTTCCACGCCGCCCATGTAGGGACGCAGCGCCTCAGGCACCTTCACCGTGCCGTCCGCGCACAGATTGTTTTCCAAGAAAGCGATCAGCATGCGGGGCGGAGCCACCACCGTGTTGTTCAGGGTGTGGGCAAGGTACTTCTTGCCGTTGTCATTGATACGGATGCGCAGACGGCGGGCCTGAGCATCGCCCAGATTGGAACAGCTACCCACTTCAAAGTACTTCTTCTGGCGGGGAGACCACGCCTCCACATCGCAGGACTTCACCTTCAGGTCGGCCAGGTCGCCGGAGCAGCATTCCAGCGTGCGCACGGGAATATCCAGCGAACGGAACAGATCCACCGTGTTCTGCCACAGTTTATCGTACCACATTTTGGAATCTTCAGGCTTACACACCACGATCATTTCCTGCTTTTCGAACTGATGGATGCGATACACGCCGCGCTCCTCAATGCCATGCGCGCCCTTCTCCTTGCGGAAGCAGGGAGAGTAGCTAGTCAGCGTCTGGGGCAGTTTTTCAGCAGGAATGATCTGATCGATAAACTTACCGATCATGGAATGCTCTGACGTGCCAATCAGGTACAGATCCTCGCCCTCGATCTTGTACATCATCGCTTCCATCTCGGCGAAGCTCATCACGCCGGTCACCACGTCGGAACGGATCATGAAGGGCGGCACGCAGTAGGTGAAGCCGCGGTCGATCATGAAATCGCGCGCATAGGAGATGACGGCGGAGTGCAGGCGGGCAATATCGCCCATGAGGTAATAGAAGCCGTTGCCGGCCACACGGCGGGCGGAATCCAGATCGATGCCGTCGAAGCGCTCCATGATATCGGTGTGGTAGGGCACTTCAAAATCCGGCACGACAGGCTCGCCGTAGCGCTGGATCTCGACATTTTCGCTGTCATCCTTGCCAATGGGCACAGTGGGATCGATGATATTGGGAATCTTCATCATGATCTGCTTGATTTTCTCGGCCAGCTCACTCTCCTTGGCCTCGCATTCCGCCAGACGGGCAGACTGCTCATTCACCTGCTGCTTGATCTTCTCGGCCTCTTCCTGCTGGCCCTTGGCCTTCAGGATGCCAAACTGACTGGACAGCTTGTTGCGGTTGGAGCGCAGGGTATCCGCCTCCTGGATGATGGCGCGGTTTTCGGCGTCCAGTGCGATCACCTCGTCCACCAGGGGCAGCTTGTGATCCTGAAACTTGTTTTTGATGTTCTGACGAACGATGTCGGGGTTTTGACGCAGAAACTTGATATCAATCATTGTGTTCGTCCCTCTCTTTTCTTTGTATGGTCGAAAACAAAAAAGCCCCTCTCGTCCTCCAAAGGACGGAGCAGCTCCGTGGTACCACCTTTTTTCGCAGCCCGTGCGAGGGACTGCCTCTTTGCGCTGTAACGTGCGCGCACGGCGGGGCTAACGGCCTTGCTCGTCCGCTTCACTCCGCGCCCTCCCAGACGACCTTCCGTTTTCCGCTCTGCCGGATCCTCTTGCAGCCGGTGGAGACTCCTCTCTTGGGCAGCGGAGAAACGTACTCCTTCTGTTCGACGGGCGATACATCACAGGGCCGCCTGAACCCTCAAGCAGCCCTGTGATATCAGAATGCGATTAGGCATTCTCCTTCTCGGTCATATCGATGACCTGAACGCCGTTGTAATAGCCGCAGTTCTTGCAAACGCGGTGGGCCAGCTTCTTTTCGTGGCACTGGGGGCACTCGACGATGCCGGGCAGCTCCAGCTTCCAGTTAGCGCGACGCTTACGGCCACGGGCCTTGGACACTTTTCCCTTGGGAAGAGCCATGGTTACACCTCCTCGTTCCTGTTGCCCGGAAAACCGGGCTTCAAAAATCGTCCGCTTGCGCGAACCTGACTCCGGGGAGAAGTGTAGCAAACGTGCACGGCTGTGCGACCGCCTTGCCCATCTGTCCCGGCCAGATAGCAAATTCATTGCCTGATCTGCACCCTGCAGCGCATAGCTCTACACGGCGCGATCATTTTGTATTATATGATGTGCGGCTTCCTTTGTCAAGCCTTTTTTCGCGTTTGACACGCTACATTCGCGCTTTTTTACTGCGGTTTTTCTTCGCTGTCCTCCAGCAGATCCGCCAAGCCTTCAAATGGGCGGTAGGTGCCCTGCGGCTCCTGCGCTTCCTCGGCCCACACGGTATCGTGCTCGTTCCATGCCGTCAACCCCACGCCGCCGGTGCAGTCACCGCCGCACTGGAAACGCATGGGCATATTGAGCAGCACCAGCGTCAGCGTCATGTGATCCAGCGGCAGCTGCTTGCCCTCGTAGCGGAAGCAGCCGTCTTCTTCCTCGTTCGCATCCTTGCGGAAGGTCTCCTGAAAGCTCACCTGAACCGGCGCGCTGGCTTCCTCTAGGCAGAGGGCGCAGGGGGCATGGGCGACGGTCTGCAGTTCGCCCTTGAGCGTGACCACATCCTCCAGCACGGAGTAGGTGCCCTGCATGTGCACGGGATCAAAGCGGACGGTATCGCCGTTCACATCCTGCGCGGCCAGCTTCACCACCGTTTCAAAGGGGAAGTCCTCCATCGGGCGCACAAAGGCCTTGGTGACGTCCAGAATCATGGTGTGTTCCTCCTCCATAAAAACCAGTTTCGGCGCGGATACATGCCACCCGCGCCGAAGGCTGTTTGCCCAAGACCGATGCTTACTCGATGGGCTGACCGGTCACGATGCACAGGGTATCGCGGGCGATCACGATCTCCTCATCGGTGGGGATGACGACGATCTTCACCATGCTGTCATCGGTGGAAATGACGGATTCCTTGCGGTTGCCTTCGATGTTCTTCTGCGGATCCAGCTTCGCGCCCATGAACTCGAAATCCTTCATGACGGCTTCGCGCAGCTCAGCGCCGTTTTCGCCGATGCCGGCGGTGAACACGATCACATCCACGCCGCCCATTGCCGCCGCGTAGGAGCCGATGTACTTCTTGATGCCGTAATGCAGCATATCGCGGGCCAGCGCAGCGCGTTCGTTGCCCTCGTCAGCCGCCTTGTCGATGTCGCGCATGTCGGAGGACAGGCCGCTGATGCCCAGCAGGCCGGACTTCTTGTTGCACATGGTCAGCACTTCATCCACGGTCATATTGTCGTTGTTGGCAATGTACTGCACCACAGCGGGATCCATGCTGCCGGAGCGGGTGCCCATGACGACGCCCTCCAGAGGCGTGATGCCCATGCTGGTATCCACGCATTTGCCGTTCATGACGGCCGCCATGGAGGAACCATTGCCCAGATGGCAGGTGATGACGCGGGTCTGGAAGCGATCCAAGCCCAGGAATTCGCAGGCGCGCTTGCTCACATAGCGGTGAGAGGTGCCGTGGAAGCCGTAGCGGCGCACATGCAGACGCTCGTAATACTCATAGGGCACGCCGTACATGAAGGCCTTGGGGGGCATGGTCTGGTGGAAGGCGGTGTCGAACACGGCCACATTGGGCACGCCGGGCATCACCTTTTCGCACGCTTCGATGCCCATCAGGTTGGCGGGATTGTGCAGGGGGCCCAGAGGAATGTTGGCGCGGATGGCTTCCTTCACTTCTTCGTCGATGAGGGTGGAGGCAGTGAAGGCCTCGCCGCCGTGCAGCACACGGTGGCCCACAGCGCCGATGTCGCTCATGTCCTTCACGGCGCCCTTTTCAGCGTCGGTCAGGGCCTTGATCATCAGAGAGCAGGCTTCGGTATGGTCGGCGATGGGCTGTTCAAAAACCAGCTCCACGCCGTTCACCTTCTGGGTCAGCTTGCTTCCAGCAATGCCGATGCGCTCGACCAGGCCCTTGGCCATGATCTTTTCGCCTTCCATATCCACCAGCTGGTACTTCAGGGAGGAAGAACCGGCGTTCACAATCAAAATCTTCATTGGGATACACTCCTTGAATTTATGTGTTTTACTGTGCCTTGACCGCAGTGATGGCCACCACGCTCACGATATCTTCCACGGAGCAGCCGCGGCTGAGGTCGCTCACAGGCTTGGCCAAGCCCTGGATGATGGGGCCGATGGCTTCCGCGCCCGCCAGACGCTGCACCAGCTTGTAGCCGATGTTGCCGGCCTGCAGGTCGGGGAAGATGAGGGTGTTGGCATGACCAGCCACGGTGGAGCCGGGAGCCTTGAGCTGACCGACGCTTTCCACCAGCGCGGCGTCTGCCTGCAGTTCGCCGTCCAGCTTCAGTTCGGGAGCCAGTTCCTTGGCCATCGCGGTCGCCTGCTGCACCTTGGTCACGTTGTCATGCTTGGCACTGCCCTTGGTAGAGAAGGAAAGCATCGCCACGCGGGGATCCAAATCCACCAGCTGCTTGCCGGAGGCGGCGCTGGCAATGGCAATAGCCGCCAATTCTTCGGCGGTAGGGTTGGGAATGACGGCGCAGTCACCAAAGACCATCACGCCATTGTCGCCCCACTTCTGGTCGGGCAGCTCCATGATGAAGCAGCTGGAAACCACCTTGATGCCGGTGGCCGTCTTGATGATCTGCAGTGCGGGGCGCAGCACATTGCCGGTGGAGTTGATCGCGCCGGCCACCATGCCGTCCGCATCGCCGGACTTGAGCATGAGGGTGCCGTAGTACAGCGTGTTTTTGGTCACCAGTTCGGCGGCCTGCTCCATAGTCATGCCCTTGGCCTTGCGCAGTTCAAAGAGCAGTTCGGTATAAGCGGCGCTCTTTTCGCTGGTGGCGGGATCGATCACGGCAACGCCGGTCAGGTCGGTGTTGGTCTCGGCAGCTACCTTGGCCACTTCCTCGGCATTGCCGATCAGGGTGACTTTCGCGATGCCTTCGGCCAGAATTTTGGCAGCGGCCTGCACGGTGCGGGGCTCGGTGCCTTCCGGCAGCACGATGTGCTTCACATTTGCCTTGGCTTTGGCTTTGATTTTGTCAATAGCGGACATTGTTCATTTCCTCCCTTATGTGCTACAATACACGTTGTGTATGCGGAATCCAACCCATACAGTATACATCTTTTTATCCGCAAATGGAAGGGGGAAGCCCAAAAAAGCCGTTCTTTCGGGCGTTTGAGGGGCGAAAGCATGCAACCTGTCGTTGGCGTCATCTGCGAATACGACCCCTTTCACCGGGGACATGCGCACCAGTTCGCGCTCATTCGCGATCAACTTCCCGGCGCGCGCATCCTGTGCCTGATGAGCGGATGCTTCACCCAGCGGGGCATGCCTGCGCTGTATCCGCCCCGCAGCCGCGCGCAGGCCGCGCTGAACGCGGGGGCCGACATGGTGCTGGAGCTGCCCTGCGCGTTTTCCGTGCGGGATGCGGAGCACTTCGCGCTGGGCGGCGTGGAGCTGCTGACGCGGCTGGGATTCGTCACGCATCTATCCTTCGGCGCTGAGGACGACACCGGCCTGCTCAGGGAAGCGGCTGCGCTGCTGGAAGCACCCACGGCGGATTATTCTTCCGCACTGAAAGAAGCGCTGGCGCTGGGCGATTCCTATGCCGCTGCGCAGGGCAAAGCGCTCGGGCGGCTGCTGGGCAGCGCGGATCGCTTCGCCCGCCCCAATAATATTCTGGCGTTGTGCTATCTGCGCGCCAGTCTCCGTCTGCACAGCCCGCTGCTTTCCCTGCCCGTCCTCCGCAAGGGCGATTATCACGCCGATGCGCTGAGCGCCAACGAATGGCCCTCCGCCAGCGCTGTGCGCAAGGCCATTCTGACCGGGCAGCACGATCCAGCCGCCGCAGCCTGCGGCTATGCGCTGCCCCGCTCTCCCCTCTGCCCGCCGGATGCGCTGGACACGCTGCTGCTGTGGAAGCTGCGCACCGCGCCCATCGAAGCGCTCGCCCGTCTTCCGGATTGCAGCGAAGGCTTGGAAAACCGTCTGAAAAGCTGCGCCGCCAAGGCATCGTCCCGCCAGGAGCTGCTCGCGCTGCTCAAAACGCGGCGCTATGCGCACACCCGTCTGAACCGGCTGTGTGCCCATGCGCTGCTGGAAATGGACGCCGATTTTCTGAAGGCGCATGCGCACCCCACCTATGCGCGGCTGCTCGGCTTTCGCCGCGGCGGTCTGACAGGCTGTCTCCGGCAGAGCGCCCTGCCCATCATCGCCAAAGCCGCCGACGGCGACAGGAACGATCCACTGTACCAGCTGGACCAGCGCGCCTACGAGCTGTGGGCGCTGGGCGCGCATTTGCCTTCCGGCCTGATGTGCACGCAAGGCATAGCTGTGGTATAATACAAAAACTCTTTGCAAAAGGGAGGCTTTCTCCGGATGAAGACCCTTCTCAACTATGTAAAGCCCTACATCAGGGAATGCATTCTTGCGCCGCTGTTCAAGCTGCTGGAAGCCGTGCTGGAGCTGCTGGTGCCGCTGATCATGGCGGCCATCATCGACAAGGGCATCCTGCAGGCCGATACCGGCTATGTGCTGCGCATGGGCGGCGTGCTGGTGGGGCTTGGGCTGCTCGGTTTCGCAGCCGCCATCACCGCACAGTTTTTTGCTGCGCGCGCTGCGGTGGGCGTAACGGCGGACTACAAGAGCGCGCTGTTTCGCCATATTCAAACGCTGAGCTACACGGAGCTGGACACCGTGGGCACGCCAACGCTGGTGAACCGACTGACCACGGACATGAATCAGGTGCAGACCGGCGTGAACATGACGCTGCGCTTGCTGCTGCGCTCGCCCTTTGTGGTGTTCGGCGCAATGATCATGGCGTTCACGGTGGACACAAAGGCAGCGCTCATTTTCGTGGCGCTCATTCCGCTGCTGGCGCTGGTGGTGGTCGGCATCATGAAGCTCACGCTGCCGCGTCACAAGCAGGTGCAGGGACAGCTGGACAAGGTGCTGCTGCGCACCCGCGAAAACCTGACCGGCGTGCGCGTGCTGCGCGCCTTCGGACGGCAGGCGGAGGAGAACAAGGCGTTTGAGCAGGAGACCGACGAGCTGTGTCGCATGCAGCAGCGCGTGGGCAAGCTGAGCTCGCTCACCAATCCGCTCACCTATGTGCTGGTCAACGGCGCGCTGGCGGTGCTGATCTATACGGGAGCGGTCCAGGTGCAGGGCGGCGTGCTCACGCAGGGCGCAGTGGTGGCGCTGGTCAACTACCTGTCGCAGATCTTGGTGGAGCTGGTGAAGCTGGCCAACCTGATCGTGACCATTTCCAAAGCCATCGCCAGCGCCGGTCGCATCGAGAGCATGATGGATCTGTGCTCCTCCATGCAGGAGCCCTCCGCCCCCCAAGCGGCTCTGGCGACCAACGAGCACGTCCGCTTCGAAAACGTATCCACCCGCTATCAGGGCGCGGGCGATGAATCCCTGTCGGGGGTCTCGTTTACCGCGCTGCGCGGGCAGACCATCGGCGTCATCGGCGGCACCGGTTCCGGCAAATCGACGCTGGTCAACCTCATCCCGCGGTTTTACGATGCAAGTGCTGGCAGTGTGCTGGTGAACGGCGTGGATGTAAAGCAGCAGAGCGTAAACGAGCTGCGCAGCCGGATCGGCATCGTTCCGCAAAAAGCCGTGCTGTTTAAGGGAACCATCCGTGAAAACCTGTGCTGGGGAAACCAGAACGCAACGGATGACGAGCTGTGGCAGGCGCTGGAAACTGCGCAGGCCGCCGAGATCGTGCGCGGCAAAGCCGATGGGCTGGACGAGATGATCGCCCAAAACGGCCGCAATCTCTCCGGCGGTCAGCGGCAGCGGCTCACCATCGCCCGCGCGCTGGTCCGAAAACCCGAGATCCTCATTCTGGACGACAGCGCCTCCGCGCTGGATTACGCCACCGATGCTGCGCTGCGCAAGGCGCTGCGCGGGCTACCCTATTCCGCAACGCTGTTCATCGTATCCCAGCGCGCCAGCTCCATCCACCATGCTGATCTCATCCTTGTGCTGGATGACGGCGAGCTGGTGGGCAGCGGCACCCATGACGAACTGATGCGCAGCTGCCCCGTCTATCAGGAGATCTACCATTCCCAGTATCCAAAGGAGGCTGCGCAATGAAAAAGAACGTTGGTTTCCGCAAAGATACGCTTGTGCGCATTCTTGGCTATGTGGGGCGCAACCGGCGCTACCTCATCCTCTCGCTGTTCCTGAGCCTTATCACCGTGGCGGCCACGCTGTATGTGCCCATCCTCACCGGCAGCGCCGTAGACCTGCTGCTCGGCCTCGGTCAGGTAGCGTTTGACCAGCTGTGGCCTATCCTCATCACGCTGTGTGCGCTGGTGCTGATCACAGCGCTGGCGCAGTGGCTGACGGGCCTTTGCAACAACCGCATGACCTATGCCACTGTGCGCGACATTCGCGCCGACGCCTTCCGGCATCTGCAAAACCTGCCGCTGAGTTATCTGGATCAAACGCCCACGGGCGATGTGGTCAGCCGCATCATTGCGGATGTGGATCAGTTTGCTGATGGTCTGCTGATGGGGTTCACGCAGATGTTCACCGGTGTGCTGACCATTCTGGGCACTTTGTTTTTCATGTTTTCCGTCAACTGGATCATCGCGCTGGCGGTGGTGGTCATTACGCCGCTGAGCTTTGTGGTGGCTTCCTTCATTGCCAAACGCACCTATTCCTTCTTTTCGCAGCAGAACAAAGTGCGCGGCGAACAGACCGCCATCATTGACGAAATGATCGCCAATCAGAAGGTGGTGCGGGCCTTCGGCATGGAAGCCCCTGTACAGCGGCAGTTCGATCAGGTCAACACCGAGCTGCGCAAATGCAGCCTGAAAGCCATCTTCTACTCCTCCATCACCAATCCCTCCACCCGCTTTGTCAACGCGCTGGTCTACGCCTGCGTTGGGGTCGCGGGTGCAATGGTGTCCATTGTCACAGGCGGCATCACGGTGGGTCAGCTTTCCGCCTTCCTCAGCTATGCCAACCAGTACACCAAGCCCTTCAACGAGATCTCCGGCGTGGTGACGGAGCTGCAATCCGCCATGGCCTGTGCCGCGCGCGTGTTCGCGCTTATCGATCAACCGGCCGAAACGCCTGATGCACCCGCAGTGCTGGAAAACGCGGACGGCTCCGTCTCTCTCCACGATGTCAGCTTTTCCTATGTGCCGGATCGCCAGCTCATCCGCCATTTCAATTTGAAGGTGCAGCCCGGTCAGCGCATCGCCATCGTCGGCCCCACCGGCTGCGGCAAGACCACGCTGATCAATCTGCTGATGCGCTTCTACGATGTCAACAGCGGAGAGATCCGCGTTGGCGGGCAGTGCATCATGGATGTGAGCCGCAGCAGCCTGCGCAGCGCCTACGGTATGGTGCTGCAAGATACATGGCTCAAATCCGGCACCATTCGCGACAATATCCTCATGGGGCGTGAGGAAGCGACCGAGGAGGAGATGATCGCAGCGGCCAAGGCCACGCATGCACACAGCTTCATCAAGCGTCTGCCAAACGGCTATGACACCCTTATCGGCGAGGACGGCGGCAACCTCAGCCAAGGCCAGAAGCAGCTGCTGTGCATCACCCGTGTCATGCTCTCCCTGCCGCCCATGCTGATCCTGGACGAGGCTACTTCCTCCATTGACACGCGCACCGAAATGCGCATCCAGCGTGCATTTGAAAAGCTCATGACCGGCCGCACCAGCTTCATCGTGGCGCACCGGCTGTCCACCATCGAAAATGCCGACGTCATTCTGGTCATGAATGAAGGCAACGTCATCGAGCAGGGTTCGCACGAAAAACTGCTGCGGCAGAACGGTTTCTACGCCAAGCTATACCGCAGCCAATTCGAAGTGGCCTAAAAGCATTCTACATCAAAACAGCCTGATGCAGACCAGTTTGCTGCATCAGGTTGTCGGGCCGGCGGAAAAGCTCGCTACGCGATCTTTTCCGCCCGTGGGGAGCCACGGGTGCCGACTCGCCGACCGCGCGCCGGGCGGCCCACGGGCGGCGGAATGTTTCCGCGCAGGGCGCGGAAACGCCCGCCCGACCGGCAAAGCCGGCCGATACGATCACACTTGGAGGGCTGCGGCCCTCCAAACCTCCCATGGATAGTTTTTCGACAAGTTGACAGCCCGATGCAGACCGGCTTGCTGCATCAGGCTGTTGCTTTGTTCTGCTGTTTTTCCCGTTCGTTCACTGCTCCATCTGGCGACCCACGATCCCGGCAGCCGTCTCCGCCACCTTGAGCTCCGCATCCCCCATTCTGGCCCCCTGCTCCTTGGACAGCAGCAGCACCGCGCCAATGGCCTCGCCATCGGCAATGATGGGCGACACCACCTGCGCCGTATAGCCGGTGATATCCTCCTCGCTGGTCACGGCTACGATCTTGCCTCCGCCCGCGCGGTTGATGGCCACCGTCTGCCGGTTGGCAATGGCTGTTTCCAAATCATGACTGATGGGCTTGTCTGCCAGTTCTTTTTTGCTCACGCCGCTGGCCGCCACCACCTGATCCCTGTCCACAATGCAGGCAATATGCCCCATGGAGCGAAAAATAGAATCCGTATAATCCCGCGCAAACGCCGACATTTCCCCGATCGGCGAATACTTCTTCAAAATAACTTCCCCGTCCCTGTCTGTGTAGATCTCCAACGGGTCGCCCTCCCGTATTCTCAGCGTTCTGCGGATTTCTTTCGGTATGACCACCCGGCCGAGTTCGTCAATTCTGCGCACGATGCCTGTTGCACGCACTTCTCCCATCCTCCTTGAACGGCGCAGGTTCGCTGTTCTCCTGCTTTCCCGTTTGCATTTGCATCCCTTAGTATGCAATCGCTGGATGGCTTTATGCGGGGGAAAGATTTGGGAGAACACGCTGCATCGGCCAAATGGACGTATTCAAAAAGCCGACAGCTTCCCTTCGGAGGCTGTCGGCGATCTTGGTTTTTTGAAATATCAGGCTTCGCGCTGGGCGGTCTCCATCATTTCGGTCATCGTTCGCGGATCCAGTGCATCGCTGTCCACATCCATTCCACGCTGCGAAACCAGCTCGCGGATGGTTCGGCCTGTACGCCGCGCCTCCACAGCCATGTCGCAGGCCACCGCGTAGCCGGTCTGCGGGCACAGGGCTGTGGCCATGGAAGAAGTATGCTCCACCTGATAAAGGCTGCGTTCGCGATTGATCTGCAATCCGCGCACACAATGCTGCGTCAGTGTCTGCACGCCGTGGCACAGCTGCGTGCAGCCCTGATACAGGCTGTCAAACATAACCGGCTCAAATGCATTGAGCTCCAGCTGGCCCGCTTCGGCGGCCATCGTGACCGTCACATCAAAGCCGATCACACGGAAGGCGATCTGATTGACCACTTCCGGAATGACAGGATTCACCTTGCCCGGCATGATGGAGGATCCGTTCTGGCGTGCAGGCAGCACGAAATTGCCGAATCCCGCCTCAGGGCCGGAAGAAAGCAAGCGCAGGTCATTGCAAAGCTTGGAAAGCGTGACCGCGCAGCTCTTCAGCGCGGAAGAAAGCGCCACAAACGTGTCCGCATTGCAAGTGGCGTCCACACAGTCGGCGCTGCGAACAACGGGCAATCCCGTCACCTGCGCCAGCAGCGGCACCACGCGGCGCAGATAGGCCAGCGATGCATTCACGCCCGTGCCAATGGCCGTGCCGCCCAAGTTGATGCACAGCAGTTCCTTTCTTGCTGCGGCAATCCTCGCCCTTTCGCGGCGGATGCCCGCTTCATAAGCATCAAGCACCTGACTGACCCGCACAGGCACCGCGTCCTGCAGCTGTGTGCGGCCGATCATCACCGCGTCGCCGAAATGCTCCGCACGCTCCCGAAAAGCAGCCATCAGCTCGTCCAGCGCATCCAGCAGCGGGCCAGCCGCGTCATACAGCGCCAGACGAATGGCCGTGGGATATACGTCATTGGTGGACTGCGCACAGTTGACGTGATCGTTGGGATGCACCAGCGCATACTCTCCCATCTGGCCGCCCATCAGCTCGATGGCGCGGTTGGCGATGACTTCGTTGGCGTTCATGTTGGTAGACGTACCCGCGCCTCCTTGAATGGGATCAACAATAAACTGGTCGTGCAGCTTGCCATCAGCGATCTCATCGCAGGCTCGGCAGATCGCCTGTGCGCGTTCGGCGGACAGTACGCCCGCCTCGCCGTTGGCCATGGCGCAGGCCCGTTTGATCTGCGCCAGACGGACGATCAGCGCTCCGGGCAATCTCTGCCCTGTAATGGGAAAGTTCTGCGCTGCGCGAAGGGAATGAATGCCATAGTACACGTTCGACGGTATTTCCATCGCTCCGACCAGATCATGCTCCAAGCGAGTATTGCTCATTGTGAAATGTCATCCTTTCGTAAGTTCAAGGCTTGCATTCAGTATAAAGGCATGCTATATTATTTGCAAATATCAATTATACAATTATACTTATTGATATTTGTCTATGGAGGAAAGACCATGCTGTTTCGAGAGATGAAATATGTGTACGAGGTTTACCGGCAGCGCAGCTTTTCCAAGGCGGCTGCCGCGCTGTTTATCGCCCAGCCGTCGCTCAGCCAAATGGTGAAGAAGGCGGAAGAACGCATTGGCGGGCCGATCTTCGACCGCTCCACCGTCCCGATCGCGCTGACGGAACTGGGGCGCGCCTATATTCAGGCAGCCACGGAGATCATGCGCATTGAAGAAAATTTCAGCCGGTATGTGAGCGATGCGGAACAGTGCCTGACCGGCGTGCTCACCCTTGGCGGCACGACGCTATTTACCTCCTATGTGCTGCCCCCGCTCATCTCCGCCTTCTCCGCACGTTATCCGGGCGTGGAGATCCGTATTTATGAGCAGCACACCAGCGTGCTCAAGTATTCCCTGCAGGACGGCACGCTGGATCTTGCCGTGGACAACAGCCCGCTGGATCCAACCATCTATGAAAACCATGTTTACCAGCAGGAACAGTTGATCTTGGCCGTTCCGCGCCAGCTGGTGCGCCACCCGGACGTGCTGGCCTGTCAGGTGGACGCGCATGATGTGCGCACCCGCCTGAGCAGCGCCCCGCCCCTGCCGCTGGCGCTGCTGGCGCATCTGCCGTTCCTGCTGCTCAAGGAAGGCAACGATACCCGCATCCGTGCTGAAAAGCTGTGCATGCAGGCAGGGTTTCAGCCGCAGATCCGCCTGCAGCTGGATCAGCAGATCGCGGCCTACAATCTGGCTGCATACGGCTTGGGCGCTGCCTTTGTCAGCGATACGCTTGCCAAAAGCGTTCTACCGGATGAACGGCTGGTGTTTTTCCGGCTGGACAGTCCGGAAGCGCGCCGTACTCTTTTTGTTTCCCACAAGCGGAGCCGGCTTCTCACCGCCCCCATGGCTGCTTTTCTGGAGATGATCAAGAAGCCATCATAAATCACTTTACGAAACCTTCACAAAGGCTTACAATAGAACCATCCCATTTATTTCATTCTTCGGAAGGAGCCTGAGAGCGTATGAAACCCTTCAATGTCAACAGCGGCTTCCTCTACGGTGTAACCATTGTGGTCATTGTGTACGTACTGGCCCAGTCGCTGTTCTTCCTCATCCGTGCGGCGCGGCGCGCCAGAGCGCTGGGCATTGCGCCAAACACCCTGCGCAAGACCGTCATATCCAGCGCCCTGTTCTCCATCGCGCCCGCAGTAGCGATCCTGCTGGGCGTCATCACCCTGTCCAAATTCATGGGGCTCCCGCTGCCATGGCTGCGGCTGAGCATCCTCGGCGCGCTCACCTATGAGCTGCCCGCCGCCACCTCCACCGCAACGGCTATGAAGCTCAGCCTCAGCGAGACCATCACGGATCCCCGCGCCTTCAGCGCCATCGCATGGGTCATGACGCTGGGCATCATTCCGGGTATTTTCGTAGTCCTCTTTGGCCTGAAGAAGATCCAGAGCGGCATCGTTTCCCTCAAAACCAAGGATCCCAAATGGGGCGAGCTGTTCATGACGGGCATGTTTCTGGGCATGATCTCCGCCTTTGTCGGCATGTTGTTTGCCGATGTGCGGCTGGGGCTGCCGGGCTTCATTCCCCTCGTGGTAGCGCTCATCTCAGCGCTCATCATGGCCGTGGAAGGCGTGTTGATCAAGGTATGCAAGATCCACTGGCTGGAACAGTATGCCCTGCCCATCAGCATGCTGGGGGCTATGGCCGCATCCATCCCCGTGACCGCTCTGATGGGCTGACGATAAGGAGGCAGCAAGCATGAAAGATTATAACGAATCCGTCCACTTCTACGGCCGCATCTGGGTGGCGCTGGGCATCGTGCTGATGCTGATGGTTCCCGTTGCCATCTGCGTGTACTACAACGCATGGCCCCAATTCCAGCATGTGTTCAAAGGTTTGCTGGGCGTTGCACCCATTTTCTGGACGGTTGGCATCATCGAGGTCTTTACCTACGCGCCCATGCTGGGCACCGGCGGCACCTACCTGGGCTTCATCACCGGCAATCTGACCAGCCTGAAGGTACCCGCTGCGCTCAACGCCATGCAGGCGGCCAATGTGGAACCGACCTCCGAGGAGGGGGAAGTCATCTCCACCATTGCGATCGCCTCCTCCGCCATCACCACCACGCTGGTCATCGCGCTGGGCGTGCTGATGTTGGGCTATCTGCAGCCCATTCTGGAATCGCCCGTTCTCACCCCCGCGTTCGACAACATTCTGCCTGCACTGTTCGGCGGGCTGGGCGTTGTGTACATTTCCAAGAACTGGAAGATCGCCATTGCACCGCTGCTGTTCATGGTCGTGCTGTTTCTGGCGGTACCGTCGCTGGCCAGCTCGGTAGGCGTATTGGTGCCGGTGGGCGCGCTGGTCGCCATTGGCGCGGCTCGGCTGATGTACAAGCGCGGAATGATGTAAAGGAGGAATCGCTGTGCTGATCGTATGGATCCTTCTCGTTTTTCTGGCCGTACTGGTCATTCGCGGCCTGATGTTCACCCCCAAGGCGGAACCGCAGGTCGATTCCGCGCCGGAAACCTTTGACGAAGCAAAGGCAATTTCGCATCTGCAATCCCTCATTCGCTGCAAAACCGTTTCCTATCGCGACAAATCGCTGGAGGATGAAAGCGCCTTTTCGGAGTTGGAAGCTCTCCTGCCGAAGCTCTACCCCCATGTGAATGAAGCCTGCGCTTTCTGCAAGCCCGGGCCGCGCAGCCTGCTGTTCCGCTGGCAGGGAAAAAGCGCAGCCAAGCCCGGCGTGCTCATGGCGCACTACGATGTGGTGCCCGTGGACGAAGCCGGTTGGGACAAACCTGCCTTTGAAGGTTTGATCGAGGACGGCATGTTATGGGGCCGCGGCACGCTGGACACCAAGGGCACCTTTGCCGGCATTCTGGAGGCCGTTGACAATCTGATTGCCGAAGGCTTCGTACCCGCCAACGACCTGTATCTCGCCTTTGCCGGCGACGAGGAGATCAGCGGCAACGGCGCGCCCACCATTGTGCGCTGGTTCCAGCAACAGGGCATCACCCCCGCCTTTGTGCTGGACGAAGGCGGCGCCGTGGTGCAGAACGCTTTCCCCGGTGTGGCAACTCCCTGTGCGGTCGTAGGCACCGGTGAAAAAGGCCCGATGGACGTTCGCCTTGTTCTGGACGGTGCCGGCGGCCATTCCTCCACGCCTCCGCCCCACAGCCCGGTGGGCGAGCTGGCGCAGGCCGTTACCCGTATAGAGGATCATCCTTTCCCCTTCACGCTCACCCCGCCTGCGGCGCAGATGTTCGATGCGCTGGGCCGCCGTTCCACCTTGCCCTACCGCATTCTTTTCGCCAATCTCTGGTGCTTCAAGCCGGTGCTGAATCTGGTGTGCCGCAAAAGCGGCGGCGAGCTCAACGCGCTGGTGCGCACCACCGTAGCCTTCACCCAGATGCAGGGCGGCGCAGCCTCCAACGTGCTGCCGCCCCATGCATGGGTAGGCGCAAACCTGCGGCTGATCGGCAGTGAAACCGTGGAATCCGCCAAGGCTTATCTGGAAAAGGTGATCGCCAATGACCGAATCAAGGTGGAGGTGGTGCACGGCATGAACCCCTCTCGCATTTCCCGCACGGATGACGAGCCCTTCCAGCGCCTTTCCAACGCCATCCGCGGCACATGGACAGACGCAGCTGTCTCCCCCTATCTGATGCTGGCCTGTTCCGACAGCCGCCACTACGGTGCGATCAGTGATCATGTATACCGTTTTTCCGCCATGGCGCTGAGCAAAGAGGAACGCGGTATGATCCATGCCAACAACGAACGCATCCCCCTCCAAACCTTCGCCACCACCGTCGCCTTCTATCAGCGCCTGATCCGGATGTGCTGATTCTTAACGGTTTTTCCCCAGTATATCCGCTGCATTGACAAAAAACGCTGTGCCCCGCCCCACTGATCCTTGCCGATCAGTGGGGTGGGGTGTATCGGAGGAAAAGTGAGACTGCGGGACGCTTTTTGTATCATTTCAGTATGAAGTATAGGGCTCTATTTCATTTGTATAGATCACAAAAGACTTTTCCGTTCTTGGCCCTGCTGCCGTTGCAAAGCTGAACTTTCCCAAAAGTACGAACAGTAGAAAAAGTCCCTGAGTAGGCTCGAAGTGTATCTGGATGCTGTATTATCTACGAAAGCGCCCGATGACTCAATGTCTCGGTTTCAACTGTATGTTTTAGGCGAAAACAGTCTATTTCTTGCTGGAACACTTCGCCATTAACGCCCGTTATCTGAATCGGCATCGATCAAACTTAACACTTACGGGTTAGTAAATATGAGCAATAGTCGGCATAAATCCCGAGTGGTCTTTCATCAAGATAATCCAGGGCCTTTTGCTTGAGTTCTTCAGGCACGCCGTGATAGACCTCCGCCACACCACCTGTAATGGCAGCAAGTGTTATCACTGTCGCCATCAACGGAGATCGCATTACGAATGGTGTCTTCAAAGCTGGTGGGTTCAAAAAATACCTTTAGTGCCTGTGGAACCGTATTCTGAGAGGTTTCGTTAAACTTGTAGGTGGCTCGGATCTCTTCTAAAGTGATGTTCATGGGATAGTACTCCCGATCGATAACAGCCAAGATTTCTGCCATAGAATATAACTATGTTATGCTGCAGCCCTGCTGCCCTGTATGCAGCATAGCTCCACGAGTTTCTTCTGGATCAATGTATTCCGCCCGTTCTTCATACGCGGTCATCTAACCACCTCAGTCGCATATGTTTTACCTTCCACATTATAACACAGTATGCCAACAGAATACAGATTTTCCAGTTCTACTGTCTTTTAGGGATTTCAAAAGACAAATGACACAATATAATCATGAAAAAGAAAACTGGCAAATCTGTTTGGGCAAAGCCTATCGATGCTACCATCCTATTTTTCATGTTTTCACAGAAAGAGAGCGAACTGTAGTCTGGTAGACACAAAGGAAAAGGATCACAGGATTGGCAGACCGCAGTCAGCGAAGAACAGTTTCTCCCGCAAGCACCATTCCGCATTTACCTCAGAACAAACGAAGGTACGTGGCTGCCAAGGATGTGGGGGACTCAGCGGCTCGACATTGTACAATCATCTAAGAATGGTAGGATATCCTGTGTTAGAATGTCCATGAGGCTTGTGCTCCTTCCGTTTTGTTTTTTTCTTGCAACTTAACTATAACAGTTTGTTGCTCAGGCTGTACTCTTTTTTGTGGTCTGTGTCCAAGATATTGGAGCTCTACACTCGTCAGCCCGCACATTCAAAGTTTGATTTGATTTTTTCAAAAACGCAGTTATAATAGTTGGTGGAACGTATAATGCGAAAGCCGGTTCCGGCGGACGCATTATACGTTTTTTATTTTGCTGATCAAAGGTGAAAACGCTATGGAAGCTCACACGGAAACCCGCAAAAATGCATTGATCACCGGCCCCATCTACAAACCCCTGTTCCGCTTTATGCTGCCCGTCATGCTGGCATCACTGCTGCAAGCGATGTACGGCGCTGTCGACCTGATCGTGATCGGGTGTTTTGAATCTCCGCAAGTCGTTCAGAGCGCCACGGCTGCCGTTGGCACGGGCAGCATGATCATGACGCTGCTGACCCATGTGATTTCCGGCCTTACGATGGGAGCTACCGTCACGCTCGGCACGCACATTGGTGCAAAGGATCGTGACGGCGCAAGCCGGGCCGTCGGTTCCACCATCTGTATTTTTTCTCTTTTCACGCTGCTTATGACCGTGATTCTGTACGCCTTTGTCCCCGGATGAACGCACCGTCCATAGAGCTGACAGTCAGCTATCTGCGCATCTGCGCAGTGGGCATTATGTTCATCACGGCGTACAACGCTATCAGCGGACTGCTGCGCGGAATCGGCAATGCCAAACTGCCGCTGATTTTTGTTTCGATTGCCTGTATCACCAACATTGTGCTGGATCTGCTGACTGTCTGCGTGTTCCATATGGGGGTAGTTGGCGTGGCGCTGGCAACCATTGCTGCCCAAGCCGTCAGCGTTACTCTGTCCCTGCTTACGCTGCGCCGCATCGAATTGCCCTTTGCCATCAGCCGTGCTATGCTCCGTCCTTGGAAAAGTGAAACCAGACGGATCCTGTCCGCTGGGATCCCCCTTGCCCTGCAGGATTTTCTGACAAATCTTTCCTTTGTCGTCATCAACGCCGTAGCCAACCGTTTGGGGCCAGACGCCGCTTTATGGCCCGCCATTGCGGCCGGCTATTCTGTGGACAACAAACTGACCACCTTCATGATGATCCCGCCCGTCGCGTTCCTGCAGTCCATGTCCGTCTTTGTAGCGCAGAACAGTGGCGCCAACCAGCCGGAACGTATTCGCAAAGGTTTCCGATATATGGCTGCCACTGCACTGTGCGCCGGTGCAGCATTAGCGCTGCTGTGCGTATTCGCGGGCCGATGGATGGCGGGGCTTTTCACTACTGATGAAGCTACCATCCGTTATGCTGCTGATTATCTGCGCGGTTTCTCCGTGGATATGCTCATCGGCTGTCTGCTGCTGATGATGCTGGGCTATTTCAACGGCAGCGGGCATTCCGGCTTCGTCATGCTACAGGGGCTGATCGGTGGATTCGCCGTGCGCATTCCAGTCGTGCTGATGATCTCGCAGCAGGAAAGCGCCGGTTTGATGCAGCTGGGGCTTGGATGCGCTACGGCTTCCTATGCGTCGCTGTTCTTATGCATCGCTTTCTATCTTTGGATGGGGAAAAAGACTGCGCAGCGGCAGCACCAGCTTTCATAAGCCTTTTTTGTGAAGCCAATCCACAGACTGGCTGAGTCCCTCCGCCGTTTTCGTTTCCAGCACGACGCGGCAACCCTGCTTCTCCGCCAGTGCCAGCAACGGTTCCAGCATCATCTCCCCCGTTCCCAGCGACAGATGATGCTTCCGACCGATCGCATCGTGCAGATGCATATGCCACAGTTTTTCCGGGTGCGCCAACAGATAATCCTCATCCGCTCTGCCGCAGCTTTCATTGTGTCCAACATCATAGGTCAGTCCGAACACCGGCGACGCCAACAGCTCATCCAACGCCCTGCGCTGAAAAGGTGCAAAGCCATCGCAGTTTTCCACGCAGATCCTTACCTGCGAACTGCCGATCCTCGCTTCGCACATTGCGCGAAACGCACACATCTGCTGCAAGTAGCGCTCCTGATATTCTTCAAACAGATATATCCGCCGCTGCGGCAGTGTAAAGTATACGCCGCTGGACAAATGCATATTGATCACAGGCGCTTCGATCTTTTGGGCCAGTTCGATCGTCTCTGCCACAGTGCGAACATATGCCTGCGCGACATAGGTATTGAAATCGCACACATTGACGTTTTCGTCCAAATGGAACGTAAAGAAAATACCATATTCCTGCGCTATTTGCATCAGCTCCCGTGCATTCAGCTCATCCAGCTGATACTGCGGCAGATTCATATTCAGCTCCACAAAATCCAATCCCAGTGCACGGCACAGCGCCGCATTTTCAGCAAGGGAAGGGATCTCAACGAGCGTAGGCATACCGAACAGGCGCATAGGCAGCTCCTTTCTCCATGCGGTTTGGGTATGGAACGAAACAGGCCACCAGTGATGATACATCAAAACTGGTGGCCTGTTATGGAGCGGGTGATGGGAATCGAACCCACGTAGCCAGCTTGGAAGGCTGGAGCTCTGCCATTGAGCTACACCCGCGAATGGAGCGGTAGACGAGATTCGGACTCGCGACATCCACCTTGGCAAGGTGGCACTCTACCACTGAGCTACTACCGCACGCTCCGCTATGGAAATAAAATGGTGCGGGCGAAGGGACTTGAACCCATACGCCGTGTGGCACCAGATCCTAAGTCTGGCGCGTCTGCCATTCCGCCACGCCCGCAGGAAGAAGTGGAATGGTGACCCATCGGGGATTCGAACCCCGGACACCCTGATTAAAAGTCAGGTGCTCTGCCAACTGAGCTAATGGGTCACACACAGGTCGCGCATGCACGTTTCCTGTACGGCCAAGATTTCTCAAGACGCGTGGGATATCATAACATGTGCAGCAGAGAATTGTCAACCTTTTTTCAGATTTTTTTGTGCCCATTCAACCGAGAATTTCACCGTCGCGTGATACAGCAATCCCGCCGCCAATGCCACAGCGCTGCCAATCGCCCACTCAGCCGCGCTGCTGCACAGACCATACTTTTTGCCCAGCACTTCAAGCCACACATTAAACAGGAAGATCTCAAAGGAAGCCTCGCCCAGCAGGCGCAGCGGCGCGCAAAAGCGGCGCGGCAGCTTGGCAAACAGCTTGCTAAGCCCCACGCACAGTGCGGGCGCAATGGCTACGAAGGGATGCCAGTACATGGCGTAATCATTCAGAAATTCCGGGAAACGGGCATAGCAGACATACAGCACTGCCAATCCGCCCACTGCTCCGACTGTCAGCACGGCGGCGATTCTCTTTTCGCTCTTTTCACACGGACGGGCAAACATCATGCCCAGCGCAAATACCGGAAGGCGCGCAACCGCCATATACAGATCATTGCCAACAAAGCAAAGGCCTATGGCGAACATCACGGCCAGCATTCCCCATCCCCTATGCCAGCACAGGTGCGCATGCATCAGCGGCGCAATCAGCAGGGATACTGCCAGCGCGCTCACATACCAGTTGATCATCAGCGGCACATCGGCAAAGAAGCCCAGCATGGTCAAATTGCCCGCCACGATCCGCACGGAAGAGGCCGCCCCACCGCCATACAGCGGAAGCATGATCGCCAGCCAGACCATGCAAAACGGCAGATAGGAAGGAAGGATGCGCCGAGCCCGCCGCTGCAGATAGCGTCCTGTATCCGCATCCTTTTCCAGCGACCGGTACAAACCGTAGCCGCTCAAAAAGAAGAACATGTCCACGCCGCCGTAGCCGATTTTCTGCACCTGTGCCAGAGCGCCGCTCAATCCCAGCTGCGCGTGAAAGAAGATCACCCACAGGATAGCGACCGCCTTGATCTCATTTCGGTAAGCGCTCAGATTGCGCTGGATGGTCTGCATGGCCCCGTCCCCCTTTTGTGCTGCCTCTATTAAAACATATCCATTCTGAAAAAGCAAATTGCCATTCGCCGCGCGAACAGGTATAATGATGCAACAGACTTTGCGATACCGCAGCACAACGGAGGCCACGCCTGATGTACATTGCCGATCTGCACATTCATTCCCGTTTTTCCCGCGCCACCAGCCGCGAATGCGACGCGCCCCATCTGGATCTGTGGGCCCGGCGCAAGGGAATCACGCTTGTTGGCACAGGAGATCTCACTCACCCTGCATGGCGGCAGGAGCTGTCCGAGATGCTGATCCCCGCTGAAGAGGGTTTTTACCAATTGAAGGAGGAGCTGCGCCTGCCCTGCGAAACATTGGGCGCGCAAACGCCGCGCTTCGTTCTTTCGGGCGAGATCAGCACGATCTATAAACGCGGCGGCAAAACGCGAAAGGTGCACCACGTCATTCTGCTGCCTTCGCTGGAAGCGGCGGAAACGCTCTCGCACCGGCTGGAGGCCATTGGCAATCTGCACAGCGATGGGCGGCCCATTCTGGGGCTGGACAGCCGCGACCTGCTGGAGATCACACTGGAATCCTGCCCGGAAGCCATCTACATTCCCGCCCATATCTGGACGCCGCACTTTTCTCTTTTCGGCGCTTTTTCCGATTTTGAAACACTGGAGGAATGCTACGCTGACCTTTCGCCCCACATCCATGCGCTTGAGACCGGTCTTTCCTCAGATCCGCCCATGAACCGCCGCCTGTCCATGCTGGATGGGTACACACTGGTGTCCAATTCGGATGCGCACTCCCCCGCCAAGCTGGGGCGCGAGGCCAACCTGCTGGATTGCGAACTGAGTTATCCCCTGCTCAAGCGCGCCATTGAAACTGGCGAAGGCTTTCACGGGACCATCGAATTCTATCCAGAAGAGGGAAAATATCATCTAGATGGGCATCGGAACTGTCATTGCTGCCTTGAACCGGCGGAAACGGCCGCTCTGGACGGTCGCTGCCCAGTGTGCGGGCGCAAGCTGACCGTGGGCGTTTTGCATCGTGTGGAGGCGCTGAGCGATCGTGCAGAGTCCATTGCGCTCCCCAAGCCTTTCGAAAGCCTGATCCCGCTGCCAGAGGTACTGGCCGACTGCATGGGCGTTTCGCCCGCCTCCAAGAAAGTAGAAGCCGCCTATCTGCAGCTTCTCGCCCGTATCGGTCCGGAGTTCACTCTCTTGCGCGAGCTGCCCATCGAAACCATCGCATCAGCCGCTGACCCCATTGTGGCAGAGGCCGTGCGCCGGCTGCGCGAAGGGCGGGTCATCCGCAAAGCTGGCTATGACGGCGAATACGGCGTGATCTCGTTGTTCGAACCGGGAGAAGTGGAACGTTTGAGCGGGCAGACCTCCCTGCTGGATCTGGCGGGGCTGGCTGGAAAGAAGAGCTTCCGTACCAACGGCGTGGCCAAAAAGAAAGCCGCGTCTGCCGCAGCGGTCGGATCAGCCACCGTGCAGCTCAATCCCGAGCAGCTTGCCGCCGTCACGGCCAACGCCGCCTGCACCGCCGTCATTGCCGGCCCCGGCACCGGCAAAACCAAAACGCTCGTTGCCCGCATTGCCCATCTCATTGAGCAAGGCGTTGCGCCATCGCACATCACTGCCGTCACCTTCACGCGTCAAGCCGCCCGTGAAATGCTGGAACGCCTTACGCAGCAGCTGGGCAAGAAAGCCGTGCGTGGGCTGCACATCGGCACCTTCCATGCCATCGCGCTGGAGCTGATCGATTCCAAACCCTTTGTGAGCCGCGCCCAGTCGGTGGAGCTTCTGGCCAATCTGCTTGCCGAGCACGAGGAGCATCTCTCCCCCGCCGAATGTCTGCGCGCGCTCTCCCTGTATAAGAGCCGTCTTTGCGAGCCTTCGTCCGAATCATCCGGCCTGCCGCGCTGGCTTCCCGGCGCTTATCAGCAGCGGCTGGAAGTGCTGGGGCTGCGTGATCTGGATGATGTGCTGCTGGATGCGCTGCACGGCAGGTTCCCCGTTATGCGCTTTCAGCATCTGCTGGTGGATGAGTTTCAGGATATCAACGCCGTACAGCACGCGCTGATTGAGCATTGGGCGCAGAAGAGTGAAAGCCTGTTCGTGATCGGCGATCCAGATCAGGCCATTTATGGTTTTCGCGGTGCGAAGGCCGATTGCTTCGATACTTTTCTTGCCGCCCATCCGGATGCGTTGCTGATCCGCCTTCAGCGCAATTATCGTTCCACATCGCAGGTGCTGGAAGCTGCCTTGTCCGTCATCCGCCGCAATCCCGGTATGGAGCGCGACTTTCTCCCCTTCCATTCCCATGGCTGCCCTGTGCGCATGCTGGAAGCGCCAGACGCATTTTCCGAATCAGTGTGGATCGCCAAGGAAATCGCGCGCATGGTCGGCGGCGTTGACATGCTGGAAGCGCAGCGCGCCCGCAGCGAGCAGCGTGCTGCCCGCTCTTTCTCCGACATAGCCGTGCTTTGCCGCACGCACCGCCAGCTGGAGCAGATCGAACATGCGCTGAATCACGACAGCATTCCCTGCATCGTTTCCGGGCATGAGGATTTCCTGTCCGACACGGCAGTGCAGGGTATGATCGGCTTCTTTGCCAGTCTGCTGGATCCGCAGGACGGCCCTTCGCTGTACGCCGCGCTGGATGGCTTGTGGAAGCTGCCGTCAGCCCTTGCGCAGCGCGCCATCGTAGCTTTCAGTACAAGCGCCGACCCGGACGCCCTCGCGGCAGAGCTGGACGGCTTCCCGCTGCTCACCCCATGGATCGAAGCGGTGCGGCGTTTTTCCAGCGGCAAGCGTGAAAAGCCCCGCAAACAGCTGGAAACGCTTGCCCAGCTGTGCGCATTGGAAAGCGAAGCACTGACGAAGCTTTTCAACGCCGCCGTATTTCATGATGATATGGCTGAGCTGCTCCGTCAGCTTCGTTTGGGCGAAGAAGCCGATGTGCGCCGTGCCAGCGGTGCCGGCTACGCTTCCGGAGCCGTTCGGCTCATGACGCTGCACGGCGCAAAGGGGCTGGAGTTCCCCGTGGTATTTCTGGCAGGGATCACGGACGGCTGTTTGCCCATGGAGCGGGTGCAGAGCCGGACAGATATGGAAGAGGAGCGTCGGCTCTTCTTCGTGGGGATCACACGCGCGCGGGAAGAACTCATTCTCACCACCGGCGGCAAGCCCTCCGCCTTCTGGGAAGAACTGCCCGCTGATGCGACCCGCGATACCATTCGTCCGCGTTCCAAGCCCGTGCGGATGGAACAGCTGACCCTGTTCTGACAAAAGCCGTGCATCAACACAAAGGCTGATGCACGGCTTTTCAAAACGGCGAAAAAGCTCACTGCGCGATCTTTTCCGCCGAGGGAAGGCACCGTTTGCCTACTCGCCTACGGCTCACCGGGCGGCAAACGGCGTAAGGAAAGCCTTGCTGCGCAAGGCTCAGACCGCTGAAAAACGCCATGTTTTCAAGAGAAAGCATGGCGTTTT
>CAZDEF010000007.1:0-50207 GCA_964504385.1 uncultured Oscillospiraceae bacterium
GGTCAGTCGGAACATCCTGTCCCGACTGACCGTATCTCATTTTCTTTTGCTGCTCTCAGTCAAGGTCGGGTCGTATTTGCTCCGCAAATCTCCACCCTTCCCTTGACCTCCTCCTTGGCTCGTCGTGTTACCTATGTTTGACACCCGTACAACATTGTTCTGCCCCTCTACAGAAACAACGTTGACAAGCGTTCCTGATATGTTATAGAATTAACAAGACATTTTGAATAAAGAGATGGTGGGCTTGGCCTGCCAATGAGGTGAAAGTATGGAGATTCAAAAAATGATTTCAGAAATGACGCTGGAAGAAAAGGCATCGCTGCTTAGTGGGGTGGATTTTTGGCACACCAAGCCGGTGGAGCGGCTGGGCATCCCCAGTGTGATGCTCTCCGATGGGCCGCACGGACTGCGCAAGCAGGATGATAAAGCCGATCATCTGGGAGTGAATGAAAGCATCAAGGCGGTGTGCATGCCGGCCGCCTGCGCCACTGCCGCCAGCTTTGATCGCCATCTGCTGCGGCAGGTGGGCGAGGCGCTGGGCGATGCCTGCCAGCATGAGCAGGTGGCGGTGGATCTGGGCCCTGCTGTCAATATCAAGCGTTCTCCGCTCTGCGGCCGCAATTTTGAATACTTCAGCGAGGATCCCTATCTGGCGGCGGAGCTGTCCACGAGCTTTATTCAGGGTGTGCAGAGCCGTAATGTTGGCGTGAGCGTGAAGCATTTTGCCGCCAACAGCCAGGAAAATCGCCGCATGTCCTCCAACAGCATTGTGGACGAACGCACCCTGCGCGAGATCTATTATCCCGCGTTCGAGAGCGCCGTGAAGAAGGGCAAGGCGTGGACGGTGATGTGCTCCTATAACCGTCTGAACGGCGAATATGCATCGCAGAAACGCGAACTGCTCACCGATGTGCTGCGCGGAGAATGGGGCTTCGACGGCTATGTCGTAAGCGACTGGGGCGCTGTGAGCGACCGTGTGCAGGCCGTGCATGCCGGGTTGGATCTGGAAATGCCGTCCTCCGGCGGCACCAACGACCAGCGGGTAGTTGAGGCTGTGCGCGCCGGTCGGCTGGACGAGAAAGATGTGGATCAGGCGGTTGAGCGCATCCTGACGGTGCACAAGCGCTACTGGGACAACGCAAAGCCCGATACTCCGTGGGATCAGGAAGCGCAGCATGAGCTGGCGCGCCAGTTGGCTGCGGAGTGCATGGTGCTGCTGAAAAACGAAGGCGGTGTGCTGCCCATCGCGCCGCAGGAAACGGTGGCCGTTATCGGCAAGTTTGCCGCCGAGCCGCGCTATCAGGGCGGCGGCAGCAGTCACATCAACAGCTTTAAGGTGGAGAGCCTGCTGGATGCGCTGGGCGACGATCCCCGCATCACCTATGCACAGGGCTATGACATCAAGGACGAGTCGCTGGACGAAACGCTGCTTGCCGAAGCTGTGCGGGCCGCGAAGGAGGCGGACAAGGCTGTCATCGTGGCAGGTCTTCCGGATAACTTTGAATCAGAGGGATATGACCGCACACATATGCGGATGCCTGCTTGTCAGGTGGAGCTGATCGAACGCGTGGCAGCCGTCAATCCCAATACCATTGTGGTGCTCTACAACGGATCGCCTGTGGAAATGCCGTGGATCGACTGTGTGAAGGCGGTTGTGGAGGGCTATCTGGGCGGTCAGGCTGCGGGCGGTGCAACGAAGATGGTGCTGTGGGGCGATGTGAACCCCTGCGGCCGCCTGCCGGAGAGCTTCCCCCTGAAGCTGGAGGACAATCCCAGCTACCTGACCTATGGCGGCGAGGGCGATACCGCTGTATACAACGAAGGCGTGTTTGTGGGCTATCGCTACTATGACCGCAAGCGCATGGACGTGCTGTTCCCCTTTGGCTATGGGCTGAGCTATACCACGTTTGCTTACGGCAATCTGAACGTGAGCGCGGACAGCATCCGGGATACCGACACGCTGACGGTATGTGTGGATGTGACGAACATTGGCCAGACTGCCGGCAAAGAGGTAGTGCAGCTCTATGTGGGCGACTGCGAAAGCACGGTGTTCCGTCCGGTGCGCGAACTGAAGGGCTTCGAAAAGATCTGGCTCGAACCCGGCGAGACGAAAACGGTCTCGTTCGTGCTGGATAAGCGCGCCTTCGCCTACTGGAATGTGACGCTGCACGACTGGCATGTGGAAAGCGGCGCGTTCCGCATCGAGATCGGTCGTTCCAGCCGGGAAGTGGTGCTGAGCAAAACCATCACTGTGGAAAGCACGGTGGAGGTGCCTGTGCATTTTACCGTGAACAGCATTTTTGAAGACTTGATGAAGAGCGAAAAGGCGAAAAAGGTGCTGTCGCCAGCGCTGGAGCAGACCTCGGACGGCATGGACAACGGCAGCGAGGTGGCGGAGAGCGCGGTCAACCGTGAAATGGCAGAAGCGATGGTGCGCTATATGCCGCTGCGCAGCGTAGCCAGCTTTACAGGCGGACAGCTGAGCTATGAGCAGCTGGAGGCTCTGGTGGAGCAGATCAACCGCTCATAACTGAAATGCTGCGTTTGCAGAATAATACACAGCCGGTCATCCCTTGCCAGCCTTCGGGGCTGGGGGATGACCGGCTGTGTTCGTTTTCCGGCGCTGGGCATCAAGCCCGGTCAGGCCAGATCATAGACGCTGCGCACGCGCAGACCCTCTGCACGGCCGCGCAGGATCTTCACGCGCTTTTCGTCTGCATTGAGGTCAAAGAAATTGTCGCTGAGCAGCATATCGGCGTCGTCACTTTCGATGCAAACAAAGCGCGCAAATGCATCGGCACGCACGACCACCTTATCGCCCTCCGCAATGACCTGCAGATGGGGATCGTCAAATGAAAAGTGCTTGGGCGCGCAGAACAGCGCAGTCCCTTCGCTGACGATCTCGCCGTTTACGGCAAAGGAATAGCTCAGATACTGCTTCGTGGTGCACAGGCTGGCAAAGTCCAGTTTCTCCAGCCATACGGCGCTCAAGGCGGGAACGGTCAGCGCTTCGTTTCCTTCACGCACGATGCTGCCGTCAGGGCTGCGCAGCGCCCAGTGCACTTCGCCCGTCACGGGCTGCATGCTTTCGTTGGCCACGTTCAGTTTTGCGCTGCACGCCAGCGGCTTGCGCAGGAAGTCGATCACGTTGGGCTGGTGGGTCAGCTCGCCTTCTTCTTCGGCGGAGATCATCACAGGCGCGAAGAAACGCTTGGCGGCGTAGTGCAGCGCTTTCCAGCGGCCGAAATAGTCGATGCTCGCCCACGATGCCACGGGCCAGCAGTCGTTGAGCTGCCAGATGATAGCGCCCATGCAGCGGCCGCGGTTGCGCCGCCAGTGCTCCACACCGTAGCGGATGGCATCCGCCTGCAGCAGTTGGGAGCAGTACAGCAGATCGTCGAACGTGGAGGGATAGCGGTAGGTCTGCGCCATATAGGCCAGAATGTTGCCGTTGGCTGCTTTGTTGCGCTGGTGATACTCCATCACGCGGGAGAACACATTGCGGTCCTGCGGCTCGGTGAAGGATTCAACCGTTTTGAGACAGGGGAAGGACTGGAAGCCGAACTCAGACGCATAGCGGAAAAAGTATTTGCGGTAGTCGGTGAAAGGCTTCTTGCCATGCCACACTTCCCAGTAGTGTACATCGCCGCGGTTTTCCGCATTGGGATCGTCAAAATTGCCGCCGGAGGAAGGCGAAGCCGGCCACCAGAAGGTTTGCGGCGCATGCTGCCGGACGACTGCGGGCAGCACATATTCAAACATCTTTACATAATCGGCATAGTGATGGTAGTCCTTGGGGCCGTGGGTTTCCATGTCTCCCTGCATGGCGGTTTGCAGCGCCCGTCCCATGAACATTTCCATTTCATTGTTGCCGCAGATGAGCGCGAGCGAGGCGTGGTGCCGCAGACGCTTTACATTCTGCTCGGCCTCCAGACGGATGGAACGGTCGAATTCGGGAGCCATGTCGTAGAAGGCGCAGGCGAACATCAGATCCTGCCACACCATCAGCCCCAGCTCATCGCAGATATCGTAGAAGAAATCGTCCGGATAATAGCCGCCGCCCCAGATGCGGATAGCGTTGAAATGCGCCAGCTTCGCGTCTTCCAGCAGTCGGCGGGTACGCTGCGGCGTGATGCGGCTGAAGATGTTGTCTTCCGGAATGTAGTCCGCGCCCATGCCGAATACCTTCACACCATTGACGATGTGGCAGAATTCTTCGCCCCATTCATCCTTTTCGCGGCTCATGCTCAGGGTACGCAGACCGATGCGTCGCTCCCACACATCCTGTTCTCGCCCTCCCGCATAGAGCGTGACGCGCACGGTGTACAGCGGCTGCTCGCCATAGCCGTTGGGCCACCACAGCTGCGGGTCTTCGATGGTCAGCTCGTTGGTTTCTTGGGAGAAAATAGCCCAGCTTTTCCTGTCCGGTGCGGTCACGGTCGCCGTCCATTCGTCCGCGCAGCCGTCGATCTCCGGGGCGAAACGCAGCGTGACTTTGCCTGCGGCATGCTCCTGCCACACCAGCACGCTGTCCAGCTTGGCTTCGTCAATGGCCAGCAGCTCGATATCGCGCCAGATGCCTGCGTCCGGCAGACGGGGGCCCCAGTCCCAGCCGTACATGCAGTGCGTTTTGCGCACATGCTGGAAGCCGGGAATGGCATCGTCCGAGCACCAGCCGGGGCTGCGGTCGTAACGCTCCAGCGCTGCGGCAATGGGCGAATCAAACCGGATGCGGATCTCATTTTCGCCCACCTTGAGCTGCTGCTTTACATCCCATTCCCATGTGATGTGCATGTTTTCTACAAAGGCGATCTCCACGCCGTTGAGGCACACATGCGCCAGCGTGTCCAAGCCTTTGCAGCGCAGCACGAAGCGCTTTGCGTTCAGGTCGCTCAGGAGGAAGGTGCGGCGGTATTCATAATCTTTCTTCAGCAGGTCGAAAGCGGCCAGTTCATTGTCGCGGTAAAACGGATCGGGCATGGAGCCGTCACGCATCAGGTCGGCGTAGACGGAACCGGGCACCACGGCCTCGTGCCAGCTTTCCGTGCCGCATTCACGCATGCGCCAAGCACCGTTGAGGGAAATGATCTGCATGGTAGAAAAACCTTCCTCTCGTATGGTTTTGTATGTGTTTGTAGGATTCGCTTTCGGTGGATGCTTTCCTGCAAGCCTTGGGCAGCTGCGCGTTCCTTTTTGTTTTGACGCGGAGCTTCAGCCTTTGCGTTCGATCTCTTCCGCGCAGCGCACGCATTCCATGGCATCCTTGGCATAGTAGTCCGCACCGATCCGGTCGGCGTATTCCTGCGTGAGCACCGCTCCGCCCACGATGACCTGGCACCACGGCGCTTCACGGTGCAGCAGGCGGATGGTATCCTCCATGGCGGGCACGGTGGTGGTCATCAGCGCGCTCAACCCTGCGATGGGGGCATGCTGCGCCTTGACCGCTTCGGCGATGCTCTCCGGCGCTGTGTCGCGCCCCAAGTCCGTCACGGCAAATCCGTAGTTTTCCAGCAGCAGCTTGACGATGTTTTTGCCAATGTCATGAATATCGCCCTTCACCGTTGCCAGCACCAACCGGCTGCGGCTCTGCGAGGATTCAGACGGCATGGCGGACTTGATCTCCTCAAAGGCGCTTTTGGCCGCCTCGGCGCTCATGAGCAGCTGGGGCAGATAGACAGTCTTGTTTTCAAAGCCGATGCCCACGGCGTTCAGCGCGGGAATGACCTCCTGCTGCACAATGTCCAGCGGCTGCATGGAGGCGAGCAGCTGCCGCGTCAGCTGCGCCGCCTGTTCCTTCAGGCCCTTGGCGATGGCGCGCTGCAGCGCGCTGGAGGCCTCCTGCACCGTTTGGGCGGCAGGCGCGGCAACGGCCGCTTGCAGCTGAGGCATGCGCTGTGCGAAAGCAATATAGTCGGCACAGTTTTCATCCATGCCGCGCAGGGCGCGGAAGGCAAAGTAGGTCTTCATCATTTCGGCGGAATAGGGGTTCATGATGGCGGCGGACAGGCCGCTTTCCAGCGCCAGCGCAAAGTAGGCGCTGTTGACGAGATCGCGGGCGGGCAGCCCGAAGGACACGTTGCTGACGCCCAGCGAGGTGTGGCAGCCGAGCTCGCTGCGGATGCGGCGTACCGCCTCCAGCGTGACCGCAGCGGCCTGCGGATCGGCGCTGATGGTCATGGCCAATGGATCGAAAATGAGGTCTTTGCGGTGGATGCCGTAGGCTTCGGCTTCGCGCAGGATCCGCTTGGCGATCTGCACGCGCGCTTCGGCCGTGGCAGGAATGCCGCTTTCGTCCAGCGTGAGCGCCACCACCAGCCCGCCGTATTTGGCAGCCAGCGGGAACACGGCGTCCATGCTCTCCTGCTTGCCGCACACGGAGTTGATCATGGCTTTGCCGTTGTAGCGGCGCAGCGTCTGCTCCATGGCAGCGGGATCGGAAGTGTCGATCTGCAGCGGCAGGTCGATGATGGCCTGCAAGCCGCATACCGCCTCGGTCAGCATGACGCATTCGTCGATCTCCGGCAGACCGACGTTCACATCCAGCACATGCGCGCCGGCTTCCTGCTGGCCCACGCCCTCGCGCAGCAGATAGTCCATATCGTGCGCGCGCAGCGCCTCCTTAAAGGCTTTTTTACCGGTGGGGTTGATGCGTTCGCCGATCAGCACGGGCTGCTCGCCAAAGTACACCGCATGGCTGTAGGAGGAGATGCAGCTTTCATGCTTCGGCTGCAGCGGGACGGGCTTCACCTGCGCTGCGGACTGCGTAAGCGCATGGATATAGGCAGGCGTGGTGCCGCAGCAGCCGCCGACCAGCCGCACGCCTTCCGCCAACAGCCCGGTGACGTCGGTGGCAAATTCATCCGGCAGCACATCGTAAACGGTTTTGCCGTCTGCGGCGCGGGGCAGACCGGCATTGGGCTTGAGCAATACCGGCACGGATGCGTGCTTCAGGTATTCGCGCACCACGCCGGACAGCGCCTTGGGCCCCAGCGAGCAGTTCACACCGATAGCGTCTGCGCGCATGCCTTCCAGCAGCGCCACCATGGCCTGCGGCGATGCGCCGGTCATCAGCTTGCCGTCCGCGCCGTAGGCGTTGGATACAAACACCGGCAGGTCGCAGTTTTCCTTGGCGGCCAGCAGCGCGGCCTTGGTTTCGTAGCTGTCGTTCATCGTTTCGATGAAGATGAGATCCACGCCGCAGCGCACGCCGATGCGGATCGTGCGGGCAAAAACGGCCACGGCTTCTTCAAAATCAAAGTCGCCGTAGGGCTTGAGCATGCGTCCGGTCGGGCCGATATCCAGCGCCACCCACTTTGGCTGGGTACCGGCGCTTTCCTGCGCCGCACGGCGCGCATTGGCTACGGCGGCGGGGATGATCTGCGCCAGCTCATCCGGCGAAAAGACCGTTGTGTAAGCGCCGAAGGTGTTGGTGTTTACAATGTTGGAGCCGGCGTTGTAGTAATCGCGGTGGATCTGCGTCACGACCTCCGGATGGGACAGGTTCCAACGCTCCGGCTCTTCGCCGGGCTTCAGCCCCTGCGCCTGCAGCAGCGACCCCATGCCGCCGTCCAGAAATACAATGTGTTCCTTCAGGTACTCGGTGATCTTCATAGCTTTCTCCTGTATGGGCAGTTGGGTTGGCGGCAAGAGCTGCATTCGTTCGGAACGGTGCAGGACTCATCGCCTATGCCTACGATGGCGGTCACGGATTTGCGCGGGGTCATGAGCAGGCTTTCACTCAGGCTTACACCGATGTGCCTTGGACAGTTCAACGCGGCAAACACATCGCGCTGCATGGCAAGCGGTACGTCGCCGTAGCCGGGACTGAAACGCGGGCGGGCATGCGCAATGCCTGCGCAGAACGCATCGCACACGCTTTCGATGCGCTCGGTGCCGATGCTTTCCAGCATGTGCGCCTTGGCAGGCGAAAGCTGTGCCTGCCTTGCAATCAGCCGATCCATTTCCAGCCCGATGGTGGCGGCGAACAGCACCATGCGTTCGCACCCTTGCAGATGGCGCGTCAGCGCGTGTGAATCCGTCCGGGCAAAGCCCAGATCCAAACCGGCTTCGCAGGGATGGACGGCGTACTCGGCCCAGCACACGCGCCCGTGCAGTTTGCCTTCCGTCAGGGAAAGGCATTCGCGCAGCAGCGCTGCGGTTTCAGGCGCAGCCTGTCCTGCGCCTGCATAACGCAGGATCTCGCGTTCGTCTGGCGGCGGGAGCGCCACTTCCTGTTGATACACCATGGCGCTGCTCACCCCAGAATATCCGACAGGTTTTCCAGAATGCGCTGCGCCACATCCGGCTTGTTCATGGAATACACATGCACAAGGGAAATGCCGTTGGCGAACAGGTCGATGATCTGGTCGGTGGCGTAGGCGATGCCGGCCTGCTTCATGGCGGCGGGCGAAGAACCAAATTTGTCTACGAGACTTTTGAAACGCTGCGGCATGAACGAGCCGGACAGCTTCATGGCGCGCTCCACCTGATTGGCGTTGGTGATGGGCATGATGCCCGGCACGACCGGCACAGTGATACCCGCTTCGCGGATCTTGTACAGGAAGGTGTACAGCAGCCGGTTGTCAAAGAACATCTGCGTGGTCAGAAAATCGCAGCCCGCGTCCACCTTTTCCTTCAGATAACGGATATCTTCTTTTTGGTTGGCGCTTTCCGGGTGGATCTCCGGGTAGCATGCGCCGCCAATGCAGAAATCTGCGCCGCTTTCTTTGATATCGCGGATCAGCTCCACCGCGTGGCGGTAGTCCCACTGAGTGCGGTCGCTGTTTTGCAGCTCCGGCGTAAGATCGCCGCGCAGGGCCATTACATTTTGAATGCCCATTTCCTGCATATCGCGGACGCGCTGACGCGCCGTTTCTTTGGTGGAGGACACGCAAGTGAGGTGCGCCAGCGTGGGCACGCCATAACGCTTCTTGATGTTCTGGGCGATCTCCAGCGTATAGCGGCTGGTGCCGCCGCCCGCGCCGTAGGTCACGCTCATGAAGGTCGGCTTCAGCTGGGCGATCCTTTCAGTGGCTTCCTTGACGCTTTCAAAGGCGGTATCTGTTTTGGGCGGGAACACCTCGAAGGAAAGCGAAAGCGTTTCCTTGCCCAGCAATTCGGTCAGCTTCATGGGGGATGTCTCCTCTCGGCGTGGAAATGATGTTCATTATACCCGGAACCTGCGGGGCGCGCAACTATGCTTGCTGTTTCCGCTTGGCCCGCTGCACCAGCCCGATCAGTCTGCCGGACAGCACCACCGTCAGCAGCGAATAGGCAATGCGCTGCAGCGGAATATAGGTGAGAGACAGCCCCAGCACGGTCAGATCGCTGATAAGGTAAATGGTTTCGATCTTGGTGTGGAAAATGTGCGACAGGCTCATGGCCAGCGCATCATCGCCGCAGGAGGCCCCGCCGATGCGCACGCACACCCCCACGCCGATCCCAATGAACAGCGCCCCCAGCACCGCCGCCAGCAGAGGATGGTGATATAGCTGCGGCCACAACGGCGGGAATTGCTCGATCACAGCATAGGCCAGCGAGAAACCGCCCGTGCAGATGACGGAATAGATGACAAACGTGCGTCCGAGCGTGCGCCAGCCCAATGCATAGCACAGCACATTCAGCACGGCTCCGCTCACGGCGGGGAAAATGCCGAAGTGATGCTGCAGCAGCAGCGTCAGGCCGAACACGCCTCCCTCCGTTAGCCAGATACGGCGTGAATGTGGTAGAGACCAAAGGCCTGAAAGGCGCTGAAAAACAACGCGATGAAACAGGAACGCAGGGAAATGCCGCGAAACAAAAAATCAAAACCTTTCATTCAGTTACTCAACAAAATCAAACTGGGCCTGATACAGCTTGTAATAGAAACCGCGCAGCGCCATCAGCTGGTCATGGGTACCCTGTTCCACCACCTTGCCTCCATCCAGCACCAGAATGTGATCCGCCGAACGGATGGTGGACAGCCGGTGCGCGATGACAAAACAAGTCTTGCCCTGCATGAGCGTGCGCATGGCGGCCTGGATGCGCTGCTCGGTGCGGGTATCCACATTGGAGGTGGCTTCGTCCAGAATGAGCATATGCGCATCCAGCAGCATGGCGCGGGCGATGGTGAGCAGCTGCCGCTGCCCCGTGGAAAGCCCCGCGCCATTGTCTGAAAGCACGGTGTCGTATCCCTTGGGCAGACGGGAAATGTAGGAGTGAATGTGCGCAGCCTTGGCGGCGGCTACCACCTCGTCCATGGTGGCGTTCGGCTTGCCGTAGGCAATGTTTTCAAAGATGGTGCCGTGAAACAGCCATGTATCCTGCAGCACCATGGTGTACGCACGCCGCAGCGAGGCGCGGGTGAGGGTACGAACGTCTTTGCCGTCCACATATACGCCGCCTGCGTTCACATCGTAAAAACGCATCAGCAGATTGATAATGGTGGTTTTGCCTGCGCCTGTCGGGCCGACGATGGCGGTGAGCGAGCCGGGTGCGGCGTGCAGGTTCAGCCCTTCAATGATGGGCTTGCCGGGATCGTAAGAAAAATCTACATTGCGCAGCTCCACGTCCCCGCGCACATCGGTCAGCTCGGCTGCATCCGGCGCATCGGCCGGTTCCGGCTGCGCATCGATCAGGGTGAACACGCGCTCGGCGGCGGCCATGGCGCTTTGCAGCTCGGCGATGATATTGGCCAGTTCGTTGATGGGGCCGGAGAACTTGCGGGAATACTGCACAAAGCTTGCCAGATCGCCCAGCCCGATTTCACCGCGCAAAAACAGCAGCGATCCGCACAGACACACCAGCGCCAGCGATACATTGTTGATGCAGTTGACGGAGGGGCCGGTGATGGTGCCGTAAGCCTCGGCAATGGTGTATGCCTCCACGGCTTCGTCGTTTTTCTGGTCGAAGCGTTCCAGAACGGCGGCTTCGCGGTCGTATGCGCGAATGGTTTTCTGGCCCGCAAGCATCTCCTCCACAAAACCGTTCAGTTCGCCCAGCTTGCGGCTGCGGCGGCTGAACAGGGGACGCACGCGCCGGGTGAGCCACTTGACAAACACGATGGTCAGCGGAATGGTAAAGACAAACACAACCACCAGCTTCGGCGCGATGGACAGCATCATCAGGAAGGAGACCGTAACCGTGACCACGCTTTGCAGGATCTGCATCAAATCGCTGGACAGGGCCTGATTGACGGTATCCACGTCATAGGTAATGGTGGAAATGAGATCGCCCGTTTGCTGCCGGTCAAAGAAACGCACCGGCAGTGCCGTCAGGTTTTCAAACACATCACGGCGCATCTGGCGCGATACCGTGCGTGAAAGGCGGATCATGACAGCATTGAGCAGAAAGGTGAGCCCGGAGGAAGCGGCATAGAAAACCGCCATGAGCAGCGCACAGCGATACACTGTGGCCATATCCACCTGCCCTGCGCCCCGGCTGATGGCGTTGATCGCTGTGCCGGAAAGCTTGGGCCCGTAGAGCGCCAGCAGACTGGAGGAGAGCGACAGCCCCATAGCCAGCACCAGCAGCAGACGATTGCGCCCCAAGTAGGCCCACAGCCGCTTGAGCAGCGCGGGACGGCTGACGCGGACGTTCTCCAGTCGGCGTTTATCGCCGCTCACCTCGGCGCGCGTGTAGCGCCCGCCGCCGATCAGATTGGGATTGGCCATATCACACCGCCTCCCTTCCGTCGCCCATCTGCGTCTGAGCGATCAGGCGGTATTCCTCGCAGTTCTGCATCAGCTCGGCATGCGTGCCCTGCCCGATGACCTGCCCGTCATCCAGCACAAGAATGAGATCAGCATGACGCAGCGAGCTTACGCGCTGCGCCACCAGTACCGTGGTGGTGCGGCGGTAATGGCTGCGCAGAGCGCGGCGCAGCTTGGCGTCGGTGCGGTAATCCAGCGCCGATGAGGTGTCGTCCAGAATGAGGATCTCGGGACGGGCTGCCAGTGCGCGGGCGATGAGCAGCCGCTGCTTTTGTCCGCCGGACAGATTGCTGCCGCGCGATGTGACCCACGCGCTCATGCCGCCTTCCTTCTGATCGATAAAATCCGCCTGCGCATCCTGCGCGGCACTGGCTACAGATTCATCGCTGATCTTGCGGAAGAAGCGTATGTTGTGCGCGATATCGCCTTCGGTGACAAAATCATTCTGAAAGACAACGCCGAATTTGCTGCGCAGCACGCTCCGCTCTGCAGTGCGCACGTCCTGCCCATCGATCAGCACCTGGCCGTCATCCGGATCGTACAGGCGCATCAGCAGGTTCACAATAGTGGATTTACCGCAGCCGGTGGGGCCCAGAATGCCCAGCACCTGTCCATGCGCCAGCCGGAATGAGAGGTGGGACAGGTTCTGCCCAACGCCGGTGTAGGAGAAGGAAACATCGCGGAACTCGATATACGGCGCATCCGCCTCGGGCGGCTGTGCTGCCGGAGCCACGGGAAGATCTCCCGGCATTTCCAGCACATCCGCTACGCGGCGCGCACTGGCCTCGCCTTTGGACCACATCACAAAAATGCGGGTGATGCCCAGCATCGCGTTGAGGATCATGGTGAAATACTGCAGAAACGCCACGATCACGCCGCTGGGAATGGCTCCGGCGTTCACGCGCAGCGCCCCCGCCACCACCACCAGCGTCAGCCCCAGATTCAGCACCAGCGATGATGCAGGGTTGGTAATGGCCGCAAAGGTTCCCGCCTTCTGGTCGGTCTGAGTCAATTCGTCATTCACGCGGTGAAACCGCTTCTTTTCATCCTCCGTTTTGCTCAGCGCTTTGATGACGCGCACGCCGGTTGCATTTTCCTGCACAACGCGCACCATGCGGTCCAGCACGGTCTGCTCATGGGCATAAAGCGGCACGGTGGTCTTGGTTACGAAATACACCACCACGGCGATGATGGGCAGCAGCCCGACCAGCACCAGTGAAAGCGCCCAGTCCATATGCAGCATCATGGCCATGCCGCCAATGAGCAGGCTGGGCGCGCGCACGCCCATGCGCTGGATGCGTGCAAGCATCTGGTTTACATTATAGGTATCGCTGGTCAGCCGCGAATTAGCCGAAGCCACGGTCAGCCCGTCCATCTGCCGTGCGGACAGGCTTTGCAGCTTTTCAAACAGATCGTGGCGGATGCGCCGGGTGATCTGTCCGGAGCTGACGGCGCTCATGCGGTTGGCCAACACGTTCGCCCCCAGACACAGCGCCGCGCAGCCCAGCATCAGCCCGCCGCACAGATAGACGCCGCTCAGGTCGCCCGCTGGTACCTTCACATCCAGCATGATCTCCATCAGATAGGGAATGAGCAGCTCCGTGAGCGCCCCCGCCAGCTTGATGAACATCGTCAGCGCGATATAACCCCAGAAGGGTCTCAGATAGTGCTTCAGCCCGGACATTTGCATCGCCTCTCTTTTGCTTGTGAATACAAAAAGCCTTTCATCCGGCGGGAAGATCCCCACGGCAGGATGAAAGGCAGGATAGAAGCCGATCGCTTCGAACAGATGTATGAAACGGCAGCCAAGTGCTCATCCAAATAGCTCCCGTTTCTTATGATAGGCCAAAAACGAAAAGGTGTCAAGCAAACGCGGGGGAAAGCATGTTACGGAACCATTCCATGGTTTGCAGCAGTGTGGGCGACCAGTAATCGAAGTTATGCCCGCCGGGCGACGATGTGCATAAAACCGGCAGCTGGTTTTCCTCACAGAACCGTTTGAAACGGGGATATTGCATCTCAAAGCGAACGTCCTGTTCACCGTACTGGAACAGCAGGGGCGGAATACGCGTGCCTTCCTGCTTGCGCTGGAGCGCCAGCTTCAAGATGTTCTTGTGAGTGTCGTCAAAGCCCTCTCTGCCGCCGTAGCAGCGTTCCGCACTGCTGCGCAGCACCTGCTCATAGGCCTCGTTGCCGACCGGTTCGCACAGCGGCAGCGAAACATCCGGCACCGCGCTCATGGCTGCGGCGGCTCTGTAGCGATCCGGATGCTGCAAGGCGATGCGCATTGCACCGGTCCCGCCCATGCTCAAACCGGCGATGAAGCGTTCGTCTGCGCGGTCGCTGATGGGCAGCAGCGCCTGCATGGCTGCGGGCAGCTCGTCAGCGATGAAGTTTTCCATCTGCAGTCCGTTGGGCACGTTCAAATACCATGTGTTATAGCCGTGCGGCATGACGATGGCAAAGCCGTAACGGTTTGCAATGGCTTCTATGGGCATCATGGTGGCCCAGTCGGAGTAATCCCCGCTGAATCCATGCAGAAGATAGACCACAGGGAAACGCTTCTGAGGGTCGAAGGCAGTTTCGCGGCTGGTGAGGGGATCGCGTTGGCGCGGATAATCCGGGAGCGCAACGCGTACCTCTGTGCGGAATTTCAGACTGTCCGCATAGAAGTTCAGATGGATGAAGCTCATATGGTCTGTCTCCTCCTCAGCCCTTGATGCCTGCGCCGATCTGCAGGCCCTTCAGGAAGTATTTCTGGCTTACCAGATAGACGAAGAACGTTGGAATGGCCGCCATGGTACATGCGGCAAGAAAACGCTCCGGGTTGTTGCCAAAGTTGTTCTTGAACTTCTGAATGCTCGGTGTGATGGTGGAATTCTTGGGCGTAGTGATGGCGATGGACGGCCACATGAAATCGTTCCAGCTGGCATTGAAGGTGAACAGCACCAGCACCATCAGCACAGGCACCAGCATGGGCAGCAGGATGCGGCTGTAGATGTAGAATTCACTTGCACCGTCTATGCGGCCAGCCTCATCGAATTCCTTTGGGATCCCCTTGAGAAAATTGCGCACAAGGAATACATTGAAGATGTTTGCCAGCAGCGGCGCGATGATACAGGGCAGCTTGTCGATCCAGCCCAAAGTTTTGTAGATGTTGTATTGCGGCACCAGCGCCACCACGTTGGGGATGGTGCTCAGCCCGAACAGCAACCAGAACAAGGTGTCGCTGCCGCGGAAAGGCAGGCGTTCGAAGGCGTAAGCCGCCGTGGTAGAGATGAACAGTTGCCCCACGATGCAGGCAATACACACCACAAAAGTATTACGAAAAATCTCCAGCAGCGGTAAGCCGTTGTTGTGGAATACATCCTCATAGTTGATGGTCACCCATTCCATGGGCAACAGGTTGTGATATTTAACGAACTTTTTGACTTCCAGCGTGCTTTTGAAGCTGGTGAGCACTGTCATCACCAGTGGAAGGATCCACAGAATAGCAACCAAAAGCAGCACGATGGACAGCAACGCCTTATACAGGGTTGCACGTTTGATGCGCGTCTTTTTCATCTGACGTTCCTCCTCAGCTGTTTTCTTTCATCAGGTGGATCTGCACAAGGCTGACGGCAACGATGATGATGCCCAGAATCAGCGACATGGCGCTGGCCATGCCGGGATTGGCCCCGTAGCTGTCAAAGCCGAGCGCTTTGATGCTCTGCATCAGCATCATGTTGGATTTGTGCGTAAAACCGTTGATGGTTTCAACAATGATGCCGCCGTTGTTGAACATTTCCGGCTGGCCCCATACGTTGAACTCGGCAATCAGTGTGGTAGCCAGCGTGTAGCTGAGAGGATAGCGGATGCTGGGAATGGTGATATGAATGAAACGCTGCCATACATTGGCACCGTCAATCTGCGAGGATTCGATGATTTCTTCAGGGATGCCTGCCAAAGCGCTTTGGTAAATGACCATGGTGCCACCATTGCCCCACCATACTGAAATCCAGATAATGGCGATCCAGTTAAAGGGAATGGTGTTGGTCCAGCTGAATTTGCCCAGCCCGAGCAGAGCGTTGATGATGCCATAATTGGTATCAAACATATAACTCCAGCTGCACATTACCACGCTCAGGCTCATCAGACTGGGAAGATAGTAGACGGACTGAAAGAATTTGTGACCACGGCAGCGCGTGTTGATGGCGAAGGCCAGCAACAGCGGTACGATGATGCGCAGCGGAACGCAAAGCACTACAAACAGACAGGTGTTCTTCAAGCCCCAACGCAGCGTCCAGTAATGCTGCGAGGTTTCATCAAAGAGAAGTGTCTTGATGTTTTGCAGCCCCACCCATACCGGCTTTTCACCCAGAGTCCACTTTGTGAAGGCTGCGTAGATACCGGTCAGGCTGGGAATGAGATTGAAGCAGAGAAAAGTGATCAGCAACGGAAGCAGAAACAGAATGGAAGACACAAAACGCTTTCTTTGGTTGACGTGTCGTGTAGCTTGCATGGGGCACCTCCCGTGGTAAAGATTCAAAAAGACCGCACAACGGAAAGGGAGGCGGCGCGAACGCCGCCTGAGCCCATTCCATTGTTATAACTTCTTTACTGCAGGCCGTTCACAGCTTCCTGGCACTGCGCCTGGATAGCGTCGGCGTATTCTTCGGGGGTGATGATGCCGTACACAGCCTGGAAGCCCAGTTGGTCGAACACCGTGGTGAACGCGCCAGCATAGGTGTGATAAGCGGCAAAGGTTTCAGCACCGCCGACCATCGCACCAGCCTGCGGCAGAGACTTGAATTCTTCGCTCTCGGCAGTTGCCTTGGCCATGACGATCGCGCCGCTCTTCGCCCATTCCATGGCGTTCTCGCGCAGGTATTCCATGAAGCGCAGTGTGGCGTTCTGTTCCGCTTCGGTCACATCGCGGTGCATCTTCACGATGCATTCGGTAGCGCCCCAGTTGTAGGGGTTGGCGGCATCCATCTGGATGCTGGGCATCATCTTGTAGTTGATGCCGTATTCCTGCACAGCACTCAGGTTCCAGGTACCGCCAGTGGCGAAGATCAGTCCTTCCAGAGCCAGCATACCCATCACGTCATCGCCATCCTGCTGCGTAACGCCCATGTCGTGCAGACCCTTCCACAGGTTGGTGGCCTTGATGAGAGCTTCCTTGTCGATGGTCACGATCTCGGCAGGATCGCCCTCGGCACGGTAGGTGCCGCCGCACTGCTCATAAGTGTTGATCATATCGTTGCGGCCCCAGCTGCCGCCCAGCAGCTTCACATCGGTCACACCTGCGGCAACCATGCGGTCGGCGATGGCGTACAGTTCGTCCCAAGTGATGATGCCATCGGCAACTTCATCCGGGCAATACTGAGCCGCCAGATCCATGTTGCAGTAGGTGACCACGGTGGGAGCACAGAAGGGGATACCGTAGCGCACGCCGTCCACTTTGCCGGCTTCGTTGCTCAGATACAGGTCTTCGCTGAAGTCGCCATAAGCAGAGAGGAAATCATCCAGAGGATCAATGATGTTGCGCAGGGCAAAGCTGGGAATGTTGTAGCTGTGGATGATGCAGGCCACCGGAGCGGCAGAAGCATCGCCGGCCACCAGCGCCATCTGGGTGTACAGCGTGTCTGCTGCTGTGGCAACGTGATTGATGTGCACATCGGGATTCGCTTCGTTGAAGCTGTCCACCACGCCCTGAATGATGCGGAAATCGTCGCCAGTGTAGATGGACCAGACGTTTACTTCAGTCACGCCATCTGCGGCAGCGAAGGACATTACGCTCAGCGAAAGCATAACGGCCAGAACCAGTGCGAGGATTTTTTTCATTTTGGATAGACCTCCTTCAATATTCTTGTTCACGCATACGCGTGATCAATTCATGAGCAATAGTTGATGTTTTCGATGAAAGTACTACTTTTCATCCAATGTGAAAAAACACAAAAAACATCTGAAGCATGCAAAATATAGGAAAAATTCGTCCATCAAATTCATCATTATTGTAGAATTGAACACCTAACTTCGCAATAGCAGAAGATATGTTTTGATTGACAATTTCTATAATTATGATAGGATGATAAACAAGGTGATAAAATGTTTAATATAGTAGAAGTGGGCTTTGACTGGATCGTTCCCGCGGGCTTTATGCTGGATCGCAGGGAAGAAGGATTTCCGTTTTGGATCATCGCGCAGTATTTCAATTCTTTGGAGCTTCATATTGAGCAATTGCAGTTGGGAGAAACGGCCAACACACTGATCATCCTTCCGCCGAAGATTGCGCACTGGTATGTCTGTCATGCGACCACGAGCCATAATTGGCTGCACATACAGGGGAATATGTACCCGCTGCTGGAACGATACCATCTGGAACCGCGGCAGTTGTACACGCTGACAAACATGCCCGAGATTACGGATTTGTTTCATACCATCAGCCGTAGCTGCAATGGCAACGACCTTTACCGGGCAGAGTATATGCGGCTGAAGGTAGAGGAAATGCTGCTGCATGCGGCGGTGCAGATTCACCAGCCGCAGGAGATGAGCAATTCCCACAGCCGCATGCTGAGAGAACTGCGCCACGAGATCATGGTGCATCCGGACGAGGACTGGACGGTGCAGCGCATGGCGGCCAGACTGTATGTGAGCGAATCCTACCTTTTTCAGCTGTATCGCCAATGCTTTGGTGTGAGCCCGGCGCAGGATGTGAGCCTCATCCGCGTAGAACGCGCCCGCGCAATGCTCAGCGACGGCATGCCGGTTTCGTTCGTTGCTGAGCGCTGCGGCTATTCCAGCGTGTACAGCTTTATCCGTTCGTTCAAACGGATCACAGGCACCACGCCCGGCCAATATCGTCCCTCCTCCCGCTAGGGCATGTTGCTTTTTTGCGCGCTGTGGTGTATAATACCGTTGCAACCAAAAGAAAGGGGACACATACACCATGAAGTCTGTCAACATCAAACTGAGCCTGGCTGAAAACGTCAAGTCTTTCGTGAACATCGTCAACCGTTATTCCTATGATGTGGATCTTCGTGCCGGCCGTCACGTGGTGGATGCGAAGTCCATTCTGGGTATTTTCAGCCTGGATCTGAGCAAGCCCATCTCGATGGAGATCTATGCGGATTCCTGTGACGATCTGATGGAAGACATCAAGCCCTTCATGGCTTGACGCCTTCTCGCACAACCGATTTTTCCATGCCCTTGCGGCATGCTGATGGGCGAAGCGAACGCTTTGCCCATTCTTTCATTCCATCCTGATCAAAGGGAGGGCAGACATGCCGTTTTCTTCACCCAAACGCAAAATTTCCGATGCAGAAAATAAACTGCGTGTGCTGTACTGTCTGGATGTGCTGGGCATGGCCACGCAGGAGCAGCTGTGGCCGTTTGTGGCGCGGCTGGAACTGATGGAATACATCCCGTTTTGTCTGTTCGTGGACGAACTGAAGCACGACGGCGCGGTGGCGGCAGGCAGTCATGCACTGGAGGGCGAGCTGTACCTGACGGCGGCGGGGCGGCAGCAGCTGTCGCTGTTTTCGGCGCGGTTGCTCTCGGCGGAGAAGGAGCGGATTGCCGCCAGCGCGCGCGACTATCGCGATCAGCTCAGCCAGCGCAGACAGATGCGCGCCGCCTATGAATCCGCTGCCGATGGACTGTACCGCGCGTCGCTGACGGTGCGAGAGGGCGATGTGCCCACGCTGTTTCTGCGCCTGACCACAGGCGAACAGAAGCTGGTGGAACGCGCCGTGAAGGGCTTCCAGTATGCGGCCCCCGGCATCTTGAGCCAGCTGTATATGCTGCCTTTTGAACCGGCGCAGACCGGCATCCCCCGCGCACTTTCCCAAGAAGCGGCCATTGCCTGCGCATCACCGGCCAGTCCGCAGTTGTGCGCCTTTGGCGGGCGCGAACATGCGGCGGTGGTGTGCGCGGAAAACGGCGATACCCGTTACCTGCTTCTGCTGCTCTTGCCCACTGCCGAGCAGGCGTGGGGCTGGGCGCAGGCTGCGGATGACTGCGCGCAGAAACTGGCAGCGTCCCTGACGGCGGCGCTGGAAGAAGGCGGCGCATGAAACGCCTGACGGATGAAACGCGCAAGTGTCTGCAGGAAGCCGGGCTGCTTCACAAAGCTGCGCGACTTTTGTGCGCCGTCAGCGGTGGCGCGGACAGCGTGGCGCTGCTGTGCGCTTTGAAACGGCTGCAGCTCGAAACCGGGTTTCGTCTGGAAGCACTCCATGTGCAGCATGGGCTGCGCGGCGAGCATTCTGCGGCAGACGAGCACTTTGTGCGGACGCTGTGCGCGGAACAAGGCATCCCCCTTCGCGTGTGCTGCGCACAATTGAGCGGCACGATGGAGGATGCCGGGATCGAGAGCAGGGCGCGGGATGAGCGCATCCGACTGATGCGCGAGGTCATGAGCGGCGGCTCGTTTGACGCTGTGCTGCTGGGCCATCACCGCGATGATCAGGCTGAGACCGTGCTGATGCACCTGCTGCGTGGCAGCGGGATGCAAGGCCTTGGCGGCATGCGGCGCTGCGTGCCTTTTAGCGGCGGCGTGATGCTTCGGCCCTTTTTGATGATCCCCAAGGCTGAACTCAAGGCTGCACTGAGCGAAGCAGGCTGCGGATGGTGCGAGGACGAAAGCAATGCGCACGCCACCACTCCCCGCAATGCGCTGCGCCTGAACCTGCTGCCGGAGATGGAAACGCTTTACCCCGGTGCAGGCAGACATATTGCCCAAGCAGCGCAGGTGCTGCGTGAGGAAAGCGATTATCTGGAAGCGCAGGCCGACGCGCTGTTTCAGAAGGCTGCCTACTGCGTTGCGCCGTTCCGGTTGATGGCGAAGCAGCCGCTGCTGGACGCGCATCCGGCGCTGGTGCGCCGCGCACTGCGCATACTCTGCCCCGTTGCGCTGAACTGCGCGGATACGCTGGCGTTGGAGGCGCTGCTCCGGCAGCCGGACGGCACGATGATCAACCTGCCGCAAGGAATGCGGGCACTGGTTTGGACGCATCATCTGCACATTTTGCCGCCGGTGGATTTCCCCTCGGAAGCGCAGCACCTATCCATTCAGCCGCTGCCGGTCGGGGAGCTTGTGCCCCGCACGCCGGATGAGGTCGTCCTCTCCCCAAAGGTGCAGGCGTTTGGCCCCGTGGTGCGTCTCCCCAAGACGGATGATGTGATCCGCCCCTTCGGCGCGCCCGGCGCAAAACCCCTGCGCCGCTTCTATACCGATCGTAAGGTCGACCCCTGCTTCCGCTGGCGGCTGCCTGTGCTGGCCTGCGGAAACGATGTTCTGTGGATCCCCGGCCTGTGCGCATCGGAAACGCTGCGCATCGGCGCCGTTCCGCCCGGTTCGATTCGGCTGGGCTTTGCCTCGTCCATCCCGTTCTACCCCCATCAATCAAAGGAGTGACCCGCCATGGAAGAAAACACCCGCGCCATGTACAAAGATTTGGAAAGCATTCTGGTTACCAAGGAACAGATTCAGGAAGCTGTGAAAAAGCTGGGCGAACGCATCACCCGCGACTATGAGGGCAAAAAGCCCGTCATGGTCTGCATCCTCAAGGGTGCGAGCGTGTTCTTCTGCGACCTGATCCGCGAGATCGACCTGCCGCTGGAGATCGACTTCATGGTGGTATCCAGCTACGGCGCCAGCACCAAGACCAGCGGCGAAGTGAAGCTGGTGAAGGACTTGGACCGTAGCGTGCGCGGCCGCGATGTGATCATTGTGGAGGACATCGTGGACAGCGGCATGACGCTGAATTTCCTCAAGCAGGCGCTCATCACCCGCGGCGCGGCCAGCCTGCGCATCGCCACGCTGCTGGACAAACCGGCCCGCCGCCGCGTGCCGCTGACCGCCGATTACTTCTGCTTCAACATTCCCGATGCATTCGTGGTCGGCTATGGCCTGGACTATGACGAGGTGTACCGCAATCTGCCGGACATCGGCGTGCTGGCTCCCCGCGTATATGCACATGAGAAATAACCGAAAGCAACGGAGGTATGCAGCTTGAATCAACCTAAGGTATGTGAACTTGCGAAGGATCAGCGCTTTGAAGGCTTTTTGCTGGTGCGCTCGTCTGACCAGCGCACAGGCGGCAATGGCGCGAAATATCTGGATCTGAACTTGGCCGACCGCACGGGCGAGGTGAACGCCAAGGTGTGGGACGGCAATGCTCAGCCACCTGCCCCGGGCAGCATTGTAAAGGTGCGCGGCGGCACGCTGGAATACAACGGACGACTGCAGCTGCGGGTGGAGCGTATCCGCGCCATGGCGCAGTCGGATGACGTGGACGTGGGGCTGCTCACGCCCTGCGCGCCGGAATCGCCGGAGGAAATGCTGCGCCAGATCGAAGAGGTGATCGCCGGGTTTGCCAGCGATCCCATTCGTCAGATCACGCAGGAGATGCTTCGCCGCTTTGATGAAAAGCTGCGCTATTACCCGGCGGCGCAGCGCATCCACCACGCGGAGCGCGGCGGACTGCTGCACCACACCACCGGTATGCTGAAAACAGCCAAGGTCATTCTGGAAGTGTACCCGTGGCTCAACAGCGATCTGCTCTACGCCGGCGTCATCCTGCACGACCTGTGCAAAACCGAGGAAATGGATTCAGACCAGATGGGCGTGGTGCGCGATTACAGCAAGGAGGGGCTGCTGCTGGGCCATCTGGTGCTGGGCGTGACCCGTATTCAGGAAGCGGCCAACGCGCTGGGCATTTCCGGCGAACCGGTGGTGCTGCTGCAGCACATGATGCTCAGCCATCACGGCGAAGCGGAATTCGGCAGCCCGCGCAAGCCAATGTTCCCTGAGGCTGAGGTGCTGCATTGGGTGGATCTGCTGGATGCACGCATGAACGAGATGCAGACGGCCATCGGCAAACTCAAGCCCGGCGTCTTTTCCGAAAAGATCTGGTCGCTGGATCGCAGGCTGTATCATGCTGAATACGACGCATTGGAAAATGCGCCGGAAGGTTGACGATTTCTTCCGGAAGTGTTACAATATCATGAAGAAACGAAGAATTTCCGGCTTCGATTCGTTTGGTTCTGCGACACTCATCGCGGCCTAGCCGCAAGTCCTGCGGTTTTGACCGCCATCGGAGGGAAATGACATGAAACGTAATTGGAAACTGGTTGCGTGCCTGTTCATGGCGCTGGTGCTGCTCAGCTCCTGCACTGCCGATCAATCGCCGGAGGAATTTCCGGATATCACACAGGCCATCGGCCCGACAGCCACGCCTACCGCTGTGCCTGTGATCACCGCTCCCCCTGCAGATGAAGGCGGCGAGGTGCAGCAGCAGGGAAGCACGGGCGGCCAAAGTATCTTCTCGGCCAATCCGTATGACGCGGATGTTCAGGAGTGGACGGAAGATGATATCAGGAACGAGGAAAACTACATCGATCCTGAATATGACGGCGCCTTGACGGCGGTGGAGCCGCAGGGGACAGTATACCCGTATGCGGGCAGCACCCCCATTCCGATCGATCCTGTGGATATGCCGACCCCCACGCCGCGCCCCGAGCTCAAGTTTACCTATTCCAAATACATTGCCAGCACGGTGGGCGTTACCTTTGAAGCGCCTGTCAACTGGTCGGTGGACGAGAGCCAAGCGTACATGTTCATTCTGGCTGAACCGGCCAGTCAGATCCGCGATGGACAGCAGTGTATCGTCACCATCTCGGCTGAACCGGTCAGCAGCACTTACAGCGAACGTGAGCTGAAAACGCATGTGGAACAGCGCCTTGATACGCTGTACAGCGCCGATTATACCGAATGGAAGCCCAGCTATACCGCCACGCGCCACATGATGGGCGCTACCGGCGTGTATGCCAACTATTCCGCCACCACCTCCGCAGGCGTGGAAGTGGGCGGACGCATCCAGTATGTGAGCATCGACAACATGCTCTACGGTCTGGAGATCATTTTCCCCCTCGGCTTCAAGGATGACTTCATCGATGTGTTTGGCCAGATCCGCACGTCCATGAGCCTGATTCGTTAAGGGAACAACGGCCGTAAAAAAAGAACAATTCTCAGACCGCCCCGAGCTTTGTTGCTTCGGGGCGGTCGCTATGGTAAGATGGATGACGGGAGGGATCGAGATGGATCGTTTGTTTGTTTTGGGTACGGGAAATGCGGCAGTGACGCGCTGCTACAACACCTGCTTTGCCATTGACGGCGCGGATGGGCTGATCCTATGCGATGCGGGCGGCGGCAACGGCATCCTGCGCCAGCTGGAGAAAGCAGGCATCGCGTGGGAGCGGGTGCACCATCTTATTTTGACGCATGCGCACAGCGACCATCTGCTGGGTGCGGTATGGGTGATCCGCATGGTGGCCACACGCATGAACAGCGGTCAATACGAGGGGGATCTGCATATCTATTGCCACCCGCATGTGGACGAAGGCCTGACGCAGATGGCGCAGCTGACGCTGCAGAAAAAGATGTGGAGCCAGATTGGCCAGCGCATTCTGTTTCACGATGTTGCGGATGAACAGAAGGTGAACATGGCCGGCCGTGAGGTCACCTTCTTCGATATTCACTCCACCAAGATGCAGCAGTTTGGCTTCACGCTTTCGCTTGCGGATGGAAGCCAACTATGCTGCTTGGGTGACGAACCGTATAACCAGCTGTGCGAACCGTATGTGCGTGGGGCCAAGTGGCTGCTGTGCGAGGCGTTCTGCCTGTACGGCGATCGCGAACGTTTCAAGCCCTATGAGAAGCACCACAGCACGGTGAAGGAAGCCTGTGAGCTGGCGCAGGAACTTGGCATTCCGCATCTGGTGCTGTGGCATACGGAGGACAAGCATATTGCGGAGCGCAAGAAACGGTACACCGAGGAGGGCGCGCAATACTATACCGGCGATTTGAACGTGCCGGAGGATCTGGAGGTACTGGAGCTGTGATTGCCTTTGCGGAGAGGCTGCAATGAGAACACTGTATGTATCTGATTTGGATGGAACGCTGCTGCATACCGACGGGCGCACATCGCAGCATACCAACCGTGTTCTCAACGCCATGACAGCGAAGGGACTGCTGTTTTCCTATGCCACGGCCCGCGGCTTTCAAACGGCGCGCATGGTGACGGAAGGGCTGGAGACGCGCTTGCCCCTTGTGGTGCACAACGGCGCGATGATCGTAGACAGCGCCGATGGGCATGTGCTGCGCAAAAACACCTTTGGGGAAGAGGCCATGCCTGTGCTGGCCGATTTGCTTTCGCAGGGACTTCAGCCGGTCGTGTATGCGCTGATCGACGGGCGGCAGCGGCTGTCGGTGTGCGGTGCGCCGCGCGCAAAGGGGCTGCGTACCTTTGTAGAGGAACGAAAAACCGACCCGCGCCTGCGCTGCGTGAATCGGTCTGATGAACTGTATGAGGGTGAAGTGTATTATTTCACTTGCATTGACGAAGAAGAAAGGCTGCGCCCGCTGTATGAAAAGTACAGCGATCAGCACCGCTGCCTGTTTGACCGTGAATTCTACACCAAAGATCACTGGCTGGAAATAATGCCGAGATCCGCAACCAAGGCATCTGCTGTCAAGCAGCTGCAGCAGATGCTGAACTGCGGAAAAGTTGTGGTGTTCGGCGATGCAATCAACGATTTGGATCTGTTTGCAATGGCGGATGAAGCCTATGCCGTCCGAAACGCATGCGATGAGCTGAAAGCGGCGGCCACTTCTGTCCTTCCGAGCAATGACGAGGACGCTGTGGCGAACTGGCTGCTGGCCCATGCAGCGTTGTAGGGGCGGTATTATACGCCATCATGGGCCTGCCGCGCCTTGCCTTCCAGCACGAGCTTGTTGAGTTCGTCCATAAAGCTGCTCACGTCGGTGAACTGGCGGTAGACGGAGGCGAAACGCACATAGGCAACTTCGTCCAGTTGCTTGAGCTCGTCCATGACCATCTCGCCGATGCGGCGAGAGCTGATTTCAGCGTCGCCCACGCTTTGCACGGCCTTTTCGATCTTTTCTACGATCGCGTCAATGTCGTTCATGCTGATGGGACGCTTCTGGCAGGCATGCAGCAGGCCCTTCTTGATCTTGTCGGAATTGAAGGGCTCGCGCCGCATGTCTTTTTTGATGACCATGATGGGCGAGGTCTCGATCTTTTCATAGGTGGTAAAGCGGCGACCGCAGCGCAGGCATTCGCGGCGGCGGCGAATGGAGCTGCCCTCCTCCGTGGGGCGGGAATCGATCACCTTGCTGTCCAGACAACCGCAGTATTGACAACGCATCAGCCGTTTCCTCCTTGACGTATGCGGGTGGGAAAAACTTGCTTCATTATAGCAGGAATCCGCGCGCCTTTGCAATACGTCGGGCATGTGTTTTTCAGCAGTTTTCATCCCATGCGGGCATGCGCTGGCCGTGCACATTGCATGTGGATACAAGGATGACGTCATCGCCGATGCGGCGGATGTTTTCCCAAGGGATGACAAGGCTGCATTTTTCACCGCGCAGGCTTTGCAGAAAGCTGGTGTCGGCAGGCGCTACCAGCGCCGTCACGCGGCTGTCGCATTCGTCAAATTCGATATCCATCACGCGGCCCAGCCGTTTGCCGTCGCTGACGTCGATGATCTCTTTGGTGCGCAGCTCGCTGAGCGTCATGGAAGGCCTCCTTGCGGGGTGGTCAGGTTGCGGGGGAGTACGACAGGATATGCGCGCCCAAAGGAATATAAAACCGCTCTTTCCCGAAACGTCGAAAGATGGTACAATAAGTCGTCCGCAATGCGGACGGAAGGAGCAGACTGTTTTGACCCGATTTTGTACGCTTTTCAGCGGTTCCAGCGGAAACGCTGTATATCTTTCTACGGAGCGCGGCGCGGTGCTGATCGACTGCGGCATGAGCGGCAAGCAGACGCTGGAAGCCATGCGCGCCGCCGGGCTGGATCCGTGCGATGTGCAGGCCATTCTCATCACCCACGAGCACAGCGACCATGTGAAGGGCGCAGGCATTTTGTCGCGCAAGCTGCATGTTCCCATCTATGCTACCGAGGGGACATGGGCGGGCATGGAAGCCTGTGTGGGCGATGTGCCGCTGCATCATCGGATCGCCATCATGGCGGGGGAGAGCTTTTTTCTCAACGATTTGGAGATCGTCCCCTTCACGATCCCTCACGATGCCAACGATCCCGTGGGTTATCGCATCTACACCCCCAAAACCAGCGTGGCCGTTGCGACCGATCTGGGCTATTTTTCCGATACGGTGCGCGATGCCGTGTCCGGTGCGGAGGTGGTGCTGCTGGAAAGCAATCACGATCCGGAGATGCTCAAGCGCAACCCCTATTATCCGTCCCACCTCAAACAGCGCATTTTGGGGCGCAAGGGCCATCTGAGCAATGCAAGCGGCGCGCAGGCGGCGGTGGAGCTCGCGCAGAGCGGTACGCGTCATTTGCTGCTGGGGCATTTGAGCAGTGAGAACAACACGCCGGAGCTAGCGTATCGAACGGCGCACACTGCGCTGACGGACGCAGGCGCGGAGATCGACGCCGATGTGACGCTGCATGTGGCGGCGCGCTATCAGGCCAGCTGCATGTTTGCGGTGGAATAAGGAGGAGCTTATGAAACTTCGGCTGCTGGACGAGGTGCTGGAACTGGGCGAGCGCGGGATCGCACTTTTGTGGATGGAAAGCGAGGAGGATGTGCGGCCCTATGCAGGCATGAAACTGCGCGATGCGCGCGACAATGTGCACACGGTGGTTTCCGTGAGCGAACAGGAGGAGCTGACCACCCTGTATCTGCCGCAGGGGAACGCAGAGTACTTTGGGCGGCTGTTCCGCGATGTGCGCGTGGATGCCACGCTGTTTGAGGAGGTTCGCTGAGCGATGGCCGTTACCGTGATCTGCGTGGGCAAGCTGCGCGAAAAGTATTTTGCCGACGCAGCGGAGGAATACCTCAAGCGTCTCAAGCGCATCATGCCTGTTACCGTTGTGGAGCTGCCGGATGAACCCGAACCCGCGCAGCCTTCGGACAAGCTCAACGAGGCTGTCATGAAGCGCGAGGGAGAGCGGATCCTGCAAAAGATCGGCCCGCAGGATCATGTGATCGCTATGTGCATCGACGGCAAGCAGCACGAAAGCACGGAACTGGCGCGCAAAATGAGCGACCTGTTCACGCAGGGCAAAAGCCATGTCACCTTTCTGATCGGCGGCTCTCTGGGGCTGCATCCGGACGTGCTGAAACGCGCCAACGAACGCATGAGTATGAGTAAGATGACCTTTCCCCACCAGCTGGCGCGGGTGATGCTGCTGGAGCAGCTGTTCCGCGCTGCAAAAATCAATGCGGGGGAGCGGTATCACAAATGACCTGCCTTTACTTTGCCAAGTGAAACAGGTATAATGCAAACAGAGCATTCGTTACAGCCCCATACGAAAGGAGCGTTTTTTCTCATGAAAGGCATTATTCTGGCCGGTGGTGCAGGCACACGGCTGTATCCGCTTACCATGGTCACCAGCAAGCAGCTGCTGCCTGTGTACGATAAGCCCATGATCTATTATCCGTTGTCCACGCTGATGCTGGCGGGCATCCGCGAAATACTGATCATTTCTACGCCGACGGATACGCCGCGCTTCCGCGACCTGCTGGGCGACGGCAGCCAGTTCGGCATCAGCCTGAGCTATGCGGTGCAGCCCTCGCCCGACGGGCTGGCGCAGGCGTTCCTCATTGGGGAAGCCTTCATCGGCGATGAGCCGTGCGCCATGGTGCTGGGCGATAATATCTTCTATGGCAATGGCTTTTCCGCCATGCTGCGCGATGCGGCGCAGAACGCGGAAAACGGCATGGCCACCATCTTTGGCTATCATGTCAACGATCCCGAACGCTTTGGGATCGTGGAATTCGACGAAAACGGCAAGGTGCTTTCCGTAGAGGAAAAGCCGCAGAAGCCCAAGAGCAATTACTGCATCACGGGGTTGTATTTCTATCCCGCAGGCGTGAGCCGCAAGGCCCATGCCGTCCGCCCCAGCGCGCGCGGCGAGCTGGAGATCACCACGCTGAATGATATGTATCTGCAGGAAGGCACACTGCATGCCAAGGTGCTGGGACGGGGCTTTGCGTGGCTGGACACCGGCACCATGGACAGCCTCATTGAGGCGGCCACCTTTGTGCAGATGGTGGAGAAACGGCAGAGCGTGAAGATCGCGGCGCTGGAGGAGATCGCCTACAAGCGCGGCTGGATCGATAAGGAGGAGCTGCTGGAATCGGCCCAGCGTTATGGCAAATCCCCCTACGGCGAGCATTTGAAGCATGTGGCGGACGGCGGGCTGCTGTACGACCGGAGAAGCGAACATGGAACTGTGGGATGCTTGTGACGCACAAGGCCGCCTGACAGGAGGCACGCTGGTGCGCGGTCAGCGCGTGCCGGATGGCACATATCATCTGGTGGTGGGCGTGCTGGTGGAGCATGAGGACGGTACGCTGCTGCTGATGCAGCGCGATCCGCACAAGGAAACGTGGCCCGGCGTTTACGAGGCCAGCGCCGGCGGCAGCGTGCTCAGCGGCGAGACGCCGGAGAAGGCGGCGCAGCGGGAACTGTACGAGGAAACAGGGATCCGTGCGAAGGAACTGATCCCGCTGTATGAGGAGATCAGCCATCGGAAACATGCACTGTATCGCGGATATCTGTGCGTGACGAAGGGCGAGAAGCCGACCATCCGTCTGCAGCCGGGCGAGACCGTCGGCCATCGGTGGGTGACAAGGCAGCAGCTGTGCGCTATGATGACAGAAAGTCCTGAAAGCTGCGTCATCCAGAACGGTGTGCGCGCCTATCTGGGATCGGCGGATGACGGTGAGAGCGACGGCTTTGCATTGCTCCTTCCATAAACGAAAAAAGAAAACAGCGCTGCTTCCGTTCGCAGATGCAGCGCTGTTTTCCTTTTGCAAAAAGTGAACGAAAAAACGGGATGCCGCGCGTCTATATGAATGTAAAACGCATGGAAAGAGGGGATGCCGGTGGAGATCGAGGAGCTCATCGATCTGTACGGAGATGATGTATTCCGCCTGTGCCTCAGCTATCTGGGCGATCGGCAGCTGGCTGAGGATGCGTTTCAGGAAACGTTTCTGAAAGCATGGAAAGCAAAGGAACGCTTTCGCGGCGAAAGCAGCGAAAAAACGTGGCTGGCCAGCATTGCAGTCAACACCTGCCGCGATATGCTCCGCTCCGGTTGGTTTCGCATGCGGCGCAAAAGCGCGCCCATCGACGAACTGCTGGATCTGGCGGCGGACGCGCCGACAGCTGCAGAGGATTCGCCCGTGCGCGCGGCGGTGCTTGCGCTGCCGGGCAAATATCGCGAAGTGATCGTGCTGTATTATGACCAGAATATGAAACTGAAGGAGATCGCACAGCTGCTGCGCCTGTCCGTCAACACGGTGTCTACACGGCTGAACCGGGCGCGCAAGCTGCTGCAAAAAGCATTGAAGGGAGAGATCGAGCTTTGAAAAAAGAAGAATTCACGGCCCGCTTCCGCGCAGAAATGGCGGATGTGCACGTTTCTCCCCAGCTGAGACGAAAAACGATCGACACGTTGAATGGAAAGGAGAACCCTGTGATGAAAAAGAAACGATCCGCTGCTGTGGTGCTGGTGATGGCTCTGTTTCTGGTGGTAACGGCTGCGATCGCAGCGGCGGCGCGCGTGGGCCTGCTGGAGTTTGCGGGCAACCACGCGAACACCTATATGCCCGAGGATGCGCAGAGCTATGTGCAGCAGGATGTGCTGACCATGGAAAACGAGACGGTGACGGTGCGCCTGCGCGAACTGTACTACGATGGGCTGCTGTCCCGCATGACGGTGGATGTGACGCCCAAGCGCGCGGATACGCTGCTGGTGGGCGAAGATGTGAGCCCTGAGGATCCATGGCTGAATCTGAGCTTTTCAAAGCAGCAGACGGAGACGGCCGCAGATGAACGCACTGTGGCGCAGCACTATCAGGAGAAGGGTTATCAGGCGGCGTATCGGGTGGATGTCTGTATCTTGCCGCTGGAGGGCAACAGCAGCGGCGGAAGCATGGATTTCTGCCTGAATGAGGATGGAACGCTGACGCTGTATGTTGAGGAAGAGTACGAAGGCGGGATCCAGCCGCAGCGGGAAGCAATGCTTGCACTGTATCTGACCGAGTATACGGACAGAATGGTAGGCGGCAGCCAGCAGGGAGAAACGGTGATGCTGAAAACGCCCCTTACCCTTGCGGAAACAGAATATCAAAAGGAAACCTATGTGAGCGTTTCGGGCGCAGACTATCCCGCGGCGGGCGTTCGGGTGGATGAGATCCGCATGGAAGTGCGTGCGCTGGATATTCACACAACGATCGATTTTACCGTAACCGACCGTGATGCCTATGATCGGCTGGAGGGTGGACTGTGGTTTGAGTTCATTGATCCGCAGATCGAAGCGGATGAGCCCAGCCAGCAAAGGCTGATGGATGGCCTGACCTCCAGCGGAAGCGTAAGCCCGTTGGACGGCGATGATATGGCAACGGCCAGCCGCTTCCGTCAAAGCATTTCCATCGGCCGCAACGAGCTGCACGAGACCTATACGCTGCGTGCTTACGAATGCTGGGAGAAGGAACGCTTTGAAACGAATACGTTCGTCATGAAGCGTGCGGACGAAAACTGATCGCCGATGCGAGCCCAAAAAGGCGCTGGATCCCTGATGTGAGGGAACCAGCGCCTTTTCTGTCTATCAAAGAAGGAGCGAAATCAGCGATACAGCATCTCGCTGCGCTTGGGGCCGGTGGAGACCATGGGAATGGGTACCTCCAGCTCTTTTTCAAGGAACTCGATGTATTTGCGGCAATTCTCGGGCAGATCTTCCCAACGGGTCACGCCGCGCACATCCTGCTTCCAACCGGGCAGCATGGTGTAGACCGGGCTGCATTTCATCAGTGTAGGAGTGGAGGGGAAATCGCGAATGATGCGCCCGTCCACCTCATATCCTGTGCAGACGGGGATCTCATCCAGATAGCCCAGCACATCCAGATTGGTCAGCACGGCTTCGGTCGCGCCCTGCACCATGCAGCCGTAGCGTGTGGCTACCGCGTCGAACCAGCCCACGCGACGCGGGCGGCCTGTGGTAGCGCCGTATTCACCGGCGTCTCCGCCGCGGCGGCGCAGCTCTTCTGCCTCATCGCCGAACAGCTCCGTCACAAAGGGGCCTGCGCCCACACAGCTGGAATACGCCTTGGTCACGCACAGGATATCCTCCATGGCGGTCACGGGCACGCCTGCCCCCACCGGGCCGTAACCCGCCAGAGGCGAAGAGGAGGTGGTGTAGGGGTAGATGCCGTGGTCAGGATCGCGCAGGGAACCCAACTGGCCTTCCAGCAGCACGGTCTTGCCTTCTTTGAGAGCGCGGTGCAGGTAGGCCGTGGTGTCGATGACCATGGGGCGGATACGCTCACCCAGCGCGCGCACATGCTCGATCAGTGCTTCCAGATCAATGGGATCCTTGTGATAGAGGTTTTCAAGCGTGATGTTCTTTTGACTCACCGCGCTGGACAGACGCTCACGCAGAATGGCTTCATCGTAGATCTGGCAGACCTGAATGCCGATCTTGAGGTATTTATCGCCGTAAAAGGGAGCGATGCCGCTCTTGGTGGAGCCGAAGCTGGCCTTGCCCAAGCGCTCTTCCTCATAACAGTCAAAGGCCACATGATAGGGCAGCAGCACCTGCGCACGGTCGGAAATGTAAAGGGTGGGCTTGGGTACGCCGCGTGCAACCACGTCATCGTACTCTTTGAGCAGCTTTTCAATATCCAGCGCTACGCCCGGGCCGATGATATTGGCGATCTGCTGATGGAAAACGCCAGAAGGCAGCAGGTGCAAGGCGAACTTGCCATAGTCGTTGATGATGGTGTGGCCGGCATTTGCGCCGCCCTGAAAGCGAACCACAATGTCGCTGCTTTCAGCCAGCACGTCGGTGAGCTTGCCCTTTCCTTCATCGCCCCAGTTTGCGCCTACGATGGTACGGACCATGTGTGATGATCCCCTTTCCATGATGGATGGATTCGCGCCGCACGGCAGCGCGTCCTTTGGCCTGTCGGCCACTCTTTTTTATACAACACATGCTTTGCAAAGTCAATGCAACAGGAGGGAAGAATGTGAGAAAATGGAGACAGTGTGCACTGTGCGCTGCGGTGATCCTTGTGGTGGCTGCATCGGCACAGGCGCTTGAAAACGGGGTGTACCGCGATCAGGCGGATGGGTACGGCGGCAAGGTGATCCTGACGGTGATCGTGCGGAACGGAAAGATAGAATCCGTGCAGACGGAGAACACGGGCGGCGAAAAGAGCGAGCACTACCGCAAGGCGGAGGAAACGATGATCCCGGCTATCATTGCAGCCAACGGCATCCACGGGGTGGATGCTGTGGCCGGCGCTACCGGCACCAGCGAAAGCATCCTCAAGGCCATGGAGGGCATTCTGGAGCAGGCATCCTATGACGGCGGAATGCAGACAGACGAAAAAGCGCCCAGCAGCGTGAAGGAGGCGACGGTGACGGCCCAGCCCAAGGGAACGGTGTAAACGGCGCAAGCATGCGGCTCCTTGCGCCTACTTGCAAAATGGATCAGAAAAGGTTACAATGTGAACGTATTTATTTGATTCATTGGGGCTGCTTATTGGCCCCGGCTGGAAGGAGAAAATCGCATGAATCCCTATGTTTTTATGACCGATTCCGATTCCGACCTGCCGTTTCGCTATGTGGACGAACTGGAGCTGAGCATGGTATACATGCCCTACATGGTGGACGGAAAAGAACACATGGACGACCTTGGCCGCAACGGTGCACAGAAGGAGTATTTCGACAGTATGCGCGCAGGCGCCGCGCCCAGCACATCGCTGCTGCCGGTGGGCGCGTATCTGGAGTATTTCGAGCCTTGCTTCGAAAGAGGGCAGGACATTCTGTTCGTGGCGTTTTCCAGCCAGCTGTCCGGCACCATCAACAATGTGTACGCTGCGCGGGAAGAACTGCTGGAAAAGTACCCGGAGCGCAAGATGATCGTGGTGGATACACTGAGTATTTCCGCTCCGCAGTCCATCCTCATCCTGAAGGCGCATGAGATGTACCGCGCAGGCAGATCCATGGAGGAAGTGGCGCAGTGGCTGGAGAAAAACCGCCTGCGCGCACAGGCATGGTTCACCGTGGATGATCTGAAGTATCTGCGCCGCGGCGGACGCATCGGCGCGGTGGCCGCTACCGTAGGCACCATGCTGGATCTCAAGCCCATCATTACCGAAACGAAAGAAGGCAAGCTGGTCAGCTCGGATAAGGTGCGCGGCCGCAAGAGCGCACTACGCCTCATTGCTGAAAAGGCGGCGGAGAACATTGACGATCCCGCCAACGCGCTGCCTGTGATCATGCATGCCGATGCCCCCGAGGACGCCGCCCGGCTGGAAAAGCTGCTGCGCGAGCGCATCCCCGAACTGGGCGAAGTGCAGACGTGGTACGTCGGCCCCGTGATCGGCGCGCATTGCGGCCCTGGCACCGTCGCTGTGTGCTACTTCGGCAAGGAACGCCCCCTGTAAAAAACATCATCAAAACAGCCCCTCCGCCTGCAATGCTCTGGCGGAGGGGCTGCTTTTGTCCAAAAGGATCTGACTGGGAAACAATGAGAATCAACGCGCTTTCTTCGGGGCTGCGACGCTTTGCTCTTGCTCGGCGGGTGCTGCCTTGATGGGCTCCAGCGGCTTATTCAGCGCCCCAGCCTTGAGCACCACGGCGGTGCGGGTCGGCAGGTAAAGCTCCACATAGTATTTGCCGTTGAACAGCTTGGTGGGGTAATTTTGGTGCTCTACGCGCGCCCAGCCGCCGTAGTCCTTGTCATCGGTGGAGAGGAGGACGGAATAGTCGGTATTCTGGTGAATGGGCACCAGCACATGCGTGAGCGACTCGCTCGGATGGAAGTTGAAGGCGAACAGCAGCCCGTTCCGGTAGAACACGATGACTTTTTCCGGCTCCTTCAGCAGCATCAGATCGGCCATCTGCTGACGGAACAGCTTGTGTTCGCGCGCCAGATGGATCATATCGCGGTCAAATGCGCCCAGCTTCTGATATTTCAGGAAGCCGTTATCCAACAGGCTCCACTGACGGCGGCAGTAATGGAAACTCCAGCCATTGCCCTCGCGCGGAAAGTCGATCCATTCCGGGTGGCCGAATTCGTTGCCCATAAAGTTGAGGTAGCCTTCACCGCCGCCGGCCAGCGTGAACAGGCGGATTATCTTGTGCAGGGCAATCGCGCGGTCGATGACGGGGGTGTGGCAGGTGTTGTCCATATCGGTGTACATGGCGGCGTCGGCCAGACGGAAGATCATGGTTTTATCGCCCACCAGCGCCTGATCATGACTTTCTACATAAGCGATGGTTTTTTCGCCCGGACGGCGCAGGCACATATCGCTCCACATCTGGTTCAGGTTCCAGCTTTCGTCTGTCTGCTCCTTGACCGTGCGGATCCACATGTCCGGCAGCCCCATGCCGAGCCTGTAATCAAAACCGATGCCGCCATCCTCAATGGGCAGGCACATGCCGGGCATGCCGCTCATGTCCTCGGCAATGGTCACGGCGCGGGGATCTACCTCGCGGATGAGCTCGTTGGCCAGCTGCAGATAGGTGATGGCCTCTACATGGGTGTTGTAGGAAAAGTATTTTTTGTTGTCGTTGAAATCCGTGCCAAGCCCATGGTCGTGATAGAGCATGGAGGTAACGCCGTCGAAACGGAAGCCGTCGAAATGATACTCCGTCATCCAGAACTTGAGGTTGGACAGCAGGAAGTGAAGCACGCCGGTTTTGCCGTAGTCAAAGCACTTGGTGCCCCACGCGGGATGATCCCCCTTCGCACCGTCATGGAAGAACTGCCATACCGTGCCGTCGAACATGTTGATCCCCTCGGCCGTGTTTTTCACAGCGTGGGAATGCACCACGTCCAGCAGCACGCGGATGCCCATTTCATGCGCCCTGTTGACCAGATATTTGAGGTCGTCCGGCGTGCCGAACCAGCTGGAAGCAGCGTAGAAGCTGGAAACCTGATAGCCGAAGCTGCCGTAATAGGGGTGCTCCATGATGGCCATCAGCTGGATGGTGTTGTATCCGGCGCGCTGAATACGCGGCAGGATGAGATCGGCAAACTCGCGATAGGTGCCTACCTTTCCTTCTTCCTGCGCCATGCCCACATGGGCTTCGTAGATGAACAGTTCGTCATCGCCGTGGAAACCTTCATCGGTCCAGTTGAACGCCTTCTGATCATCTACGATCTCGCAGCACCAGGTGATGGTCTTGGCATCCTGCACCACCCGGCGGGCATACAGCGGAATGTGCTCGGTACGCTGCATGTTGGCGTCTACCACGGTCTTGACTTTGCAGCCTTCCCACAGCGCGTCGTCCCCCGGCAGGAACAGTTCCCAGTTGCCATTCTCCAGCTTGGTCAGCGGATGGCTGGTTGGGTTCCAGCCGTTGAAGTCGCCTGTAAGGTATAGCTGATAGGCGCTGGGCGCCCACTCGCGGTAATACCATCCGCCATCCACATGGTGAAAGCCGAAATACGCCGGCGCGTTGGCAAAGTCCGTCAGCCTGCCGCCTTCCGGCATGAGCTTTTGTTTGGTGGCGCGGTAGAGGAACATGCGAAGATTGATATCCCCTGCATAGGGCATGAGCTGTGGATTGAGATCCATAATCCGATACATAACAACGGCCCCTTTCCTATGAAAACAAACGAATCATTATCTTTATCATATCACAGAATGCGCGGAATGTCAGTTGCGGAAGTGAAAAAGTTTTGGCAACTGTACGTCTGTTGGGATAGGACATCCTTAAATGAACCACCATTAAAGAATAATGGCTTTTTGATTCTTTACCCATTAAGCGCTTTGGCTTGTTAAACCAGGGAGACTATGATACAATGAAAGCGAAAGCTGCAAAAGTGAAAATGGAGCTGATAAGCATGAAGATGGATCGTGGCTCTCTCCAAATGACGGCGCATTATGCACTGATTCAGGTGCTGTTCAATGCTGCATGCGCGGCGATTTTTGGATTCTCCTCGGTCTATCTGAGGGCGCAGGGGTTGAATGATTCCCAAATCGGGCTGGTGTTGGCACTGGGTATGGGCGTGAATGTTGTGGTACAGCCAATGCTGGGCAGCCTGGCGGATCGCACTCACAAACTGAGCCTGAACCAACTGATCGTGCTGTTTTACCTGATTGCACTGGTGGAAGCGGTGGCGCTTCTGCCGGGCGGACTGGCGCCTGTGGTGGTTGCAGGGCTGTTTGTGTTACTCAACTTTGTGGTGAGCATTTCCGAAACCTTTACCAACAGCCTTGCCATGGAGCAGGTGAACCGGGGCGTGAATCTCAACTTCGGGTTAGCGCGCGGCATTGGCTCGGTGGGCTACGGCGCTGCCTCGCTGCTGCTGGGAAAGTTGGTTGTCACCAAAACCGAGAGCGTCATCATGCCCTTTGTCATTCTGTTCTGCGTGCTGAGTATTCTGGCACTGCTGCCGTTTGGGCGTGGCACCAAGCACAGTAAACGTGGAGAAAAACAAGCCCTCAACCTGCTTGCGTTTATCCGCGAAAACCGGAATTTCTGCCTGTTCGTTGCAGGCGTAGTGCTCATGTACTACTCCTACTCCGTACGCGCCAGCTACATGTATCAAATCGTGCTTTCCATCGGCGGCGATGTGGCACAGTTTGGCAGCATTTCTGCCTTTACAGCATTTATCGAGCTGCCGGCCATGGCGGCCTATCCTCTGCTGAGCAAGCGGTTCAAAACGCGCACGATTGTGCTGTTTGCCGCCGTATGCTTTGTGGTGCGCACGCTGGTGATCTGCTTTGCCACCAGCATGGCGTGGATTTATGTGAGTCAGGCCATGCAGATGGTTTCATACGCGCTGTTTATTCCGGCCTCGGTGTACTACGTCAACGAACTGGTAGGCGAAGGAAACCGCAACAAAGGGCAAACCTTTTTGGGCATTGGGCAGAGCATAAGCTCCATCTGCGCATCGCTTCTGGGCGGCATGATGCTGACTGCCGCAGACGGCGATCCGCAAAAAATGCTGCTCACCGCCGCTGCGCTTTCAACGGTAGGCGTGGTGATTCTATTTGCCGTCAAACCGCCGAAAATGGGATGATCTCCTCATTCAATTCGCTCTTGTAGTGCTGCGGGCTTTTTCCTGTTTGAAGTGGTGGAACGAACCATAAACGAATGCTTGAACGATGGATGATGCTTGCCGAAATCGATAACGAATGTAAGCCTCAGGAAGATGATTTCGCAGACGGATGATCTGTATGTGAACAGCCAGCTGATATCGCCGCAGGTTACGCTTTATGCGCGAATGGGCTTAAACGCGCTGCGCACATGCCTGATCCGGATTCGGTGATCTACAGCAGCAAAACGGCTCATTGGTGTACATCTGGGTACACGGGACATTCGAAAGTTGATTGCGGACGATTTGACTATAGGAGGGAGATTTCCATGTTGCATCCTTTTCGAAGAATTCTTTGCCTGCTGATAGCGCTGGCGTTGTGCGCTCCGTTTGTGCCAACGGCGCAGGCGGCTGCGGCCAAGACGATGACGGTCAGCTTTCAGGCGGTTACTTATCAGAACCGGGCGCGCACGCTGCTCAAGCAGATCAACACGCTCCGCAAGGAAAACGGCCTGAGCGAACTGGTGATGCTATCGGATCTGGAAAAGGCGGCGGTTCAGCGCGCAGCGGAACTGTTTGTGTTTTTTGACCATGACCGCCCGGATCTGACGGAGTATGACACCGCGGCGGACGGCTATACCAGTCTGCGAAAGGTGGAAGCGGTGAGCGAATGCATCGCCGCAGGCGTTTCCAAGGCGGAGGAAGTGCTGGCTGAATGGACGGACACGGCGCTGGATGTGCTGCTGGACGGAGATTTTACCCATGTTGGAATCGGCTGCGTGTGCATGAAGGGCAGCGCGAACGAGTATTATTGGGAAATGCTGCTGCATCAGCAGCCTGCGGGCATTTCTGCCAAGAAGGCGGATAGCACCGCTAAGGCCGGACAGACAAAGAACATCTCGGTGGAAATTGCCAAGGGCATGTATGAGCGTGCGGATAACAGTCACCGCCGCTTTGAACTGCGCGCGGATGACCTGACGCTCAAAACCAAAACATCCGCTGCGCCTGCGGTTTACCTGTACGACCGTTATGATGTCAGGATCGGCAAGTGTGAACTGGAAGATCTGACGTTCAAAAGCAGCAACATCAGCGTGTTCACCGTCGGCAAGGACGGCACTGTGAAGAAAAAGAAAAACGGCACCGGTACGCTGACAGTGAAGGCGGATGGGCTGGAGGACGCGACCTGCACCGTTACGATCGGTCCTGCGTCCGCATCGTCCGCCGTGACTGCCTCCACCATTGGTGATGCAGTGCCGGAGCTGAAGGCGAAGGAATACACCAAGCACTGGAACCTGTCAGTGTATCTTAAGGGCGCGTCCGGCTATGTGCTGTACCGCTCCACAAGCCGGAGCGGCAGCTACACCAAGGTGGCGGAGGAGGCCACCACCAAGAGCTGGACGTATAAGCTGGAAGCGGATGACTTGAGCCGAACCTACTACTACAAAGTGCGCGCCTACAAAAACAGCAACGGCAGGCGGGTCTACAGCGAGTATTCCGAGCCTGTGCGCGTTGCGCCGTAACAAGGCGATATTTGCCGGGCGGGAAACTGCCCGGCATCCTTTCGCGCCCGACGGTGAACGGCGAAAAAATCTATAGAAAAGGTTTTCAAATATCCGGTTATCAGGTATAATATACATAAGATGTGCTCTTTTTTTGCACATGATTTTTTACTACATGGAGGCTACGCAATGTTTCGACGGATCCTTTGCCTTCTGTGCTGCGGGCTGCTGACGCTGCTTCCGGCGTTCAGCCTTGCGCAGGAGGCCGCTTTTACCATGGCCGGCTTTGACGGCGAAGACAGCACGCACGACTGGAGCACCAACCTGTTTTTTGAGCGCATGCAGCAGCGCACCGGCATTTCCTTCACTTTCCAGCAGTACAGCAAATCCTCCGACTGGGAAGCGGCCAAGAAAGCCATGTTTGCTGATGGCGCAGACATGCCGGATGTGCTGTTCAAGGCTGCGCTGACGACGGACGAGCTGATCAGCCTGACCGACAGCGGCAAGCTGATCGACCTTGCGCCGCTGCTGAGCGAATACGCGCCCAACCTGTGGCGGCTGTTGCAGGAGCATCCCGACTGGCTCAGCGCCATCACGCTGCCAAACGGCAAGATCGGCGCGCTGCCCGCCATTCAGGAGACAGCGCCGCAGAATGCCATGTGGATCAACCGCACTTGGTTGGAAAAGCTCAAGCTGGACATGCCCACCGATCTGGAAAGCCTCAAGACGGTGCTCATCGCCTTCCGGGATCGGGACCCCAATGGCAACGGCAAGCAGGACGAAACGCCCATGATGTTCCTGGGCCCGTGGGAGCTGAAGTTCTTCTCCCATGCGTGGGGCGTGGTGGCCAACGACTACAACATCTATCTGGATGATGCGGGTACGGTGTGCTACTGGCCTGCGGAGGACAGCTTTGTGGAGCTGGCCCGCACCATGCGTGGATTCTATGCCGAGGGGCTGCTGGATCCCAACGGATTCACAACGGCGGACAGCCTGCGCAGAGTGACCGATACGGACGCGACCATCACCTACGGCGCCATGTTTGCGCCCACCCCGGTGAACCTGCTGCCCTATGATGCGGCGATGGATTATGTGGTCATCGATCCCTTTGTTTATGAAGGCAAGCAGGTGTACCGCAATCTGTTCGGCTGCGTGACCCGCGGCACCTTTGCCATCACCTCTGCCTGCGAGGATCCGGCAGCGCTGCTGCGCTGGGTGGACACGCTCTACACCGAAGAAGGCGCTATCGAGGCCATGGTGGGCATCGAGGACGAGAACTACGAGTATGACGAAGACGGCTACTGGGACTGGGTCGGCGGCATTGAAAGCATGTCCATGGAAGTGCTGACGGGTCTGTCTGTGTATGATACCGGCGAGATGCCGTGGTACTTCCCGCAGGCGTTCTATGACCGCTATGCCGATGAGGATGTGCGCGCCATCAACGCTGAGATGAACCGCCTGAATGAAATGGCGGTGCAGCCATTCCCCACCTATACGCTTACCACGGAAGAGACGCAGTATGTGGCGGGCCTGCAGCAGGAACTGGGCACCTATGTGGATGAAACGCTCGCACGCTTCGTGCTGGGCGAGATCGACATCAACGATGAAACCGTCGCCGCTTTCCATCAGGGCCTGAGCGAACGCGGCATGGACGACATGGTCGCCTTCTGGCAGAAGGTGGCCGACCGCTTGTAAACCATCGGCAAGGGATCCTCCCCGACGCACATTTGTGCATACCACCAAAGAAGGATGGGAATGTTATGAATAACTATGCGCTTATGATCAGTCAGCTCAAGACCCCCGAAGTGATGAAGCAGCTCAACCATATCTATGGTCAGCGCGACGGTATGCTGGTGGAGCAAAGCACGCGCTATAGCCGCCTGCTCAAGAAGCATGAAGAAATCGTCGGCACCAGCGGGCAGACCGTGTATATGATCAGCGCGCCGGGCCGCACCGAGATCGGCGGCAACCACACCGACCACAACTGCGGCAAGGTGCTGGCGGCTGCGGTGAACCTGGATACGCTGGCGGCGGTCACGCCCCGCGCGGATCAGTGGGTGAACATTTACAGCGAAGGCTATGCGCCCATCTCGGTGTCGCTGGACGATCTGGACATGCACGAGGACGAAAAGGGTACCACCGCTGCGCTGGTGCGCGGCGTGGCCTATAAGATGAAGGAAGACGGCTGCCGGCTGGGCGGCTTCGACGCGGTGATGACTTCTACCGTGCGCGGCGGCAGCGGCTTGTCCAGCTCCGCTGCCGTGGAAGTACTGCTGTGCGCCATCTTTGACGAGCTGTACAATGGCAATCAGCTCACGGCCAAGCGCCGCGCGCAGATTTCCCAGTTTGCCGAGAATGTGTATTTTGGCAAGCCCAGCGGCCTGATGGATCAGATGGCCTCCAGCGTGGGCGGGCTGGCTTATATCGACTTCAAATCTGAGGATCCGGATGTACAGGCAATCTCCTATGACTTTGCCGCCAAGGGCTACGCGCTGGTGGTGGTGAACACCGGCGGCAGCCACGATGATCTGACGGATCATTATGCAGCCATTCCCGCCGAGATGCGCGCTGTGGCCGCTTACTTTGGCGAAAAGAACCTGCGCCGTGTGCTGCCGGAACAGTTTACCAAGGCTATTCCGCAGCTGCGTGAAAAGCTGGGCATTCCCCATGCCGACCGCGCGATCATGCGTGCTGCACATTACTTTGCCGAAAACCGCCGCGTGACGGATCAGGCGGCTGCGCTGCAGAGCGATGATCTGGATACTTTCCTGCGCCTGATCATCGAAAGCGGACGCAGCAGCTTCTGCTATCTGCAGAATATCTTTGCCAGCACCGAGAATCAGCAGCTGTCGCTGGCGCTGATGCTGGGTGAACAGAAGCTGCGCGACGGCGGCGCGTGGCGTGTGCATGGCGGCGGCTTTGCCGGCACCACGCTCAATTTTGTGCCTCAGAAGCGTCTGGAAAGCTTCGTAAAGGAAATGGAAGCTGTCTTTGGCGCGCATAGCTGCAATATTCTGGACATTCGTCCCGTCGGCCCTGCTTGCATCCGACTGGGCGAGTAACGGATAGGGATCGGACGCGTTCGGCGCGTCCGAATGCCTGTTTTTAGGAGGAAACAACAACGATGAAACGCGTATTTCTGATCGTGCTGGACAGCGTGGGAGCGGGAGAACTGCCGGATGCGCAGCATTATGGCGATGTGGGTGCGAATACGCTGGGACATATCATTGAGCAGAAGCATCCCGCGCTGCCCAATATGGCGCAGATGGGTCTGGGGCTGATCCCCAATGTGGGTGGCGCACTGCCGGAAAACGGTGCGGGTGCTTATGGCCGTGCGGCGGAGCAATCCGCCGGCAAGGACACTACAACCGGACACTGGGAGATCACCGGCCTGAAGCTGGAAAAGCCGTTTCCCACCTACCCCAATGGTTTTCCTGCCGAGGTGATCGAGGCGTTTGAAAAGGCCATCGGCACCAAGACGCTGGGCAACTATCCTGCTAGCGGCACCGCTATTCTGGACGAGCTGGGCGAAGAACACATGAAGACGGGCTATCCCATCGTCTATACATCCGCTGACAGCGTGTTCCAGATCGCCTGCCACGAGGATCTCTATTCGCCCGAAAAACTGTACGAAATGTGCCGCATTGCCCGTGCACAGCTGCAAGGCGAGCATGGCGTGGGACGCGTGATCGCCCGTCCCTTTACCGGCACAGGCAAGGGCGCGTTTGTGCGCACGCCCCGCCGCCGCGATTTTTCCATGCCGCCGTTTGGCCCGACTGTGCTGGATGCGCTAAAGAAAAAGGGCTACTTCACCATGGGCATTGGCAAGATCGAGGATATCTTCTGCATGCAGGGCTTGAGCGAAAGCGACCACGCAGCGGGCAATCCCGCTTGTGTGGATGCGCTGCTGAAGGTGATGCAGCGCGATTTCAGCGGCTTGGTATTTGTGAATCTGGTGGATTTTGATTCCGTGTACGGCCATCGCCGCGATGTGGAGGGCTATGCCTCTGCACTGGAGTATTTCGATCAGCGCCTGAATGAGATCAAGGCGCTGATGAATGAGGAGGATCTGCTCCTCCTGACGGCTGATCACGGCTGCGATCCTTCCTTCCACGGCACGGATCATACCCGCGAGTATGTGCCCATTCTGGCGTGGAATCCCGCCATGCAGAGTGTGACGGAGCTGGGCACGCGCGAGACCTATGCCGACATTGCCGCGACCATCGCCGAGCTGTTCGGATTGGACGAACGCTTTGGCGCACATTCCTTTGCACATCTTCTGAAATAAACCTGAAAGGATGAGATCACCATGATGGACACCAATCTGTATATGGAAAAGATCAACACGGCTGCCAAGGCCATCGAGGCGGCCTGCGGCAAAGCGGAGATCGCCATTATCTTGGGCAGCGGTCTGGGCGCTTACGGCGAAGCGCTGGAGGAGCGCAAGGTGCTGCCTTATGCCGATATTCCCGGCTTCCCGGTATCCACCGTGCCGGGCCACGCGGGCTGCTGGCTCAGCGGAAAGCTGCACGGCAAGGCTGTGTATATGATGCAGGGCCGTTTCCATTCTTATGAAGGCTATGATCTGCAGACCGTCACTCTGCCGATTCGCGTGATGGCCAAGCTGGGCGTGAAGACCCTGATCGTCACCAACGCTGCCGGCGGCGTGAATATCAACTGGGTGCCCGGCGATCTGATGATCATTACCGACTTTATCAACCTCTCCGGCAAGAATCCGCTGACCGGCCCCAATCTGGACGAATTTGGCCCGCGCTTCCCCGATATGAGTCAGGCCTACGATGCCGATCTGCAGGCGCTGGCCCGCAGTGTGGCGCGCAAGATGGATCTGGAAGTGCGCAACGGCGTGTACTGCTGGCTGAACGGCCCCTGCTTTGAAACCCCTGCGGAGATCCGTATGGCGCGCATTCTGGGCGGCGATGCAGTGGGCATGTCCACGGTGCCGGAAACCATCGTGGCCCGCCACTGCGGCATGAAGGTGCTGGGCATCAGCTGCATCACCAACATGGCTGCGGGCATCCTCAAGCAGCCTCTCAACCATGAAGAAGTCATGGAAACCGGCCTGCGGGTCAAGGATACCTTCAGCGCATTGGTGGATGGCGTGATCGCCTGCCTGTGATCCGTGGTTTTAAGCGCTCCCTTTCCGGCATATCCTGTGGTAACAGGCGCTGGGAAGGGAGCTTTTTTGATGATGTGGAAAAGGGGAATGTGCGTTGTACTGCTGCTGGTGATGCTGTGCGGAGCGGCGCAGGCTGCGCCACTGGAAAGCGCGCCGCCAATGGAGCTGACGTCGCCGAGTGCTATGCTGGTGGAAGCGCAGACCGGTACGGTGATTTTCGAGAAAAATGCGGACGAGCGGAGACAGGCCGCCAGCGTGACCAAGCTGATGACACTGCTGATCCTGCTGGAAAAGCTGGAGGCAGGGGAGGTGCACGCGCAGGATCAGGTAACGGTCAGCCAAGAAGCCGCTGGGCAGATCGGCAGTCAGGCACTGCTGGATGCAGGGGCAAGCTATCCGCTGGAAACGCTGATGCACGCCACCATCATTGCCAGCGCCAACGATGCAGCCTGCGCGCTGGCGGAGCACATGTCGGGCAGCGAAACGGCCTTTGCCAAATGGATGAACCAGCGGGCAGAGGAGCTTGGAATGGCAAACACGCGCTATGTAAACGCTACCGGCCTGCCGGATGATGCGCAGTATACCACAGCGCGCGATGTGGCTATCCTCTCGACGGAGATCTGCCGGCACGCGGAGTATTTCACCCATGCTTCGGTGTGGATGGATACGCTCACGCATCCCAGCGGGCGCACCACGGATCTGACCAATACCAACCGGCTGGTACGCTTTTATGACGGATGCGACGGCTTGAAAACGGGCAGCGCAGAAGCATCCAAGTACTGCCTGTCAGCCACGGCGGAAAAGAACGGGCTGCGGCTGATCGCCATCGTGCTGGGCACGCCCAATAGTCAGGCCCGCTTTAACGAAGCGCGCAGCATGCTGGATTACGGCTTTGCCAACTACCGCCGGATCAATGTGCTGAATAAGGGCGACCGGCTGGGCAAGACCGTCCGTGTGCGGCTGGGCATGCAGGAGCAGGTAGAGGCGGCAGCCGGAAACGGCGTGAGCATGCTGCTGAAACCCGGACAGGAAAAGCAGCTGTCGCTGGAGGTGGAACTGCCTGAAACGGTGGATGCGCCGGTGCACGAGGGCGACGTGCTGGGAATGGTGCGCGTAAAGCTGGGGGAGAGCGTGGTGGCCCGGCTGCCCGCTGTGGCGGCTGCGGACGTGGGGATGCCGGGGCTGCTGGAAGGGCTGAAACAAGTGCTGGATCATTGGCGCTGAATACCACTTGCATCCTGAGCGTTTTCGGGGTATAGTATCATCAGAATGATATGCGTTTCGGGAGGAACACAAATGGAAACAAAAAACAAACGCGGCAGTTTCACCGGTTCCATCGGCTTTGTGCTGGCGGCGGCAGGCAGCGCAGTAGGCTTGGGCAACATCTGGCGTTTTCCCTATCTGGCGGCCAAGGATGGCGGCGGACTGTTCCTGCTGTGCTATCTGGTGCTGGCGCTGACGTTCGGCTTTGCGCTGCTGACCACGGAGATAGCCATTGGCCGCAAAACCGGTCAGAGCGCCATGACGGCGTACGGACGGCTGCATCAAAAGTTCAACTGGCTTGGTACGGCGGCTTCCGTGGTGCCGGCGCTCATCCTGCCCTATTACTGCGTCATTGGAGGCTGGGTGCTGAAGTATCTGTGGATCTACCTCACGGGCAGCGGGCATGCGGCCATGGCGGATGGCTTCTTCACCGGCTTCATTACGTCGCAGGTCAGCCCGATCTTCTGGTTCGTCGTCTTTCTGGCGGCAACGGTGATCGTGGTATACAAGGGCGTGGATCAGGGCATTGAGCGCCTTTCCCGCGTGCTGATGCCCATTCTGCTGGTGCTGATCTGCGCCATTGCTGTGTTCTCGCTCACGCTGAGCCACGCTGACGAGACGGGCGTGACTCGCACCGGTCTGCAGGGCTTCCGCATCTACATTGTGCCGGACTTCACCGGCCTGACACTTGGCAAGCTGATGACCATTCTGACGGATGCGCTGAGCCAGCTGTTTTACTCCATCAGCGTGGCCATGGGCATTATGATCACCTATGGCTCCTATGTGAAGAAAGAAACGGATCTGGTCAAGTCTGTCAATCAGATCGAGATCTTCGATTCGGCGGTGGCGTTTTTGGCCGGCATGATGATCGTGCCGGCGGTATACGCCTTTGCCGGTACGGAAGGCATGTCCGCAGGCCCGAGCCTGATGTTTATTTCGCTGCCCAAGGTGTTTGGCGCGATGGGCGGAGCCGGAACGGCTGTGGGGATCGCGTTCTTTGTGATGGTGGCCTTTGCGGCGCTCACCTCCTCCGTATCCATTCTGGAAGCTGTGGCGGCCGGAATGATGGATCGGTTCCACTGGAAGCGCTCCAAAGCCACGCTGGGCGCTGGCGTGATGGCGCTGGTGGTGGGCATACTGGTGTGTTTGGGCTACAACGTGCTGTACTTTGAAGCGGCACTGCCCAACGGCACGGTGGGCCAGCTGCTGGATGTGCTGGACTATCTGAGCAATTATTGCCTGATGCCGGTCGTATCGCTGTCCACCTGCATTCTGGCGGGCTGGATCATCAAACCGCAGACGCTCATTGATGAGGTGACACTGGGCGGCGTGCGCTTTAGCCGTGAAAGGCTGTATGTGGTGATGGTGCGGTATATTGCGCCGCTGCTGCTGTTGTTGCTGCTGCTGCAGGCGCTGGGCATTCTGACATTCTAACCGGTTTTGAATCAGGAGCCGGATGCAAATCTTCTGTTGCATCCGGCTCTTTCTGGCGTTTTTCCGGCTTTCGTGATACAATGCCAGCATACGCAAAGAAATGGGGGAGCAGTATGGCAAAGATTACAATAGTGGGCGCAGGCATGATGGGATCGGCATTGGCGTTTCCTGCGCGTGAAAACGGTCATGAGGTACATCTGGTGGGCACGTATCTGGATCGCGAGATCATCGATGCGTGCAAGGCGACCGGCCGCCATCCCAAGTTCCATGCGGATTTTCCGGCGGGCATGGTTTATCATCAGATCGAGGAACTGGACGAAGCGCTGGACGGCGCGGATCTGGTGATCGGCGGTGTGAGCAGCTTTGGCGTGGATTGGTTTGGCGAGCAGGTGCTGCCGCATATTGCAGACGGCAGCAAAGTGCTGACGGTCACCAAGGGACTGATGGACATGCCGGACGGGCAATTGCTGCCCTATCCGTATCTGTGGCAGAACAAGCTGGATGCAATGGGCAAGCAGCTGTACCTGTGCGCCGTGGGCGGCCCTTGCACCAGCTATGAACTGGTGGCGCATGACCAAACCGAAGTGACCTTCTGCGGAAACGAGCTGCAGGTGCTGCAGGAAGTGCGGGAACTGATGCGCACCGATTATTACCACATCAGCCTCTCGACGGATGTAATGGGCATTGAGAGCGCCGTTGCGCTCAAAAACGGCTATGCGCTGGGCATTGCGCTGACCATCGGCCTCAACCAGAAAGCCTTTGGGCTGGACAGCGAGCTGCATTTCAACTCACAGGCGGCGGTTTTCGGTCAGGCAGCCAAGGAAATGCATACCCTGCTGGAGTGGCAGGGCGTGAAGGAGCTGAGCAGCTTCTGGGTCGGTGTGGGCGATCTGTATGTGACCGTCTACGGCGGGCGCACAAGGCAGGTGGGCATCCTGCTGGGACGCGGCCTGAACATTGACGAAGCCAAGGAGCAGCTGAAAGGCGTAACGCTGGAATCGCTGGTGGTGGCGGTGCGTGTGGCGCGGGCTGTCAAACTGCGCGCTGCAAAGGGCGAGGCCGATTTGAGCCAGCTGCCGCTGCTCATGCATGTGGACGCGATCCTCAGCGAGAAACAGGCGGCGGAGATTCCGTGGGAACAGTTCACCTTTGTACAGGAGTAAACGATGAACATCAGACCGCTTGACCCCGTTTTTTCCGTATGCAAGGTGGCGGATTATTCCGGTGTCGATATAGAAAGCGAATTCTGCTTTACAGGCCGGACGGATGAAGAACGATCGCTGGTGTGCCCCACGCAGCAGGTTCCGGCCAATGCCACGCACCGCGAAGATGGCTGGAAAGCTTTTCGCATCGAGGGCGTGCTCGATTTTTCGCTGATTGGTATTCTGGCCCGGCTGTGTGGTATACTGGCAGAGAAGCAGATCGGCGTGCTTGCGTTATCCACCTTCCAGACGGATTACATTCTGGTGAAGGAGGAACGCTTTGAAGAAGCGCTTTCTGCACTTGCACACGCTGGATATTCCATTGTGCAAAACATTGGACAGGAGTAAACAGAAAGCATGAAGAAATGCACCCTTCCCAATCTGCTCTCCGTTCTGCGCATGCTGGGAACGGCAGCGCTGCTGTTTGCAGAGCCGTTCACCATCGCGTTTTTTGTGCTGTACAGCCTGTGCGGCCTGACGGATGTGCTGGATGGTACGATCGCCCGCGCTACGCACACGACCAGCGATCTGGGCGCAAAGCTGGACAGCGCCGCGGATCTACTGTTTTATGCGGTTTTGCTGGTGCGCATCTTTCCGGCCCTGTGGCAACGCCTGCCCAGAACGGTCTGGCTGCTGGTGGGCGCGGCGCTGCTGGTGCGCGTGGCGTCCTACACGCTGGTAGCGGTGCGGGATCACAGCTTTGCTTCGCTGCATACGGTACTAAACAAGCTGACGGGGCTGATGGTGTTTGCAGTGCCGTATCTGCTGATCTCACCGGCAGCGGTCCCGGGCTGCTTTGCCACGGCGGCAATGGCGGTCGTGTCTTCGGCAGATGAACTGGTGCTGCACTTGAAAGAAGGAAAAACGCCCGCTCATTAAGAAAAATAAATGCAACAAGGCCGCAGACGGAATCTCGTCTGCGGCCTTTAGGACGGCGGAAAAGATCGCGTAGCGAGCTTTTCCGCCGAGGGAAGGCACCGTTTGCCTACTCGCCTACGGCTCGCCGGGCGGCAAACGGCGTAAGGAATGTTTCCGCGCAGAGCACGGAAACGCCCGCCCGGCAAAGCCGGTCGATACGATCGCAGTTGGAGGGCTGCGGCCCTCCAAACCTCCCATGGGCTTTTTCGATGAACTTGTGCTTTTAGAGTTATGCCCGCGCCACGCCGCTGTCGCGCGCAGCCTGCGCCACAGCCTGCGCCACCATCGGGCCTACGCGCTTGTCAAAGGCGTACGGAATGATGAATTCCGGAGAGAGTTCCGCCTCGCTCACCAGCGAGGCGATGGCGCGAGAGGCAGCCATCTTCATCTCTTCGTTGATGTCGCTGGCACGCACATCCAGCGCGCCGCGGAAAATGCCGGGGAAAGCCAGCACATTGTTGATCTGGTTGGGGTAATCGCTTCGGCCTGTCCCCACAATGAACGCGCCTGTGGCCTTGGCCTCGTCCGGATAGATCTCTGGCACGGGGTTAGCCATGGGGAAGAGAATGGGCTTTTCATTCATGGAGGCGATCATGTCCGGCTTTACGACACCGGGCGCGGATACGCCGATGAATACATCAGCGCCCTGCATGGCTTCAGCCAGTCCGCCCATACGGTGCTCGCGGTTGGTCACTTTGGCCAGCTCTGCGTGCACGGGGTTCAGCCCTTCCATGCCCTCGCAGATGATGCCGAAGCGATCCACCATCGTCAGGTGACGCACGCCCAGATTCATCAGGTGGCGGCCGATGGAGCAGCCGGCAGCGCCCGCGCCGTTGATGACCACCCGCACATCCTCCATGCGCTTGTCCGCAGCACGCAGCGCGTTGATGAGCGCCGCAGCCACCACGATGGCGGTGCCGTGCTGGTCATCGTGGAAGACGGGAATGTCGCAGACCTCCTTCAG
>CAZDEF010000008.1:0-49894 GCA_964504385.1 uncultured Oscillospiraceae bacterium
ACGGCACCGGCAAGCGTATCTCCATCAAGGATACCCGCGGCATCATCGACGCCATTCTGGATGGCTCCATCCTGAAGGCCGAGACCAAGACCATCCCCTACTTCAACTTGGAAGTTCCCACCGAACTGCCCGGCGTTGACACCAATATTCTGGATCCCCGCAACACCTACGCGGATGCCTCCGAGTGGGATGCCAAGGCCAAGGATCTGGCTGGCCGCTTCGTGAAGAACTTTGTGAAGTACACCGGCAACGATGCTGGCAAGGCGCTGGTTTCCGCTGGCCCCGAACTGTGATCCTTTTCTCCCTCTTATCTAGGGAGTCCAACAAACAAGCGATACTCGGTCTTATGATCGGGTATCGCTTGTTCTTTGTACACATTCGAAACGCATGGGCCCGGCTTTATTCTTCCCCGCGGGCTGCCTTGCCGATTTCTGTACCCGGCTTGATCTCCTGCGCAGGCTCATGCCACTTTCCCAAGTGGCGTCCATCCATCGCCCAGTAGTCTTCTGCATGACAGGTCTGTACGGCTGCAATGGCCTTATATTTTTCTGCGCTGCTCAGGGCGGGGTTCAGCAATGCTTCTTCCTTGAGCGTGTTGCAGATGCGGCAGAGCAGCACGACACTGTTGCTATCGTTCATCGGTATCTCTTTTTCCACTTTCAGCTCATACGCAAAGGGCGTGTTCACAAGGATGGGAACATCCAGCACCCGGCCTTTCTCCCATTCCACACAAACATCCATCTTATCCGCATCATGGCCATCCGCCGTGCCAAAATAATCCGCCAGTGCCAAGTTGGCTTCCGTAACCAGATTGGCCGAGAAAACCTGATTCCGGCGAATGTTATCCAGTGTTTCCTTGCTGCCGCCGATCGCGCACATCACGCCCAGCTGTTCCGCCCAGCAGTAGCTGAACCAGCAGAACAGGCCGAAATTCGGCTTGCCGTCCTCGCGGAATGTGCCGTATACAAACAGCGTCTGAGGACAAAAATCATTCGTTACCGGCACGGATCGTTTGCTCATGTCTTTTCTTCTCCTTCCAGATTGTCCAGCACACGGCGCAGATAATCCTCGAACTGGTATACTTCTGGCTCCGTGAATCCTCGATAGTAGCACTCATTCATTTGCTGAGAAACACGTTCGTAATCTGTCTGCAGACTGCGCGCCTTATCCGTCAAATAGATCAGCATTGCGCGGCGATCTGTCCCAGAAGGCTCTCTTCGGATCAATCCCCCCGCTTCCATGCGATCCAGCATGGAGGTAAGCGTGGTATTGGCCAGACTGGTCTGCGCAGACAGCTGGCTGATGGTAATGGCATCCCTCCCCCATAGCACATACAGGATGCGGCCCTGCGCGCCGTTGAAGGCATCGATATCCGCTTCGGCCAGCATGCGGTCAAACAGACGCGTCCCCACCTGTTTAATACGAGAAATCAGGTATCCTCCCTTAGTCTCCATCGTCAACCACCATTCTCTGTCGTATATATTACTATATAGAAATATATTTGTCAATAGATGATTTCAGCCCGCAAAAGCGGGCTGAAAAAAGTCAGTTATGCACATAGCTGTCATTGTACTCTACCACCTGCTGATACGGCTTATAGGTGCTTTTGTGCAGCAGATTTCGGCTGGTTTCCGCGCCGTCCTTGTACCAAACCTGATAGGTTTCCACCACATAGCCTGTTCTGGCTTTGACAGTGGTTTTGCTGGAGCCAAAGGGCAGCTCAGCGTTGTAGACATACTTGATCTCTGACGGGGGCTGATTGGTCTGCACGACGGTGGATTCAAGGTCGATCGTCACACCGTCGCCAAGCGACATGCCCCAGATCTCCGCGCTCATCTGACGATCCTTGTAATAGGTGATGATGAAGACGGGGCTTTGCGTGTTATTCTTGAATTTGAAATCAAGATTAGGCCAGTTCACGGTAGCGTCCTCGCCAATGTTGACATAGCTGCTGGGCCAAGCATGCGGGCTGCGCGACACGATCTCCAGATTCGCCCTTGCAACAGCATTGAACAGCGTGGAAGATACCTGACAGATACCCCCGCCTACTTCTTCAATGCTCTGCCCGGCAGCGATCGCTCCGGCAGATTTGTACCCTTTTGCAGTCGTGCGCTGCCCTGTTGATTCGTTGAAGCTGAAGGTCTCGCCCGGCATCAGCGCCGTTCCGTTGATGGCACGACAAGCCAAATCGATATTGGTATTGCGGTTCGCGTCCTTGGTGGTATTCGTTGTATAGGCAGAAATCAATGTAAAGCTGGAAGCCAGCATCTCGGTCGTCACTGCCGGTTCCCGGATGACCGGAGCCACCGTTACGGTCACATTGTTCTCCCAGCGATCCAGCGCCTCCGTCAGCTTTTGATACAGCAATTCCTGATCCAGCGTCACGCCGGGCTGCGATTCGGTAAAGGTGAAGGTGCGCGTATTGTAGTCAAAGGATTGAATCTGCGCATCGATCGGATCGCGCATCACATATTCCGCAATTTCCGTCACGATCCTCCGCACGGCCTCATGGTCGTAGCTGGCGGTAGTGGTCAGGTTGATACCGCTCTGGCGCAGTGCCATGGCCGTATCAGCACGTTCACGAAAAGGCGTACGCAGCGTTGTTTGAATCGCCGTGGTGTTGGTGCGGCCGATCGCATACGCCTTCTCCAGCACATTGCCCAAATCGCGCGCAGCGGGCACATTGGAGGGGTCTACCGTCCATGTTTTGTTGCCGATCGCAACCGTGACGGAAAACGCGCCTGGCAGATCCTCCCCTACGCTGCTTAATGCTTGACGCGCTTCTTCGATGGTCATATCGCCCACATGAATACCATCGACAAACACGCCCGGATAGATCACATCGCGATCCATGTATGCGCGATACTGCTTATAGGTCGCTACGTTTTGAGCATCGTAGCGCAGCAGCTCGCCATTGATGAACGCAATGTTGGGCAAATCTTTCCAGAAGTAACCCATCAGCTGAGGCATCATCATCACCGCCAGTGCAAGCACGCCTGCAAGGCTGACGCAAATAAGCGCCGCATACAGATAGGTACGCCAGCCATGCCGATGCTTGCCGCCCTTCCCCCGCTGCCTGTATGGGCCATTTGGAGCGTCTCTGCGCGGCGGATGGGCGCTGGATCGGCCCTGCTGCGCAGTATTGCTTACCGGCAGCGCACCGATGGATTGCTCCCAAGGAGGATCGTCGTCAAACACAAAGGACGGCTGCGGCTGTTCTTCATAGCCGTTCAGCATGCTTTCGTATTCCCCATCGCGCAGGCTCACAGGTGCAGAAAACTCACCTGCTTCATTCACAATCAGCTTTTGCGCACGATGCACGCTGGGCTGACTATTGTACCGACCTGACGCCATGAATACGCCTCCCTTTGCGCGCCGCTTATAAATCGCTATGCTTCATGCGGAAGCTGAGCACTTCCAGCCCTTCATCCAAGTGCACATTCACCACTGCTGCATCCTTGGGAAGCTTCAAATCCAGCGGTGCAAAATTCCAGAATCCGCGAACGCCTAAGCTGTACAGCCGATCCGTCATCTGCTGCGCGCATGCCTTGGGCAGCGCCAGCACGGCGATATCCACGGGATTCTCACTTAAATAACGTTCCAGCTCCGCTGTATCCTGCACGATAATGTCGCCCAAACGCATCCCGATGCAGGTATTGCTGGTATCAAAGATGGCCACAGTCCGAAAACCATTCTGCGGGAAGGAATCGGCCAGCGCCACGGCACGGCCGATGTTGCCGGCGCCCAAAATGATCATCCGGTGCTGCTCATCCACCCCCATGATGTGGCCGATATGCGTGCGCAGATCGGTCACGCCATAGCCATAGCCCTGCCGCCCGAAGCCGCCGAAGCAGTTGATATCCTGACGGATCTGCGACGCAGTCAGCCCCATGCGTTCGCCCAAGCCCTGTGAAGAAATCTGAACAACGCCATCTCTCTCCAGCTCTTTGAGATGGCGATAATACGCCGGCAGCCGCTTGATGACCGCCTCCGATACATATCCAGCCAAGACCGTTCACCCTCCATTTTCCGCCTGCACATCAAGAAACATGGCTGCTTTGAACAACCACGAATAAATCAATTGTGCATCCAAAAGATTATAACATTGATGCTATCTTTTCTCAAGAACTTCACTCAAAATGCTTTGCTATGAAAAGCAGCAAAGGGCCTGATGCAGACTTTGCGTTTTCTGCATCAGGCCCTTCGTATTGCTCGCATTACTGCTGCTTGAGCGTAATGACCACGTGGCGGTTGGGTTCCTCACCCTCGCTGTGGGTGGTCACGGCGTCGTTCTGCTGCAGGGCGCTGTGCAGGATGCGGCGCTCGTAAGGATTCATGGGTTCCATGACCACTTTGCGGCCAGTCTTCACCGCACGGTTGGCCATGCGATTTGCCAGACGGCGCAGCGCCTCTTCGCGCTTTGCGCGATAGTTTTCAGTATCCAGCGTCACGCGGGTGTAGCCTTCCTGCCCGCGGTTGACATACAGGCTGGTAAGATACTGCAGCGCATCGAGCGTTTCTCCACGACGGCCGATCAGAATGCCCAGCGTATCGCCGAACATATCCACACGCACATTGCCTTCGTCATCGCGGCGCGCATTGACGGTAACGTTCACGCCCATCAGACGGGTCACGTCCAACAGGAATTTCTGCGCTTTACCTTCGGCGGTTTCGGGATCGCACATCACGGTCTCCGCCTTAGGCGCTTCGTTGGCAGGCTTTTCGACCTTCGCGGTTTTTTCGGCCTTCGGCTGCTTTTCGGCCTTGGGGGCCTTGGCAGCTTTTTCAGCTTTAGGCTGCTGCTTCTCCTGCTGCTTTTCCTTCTCGGGAGCCGCTTCAGCCTTGGGCTGCTTGTCGGTCTTGGGCTTTTCGCTGCGCTTGCGGGCAGGCTTTTTCTCCGGAGCCTTCATGGCAGATTCCAGATTCACGGAAGAAAGAACGTCTTCTTCCTCGGCTTCTTCGCGCACCGTCAGGCGCACAACAGCCGGCTTGCCGCCCAAGATGCCCAGAAAGCCCTTGCTTCCCTCTTCGATCACTTCGATGGTGACATCTGCAATGGAAGCTTCCAGTTTTTCGAGGCCCAGACTGATGGCTTCTTCCATCGTCTTGGCGCTGGATTCGACAGACCTCATTTCGTGGTATCCTCCTTCACGGTTGCCTTCTCCTTTTTCTCCATGTTGTCAAACACCTTGTTCAGGACGATACTCTGAACCCACGCAAAGAGGTTGGACACGCACCAGTACAGAGAGAACAGCGCGTTGTAGCTGGAGCAGATCCACAGGGAGAACAGGGGGAAGAAATATTTCATGAAATTGTTGGTGCTGGCTGCGGAGTTGTTGCCATCGGCAGGCGCCGTCTGAGGCTGGCTGATGGTCATCAGATACTGCGTAACGGCAGCCAGAATGGGCAAGATGAACCAGCCGTTATTGTTGGCGTAGATATCCAATTGGGCAATCAGCAGATTGACGCGAGGCATAGTCTGCCACAGGGCCGTTTCCTGCGCATAGATGGGCAGCGTCTGCAGGGCCGCCAACACTGTATCGCTGGAAATGGTAGCCGCATCAATGCCAAAGGTAGCCAGCTTGGCGATCTGATCGGCATTCAGGGTCGCAAATACGTCGCTCCAGATCTCGGAAGTCATCACGGCCAAGCTGCCCTGATTGGCGATCACAGGTGCAAAGGGGCTGTCCGGCATCCACAGGTTCTTAATCCACAGGAAGCCCACGTTTTTCTGCGTACCGGTGGTCAGCAGTTCAATGCACTGCAGCGCCAGCTCGGTATTGGCCACCTTGCGCATGGCGCTCCACATGAACCACAGCACGACCATGCTCACCAGCATGGGCAGGCAGCCGCTCATGGGGCTCACGCCTTCCTTGCGGTACAACTCGGCGGTCTTCTGGTTCAGCTTTTCCTTATCGTTAGCGTATTTCTTCTGCAAGCGCATCATTTCGGGCTGCACGGCGGTCATCTTGCGCATGCCCTTGCGGCTCTTATAATCCAGCGGCAGAATGATCAGCTTGATCAGAAGCGTAAACAGGATCATGGACCAGCCATAGTTGCCGATCACAGAGTTGATACCATACAGAATGCTGGTAAGCAATTCGCTCATGGGGAATCAGTTCCTCCTAACGGTAGTAAGCGGGTCTTCGGGGACAGGGTCGTAACCGCCCCTGCAAAAGGGATTACAGCGCAAAAGCCGCCAGAGTGCTAGCCTTCCGCCTTTGAGCACGCCAAAACGTTCGATAGCCGTATAGGCGTACTGCGAGCAGGTAGGCTGAAAACGGCAGGCAGGCGGCGTATGCACGCTGATATGGCGCTGATAGAAACGGATGAGTTTCAGAAAGAAGCGCTTCATGCGCGTTTCTTTCCTTCGGAGTCGACAGGGTAGGCTTCCACCTTGCGCAGAAGCTGTTTGACGCGGGTGTTCAGCACGTCGAAGCTGCACTCGGCCGCGCAGGGACGCGCCACAAACACATAAAGCCCGCCCCGCATCTGTGGCAGAAGCGGGCGAACACATTCACGAAGCCGACGCTTGGTGCGGTTACGCACCACGGCCACGCCGACCTTTTTGCTGACGGAGAAACCGACGCGTTTTTGGTTGCTGCGAACGTACAGCAGGTTCAGCTCTTTGCAGGAGGCTCGTTTACCGCGGCGGTAAACATAGTTGAACTGCCTGTTTGGACCCAACCGGTTCTGCCTTTGCAATGCCTGCCATCGTCCTTTCCTTTGGGGATGAAGATTGCTTTTCAGCGTATCGGAAAAGCCCGTACCCACTTCACCCGATACAGAAATGGGGCGGGCTTTACCGATCTACGCTTATGAAGCAATCGTCTTTCGCAATCAGGCGCTGAGCACCTTGCGGCCACGACGGCGGCGGGCGGCCAGAACGCGGCGGCCGTTCTTGGTGGACATACGGGCACGGAAGCCGTGCACCTTGCTGCGCTGACGCTTCTTGGGCTGGTAGGTACGGAACATCTGCGAACACTCCTTGTAGTTTCAATGTATGGCGTTGCGCGTGTTCTATCGCAACACGCGGGATACCACAAACCAACCATCTTAGTATACCCAACTGCGCCGTCAATGTCAAGATACAACTGCAGTTTTCCAGCGATTTTTCCGCCAGATCCTGTGCCGCCTGCTGGCAGGAGCACGACATATACGCGTCGAAACTGATGGAAGAAAGCATTTCGATCGCAAAGGAGTCCGCCATGAAACCCGCTCAGCTCGCCCTCCGTCTCGCTCCCCTGCTGCCGCTTCTGTGCTGCCCGCGCTGCCATTCGCCCTTTTCGCTCACCGAAAGCAGCCTCGTCTGTCACAACGGCCATTGCTACGATCTGAGCCGCAAGGGCTATGTCAATCTCGCGCCTTCCCATGATCAAAGGGCGGAGAAATATGACGCGGAGCTGTTCGAAAGCCGCAGGGCGGTGTTTGAAAACGGATTCTACGCTCCGGTCGCCAAAGCGATCGCCAGCCTTCTGCCGGTGGACACCCCATTTTGGTTACTGGATGTCGGCTGCGGCGAAGGCTATTATACGCGCCTGCTCTCTGCGCTTTTCCCGCAGGCGAGCTTTCTGGGGCTCGATCTGAGCCGAGATGCCATTACCGCCGCTGCGCGCATTCCCGGGCGTGCCAACTGGTTGGTGGCCGATCTGAAGCACCTGCCTGTGCGGGATCACGTTGCCGACGTACTGCTGGATGTGCTCACTCCGGCTGATTATGAAACCTTTCGCCGTGTACTGAAGCCGGATGGGATGCTCATCAAGGTGATCCCCGGCGCTGACTATTTGCGTGAAGTGCGCAGCGCTGTAGCTCCATGGCTGAAAAATGGTGCAGAATATGACAACACTCGTGTGCTGGATCACCTGCGTGAGAATGCCGTCATCCTGTCTGAACGTGAGATCCGCGTGACGACACCACTCACGCCAGAGCTTTCACGCGTCTTTCTCCGCATGACCCCCATGACTTTCTCTGTACCGGCAGAAACGTTGGCTTCCCTTGCATTGTCCAGCATCACCATTCATATGCATGTGCTTTGCTGCCGTATGAAGCATTGACGGCCAAAGCGGGATGACGCAGACTTGCGTCATCCCGCTTTTACCATGTGCACGCAACCACCGCATAGCCCATATTGTCCAAGCTGATCTCATAGGAAGCGTCTGCCGGAAGGTCAAAAGCGACGTGCTCTCCGCTGAGGGGGCGGCATAGGATCAGATATCTCAGCCCATCGCCATCACTAATGGTGAGCTGTCCTTTTCGATGCAGCCACAGCAGATATTCCTGCAGATCAACATCTAAATACGTCATGGCAGTGGCATGAGCTGCGCCCACATAGCGAAAGCGAAAGGGTCTATTCTCCGGATCGGTACGAACGAATCCGTATTTCCACGCCAGCTGCAGCAATGTCTGCCCGGAACGGCTGGCTTCCAGCGGCTGGTCAGGCACAGTGCGCAGACGGATCTCCACAGCGTGCTCCTGCTGCATTTCCCCTGCATTAGGTGCGTCCAACTGTGCCGTCACCCGGCTTCGCGACTCCAAAGGCGTGTGCTCATGCATCTGTTCGGCCATGGCTCTGCGTCTTTTTTGGCGCTGCTGTGCAGCACTGACCGTCCCCTGCCATACGGCAAGTCCTTCCGCCTTTTGAGAACGCAGCGCAGCAAACAGTTTCTTCAGTGCTGCAATGGTCTCCCGACCGCTCTGGATGTTCAGCGATGCGACCGGCACCATTGCATTTCCCTGCGCAGCAATGCTGTAGGTGTTGGGCGGCAGCGCATCCTTCGGCAGCGGATGTGCTTCGTCCAGCAGCATCATGCTGCCGCGCAGCAGCTGTGCACGGGTAAAAATATGCGGCTGATCGCTTCCCGGAGGAAGCGCATAACCGATTTCGCTCACACTGCGCGGCACGGAGGTTTCCGCAATGTTTGCGGCAACTTGATGATCCGCTACTTTTTCTTCAGCCCGATACGGCAACAGCAACGGGAGCGAGGCCGCCAACGACAGCGAGCAAAGTAGCAAAAAAAGCCTGAACGCCGGGTCGTGCTTCAGCCGGTGACTGCGAGAAAGCGTTGGACGCACACATTGCGCACCACACCATGTTCCCCGTTTGACTCGTTTTTGTATTGTCCGTTTTCGCCATTCGCACTCTGTCATCAATCCGTTCATGCGACCCCTCCTTGTTAGTAGCATGCACAGAATGATAGTAAATATTCCCTTGAATACTTCTTATGGTCTGTTTTTTCATTTGTTGTTCGACCATTTTCAGCTTAGAAACGGTAAAAAAACATCAGCTTCTTCAGTTTTCAGGTAATTTTTTCTCTTTTTGTTTATTTTTCCTCTTTTCAAGCAAGGAAATATGTGTTACTATAAGTGTATAAAAAGTGCACCTGCAGTTCACTCGAAAGGAGTAAGAACCGTGAAACATAGCAATATGCAATTGCTTCCCAATCAGTACCAAACCGAGCTGTTGCAGAAACGCCTTCTCGAAATGGAAGAAGCGCACAAAGCCGCTCCACCGCCTGCTGACGCTTCTGCTCCGAAAGAGCCTCCGTCGCCTCAGACCGGGTTATCCTGCCGCGTCGACCGCTATCTGTCCAACCTGTTTTTGCAAATTGGCATTCCGGCTCACAAGCTGGGCTTCCGTTTCCTGCGCGAAGCCGTACGCTTGGTTCTGCAGGATCCTTCATTGCAGCACAGGCTGATGCATGGGCTCTATCCGCTGATCGCCGAACGTCACCATAGCACCGTGTACTGTGTTGAGCACAGCATGCGCGTGGCCATCAAGTCGGCATGGATGCGCGGCAGAACGGATCTGATCGAAAAGCAGCTCGGCCGCGGTGTGATCACCGACTATGAAAAGCCCACCAACGGTGAGCTGATCGCACTGGTTGCAGAAAACATCCGATTGCTCATTCGGGAAGGAAAACTGTAATGTATCCAAAAAGGGAACGGCAGCGCACCGTCCCCTTTTGTATTTCCCTTCTGTCTGATATCCCAGTGAAAACGCAATCGTCCGTCCTGTATTCCCGCAATAAGTACCTCCCGCCGCTCGTCTCCGTTTCAGCAGTGCATCCAGAGAAACACTGAAATGGGCAGCAGCAAACATCAGCTCAATATCAGGGGAACCGTTCTCCAGTCTCAGTTTCTCCTACGTTGTTATGTTGTCCAGCCATTTCGATCGTATCCAAACCAACCGTCATTGCAAGTGCATACGCAGCCGGATCACGCAGGAAGTGAAATCAGAACCGCTGCTCCGCCTTTGCAATGTGCGCCTGAATGGCCTGCTCATGCTGCTGGCAATAGGCATAGCTGCGCTGCATAAAAGCAGGCATGCTGCAGCTGCGATACCACTCGTCCAGCGTATCCAGAATCATTCGTCCATCGATGCACATATCCTGAAAGTATGGGTACACGCAGCCGCCGTGTTCCCTTGGAAAGTAGGGATTGATGCTGCTGAGCCGTTCATCGCGCATGATGCTTTCCACCACCATTTCGCTTAACACCCATTTGAGATTGGGCCGTTCATATTCCTCCCACTGATCGTGATGCAGATCCTGCCAGGCATGAAACCACAAAAAATGAATGAGCTCATGCAGGCTGATGCCGATCGCCCCATACTGGCTGTTGAGATGAAATACCTCGAAGCAATGCTCCTGCAAAAAGCGCGGGCAGACCGGATTGAGCGTAATGCTGGCTTGCACATCATTGAACAACGCATGGCTGTCTATGTCAAACGCTTCCGACAGCGCCTCTTCCACCTGCGCGCGGTGCTGTTGCCAATGCGCCTGATAAGCCGCCGTTTTCGCATTGATCTCGTCCTGGAGTCTGTCATAAGTATGATGGAGCGTTTCCGTTAGATACAGCTTCCTGCCTTCAGCATCCAGCCTTTCCATCTTCTCGCGCTCGATTTCCGGATAGAAGTAATAAATAGAGTCCGTCCAATACGGCGTATCTGTTTCGTTCTGGAATTGCAGAATGCTGTTGATGGAGTGCTCGAAACCGGGATTGAGGTAATGAATATCCATGAGTTCCCTCCTCGAAAAGCCTTCCTGTACTCTTTCTGCACCATAAAGCCGCTTTCCTTCTCGCCAAAAGATGGATCCACCCTCGCCGAATGCGCGAAATCAAAAGGAGGAACCGCCGCGATCACGGTTCCCCCACATTTTTCTGTTACACAAGCGCTGCGCCCAAGGCCCTGCACAACGCCAAGCCGTCATCATCCGGCGCTTCGTTGCACGTCACGCTTTCCGCCGCCAAGGCAATGCCATCGGACGCACAGCGTTCTTCCCACGACCGCATCCACTCGCCGTCGCCCCAGCCGTAGGAGCCAAACAGTGCGATCTTCTTGCCGGACAGTTTGTTTTCTACTTCGGTAAACATCGGCTCGAATTCGCTTTCTTCCAGCACCTCCGCCCCCATAGCCGGACAGCCGAATGCAAAAGCATCGAAAGTGTCCACCATAGAAGTCTCAAATTCGGAGCAGCTCAGCGTAACGACTTCCGCCCCAGCATCGCGAGCGCCTTCCGCCACAGCCTCTGCCATGGCCTCTGTATTTCCCGTTCCGCTCCAGAAAACAACTGCTACTTTCATTCACAAAGCCTTCTTTCCTTAGAATATATATCAAACAGCAAGATGCAGCTGCTTAATACCATTTGTAAGTTAGTTTTATCTAACTCATGTGTCCAAAAAAACGAGTTCTTGCACTCGTTACAGAAGTTAGTTTTAACTAACTTCTGTTCATACTATATCAACTCGCTCTCTGTTTGTCAATAGAAAAGCGGTATTTCTCTCAACAAAACTTTTGCTTTCTGCCGCTTTTCTCATCCATGATCAGTCCTGCTTCGATACTTTCCGGCGTGGTAACAGGCCATAGCGGCAGGCAGCACAAATGCTGTGTGGCAAATGCAGATAGTTCTTTCTAACGCTCGTGGATCAGAAAAGCTGCCTATGCAGCCGATCGTTCCGCTTCTTAATTTGTAAAATCTACCTTATGCCTTGTCAAGCGCCGAAACCATAAAATGGTTTTCGTTCTCACAGCGAGCACTGAAAACCCATCGTGGATCATTGCGCAGCTTTGACTGGATGTGGTATCATACATTCATCATTGGTATCCTACCGAATGGAGAGATGGGCATGGAATACAGACAGATCGCGATCTTGGCACAGAAGATCAAACAGAATGTACAGCAGGTCATCATCGGCAAGGAGCATGAGATCGACCTGGTGCTGGCCGCTATGGTCTGCGGCGGGCATGTGTTGCTGGAAGATGTGCCCGGAACCGGAAAGACCACATTGGCCAAAGCGCTGGCTAAGTCCATGAACGGCGCCTTTTCCCGCGTGCAGTTCACGCCGGATCTGCTGCCGGCCGATTTGACCGGCACGCGCGTGTTCCGTCCGCAGACAGGTGATTTTACGTTTGTGCGCGGCCCTGTGTTTACCAACATTCTGTTGGCGGATGAGATCAACCGTGCTACGCCCCGCACACAAAGCGCGCTGCTGGAATGCATGGAGGAGCGGCAAGTCACAGAGGGCGGCGTTACCTACGCGCTGGAAGCGCCTTTTCTGGTCATCGCCACGCAGAACCCCGTGGAAACGCAGGGCACTTTTCCCCTGCCGGAAGCGCAGCTGGATCGTTTTCTTCTGCGCATTTCACTTGGCTATCCCACGCAGGAGGAAGCGCTGCAGATGATGGAGCGCTTCCGTATGCAAAGCCCGCTGGCCTCGTTGGACGCAGTGGCAGACATACAGGAACTGCGGGAAGCGGTGCAGCTCTATGCTGCCTGCGAGGTGAGCGAGCCCGTTATGCGCTACATGTTTGCACTGTGCGAAGCAGCCCGCGATCCGGCAAAGGTGCGGCTGGGGCCGTCCCCCCGCGCTCTGCTCAGCCTGATGCGCGCCTGTCAGGCTTTGGCGGCCATCCGCGGGCGGGATTATGTCATTCCGGATGATGTGAAGGAAATGGCCGTGTGCGTGCTGGCGCACCGGATCATCATGCGCGGGATGCAAGCGCAAAGCGCCGCTGCCCGCATAACAGAGCTGTTGTCCAAACTGCCGGTTCCCACCGAGGCTGCGCTATGAGCGTGCTTGTGATCGTGCTGGTACTGCTCTGTCTGAACGCGCTGTTCGACCTGATCCTGCATTTATTCGCGCTCAAGGGACTGCAGTGCACGCGCTGCTTCTCCGTGCCCGCCGCTCACGAAGGGGAGACGGTGGAAGTGATCGAGGTCGTGCGGAACGACCGTCCGCTGGTCATTCCATGGCTTCGGCTGGAATCGCGTATTTCGGCGCATCTTCGCTTTGGCAGGCAGGAAAACTTGGGCGTGAGCGGCGAGATGTATCACCGCAGTCTTTTCATGCTCATGCCCTATCAGCAGATCACACGTCGTCACAAGGTGTATCTGGCGCATCGCGGCGCGTATGATATCGGCAATGCCACGCTCACCGCAGGCGATCTGCTGGGCGTCAGCTGCATCGGACAGGAGCATCACGCCTCCGTTCCCATCCTTGTATATCCTCGGCTGCTTTCACCCGAGGAGATGCCAGCTCCTTTTTACCGGCTGCTGGGCGACAGCATCGTTCCTCGTCAGCTATTGCAGGATCCGTTTCTGGTCAACGGCATCCGCCCCTATCAGGCGCGTGATAATGTGCGCGACATTCACTGGGCTGCCACAGCCAGAACCGGTGAATTGCAGGTGCGTACCCACGATTTCACCGCACAGACGCGGTTGATGGTGGTCATCAACGGCCAGCTCAGCCATCACCAGTGGGGACAGTTGATGGAGTATGAGCACAAGCCTGTGGAATACGCCATTTCCGTTGCCGCAACGCTGTGCGTGGATGCGCTGCGCCGCGGTCTGCCTTGCGGTTTTGCCGCCAGCATGCCTATGGACGATACCGATCTGTGCACCGTGTTCCCCCCTGATGCGGGAGCCGCGCGTGAAGAAGAACTGCTGGCCGCCTTTGCACGGCTGAAAGTTAAATTCGTCAAGAGCTTTCATGAATTTTTGGATGAGCTGCTCACCTTCACGGGCGTGGATTTTTTGGTGCTGTCCGCTTATGAAAGCGAGGAGATCCATCAGCGCATCGAGGCGCTTCGTCTGCGCGGCAACACGGTGCAGCTGATGCTGCTGGACAGGGAGGGGGATGCGCATGCGTGTTAAGCTGTACTCCTGCCGTCATCCCCTGCTGATGGCCAGCGTCATCGCGCCGTTCGTGCTGCTGTTCGGCGCGTTTCAGGCAGATGTTCATCCATGGCTGTGGATGCTGTTTATTGGCCTCTACGCCTTCTTTGGCTGCCTGTGTATGCTCATCTCGGGCAAATGGCGCATCGCCGTTGGCTGCATTGGATGCGCAGCTCTGTTCGCTTCGGGCTACTGCTTCATGCCGTGGCGCGAAGGATGGACGCTGTGGTTTATTCCGGCATCGCTTTCCGCACTCATCCTCTTCACGCTGCCCATGGGCGGCTGGGGTCTCGGACGCGAGCTCAACCCCGCATGGGCCATCAGCGGCTTCGGCGTGCATCTGGTCGGGCAGTTGCTCATGCATCTGCAGCAAGCAAGACGCGAGGTTTTCAATGCGCTGCATCTCCCCATGCTGATCAGCTTTCTTGTTTTTCTTGCGCTCTGTCTGCTGATGCAGAACCGCTCGAGTTTGCAAAGCGCTCTGCCGGATCCCGCCAGCGTGCCGCTTTCCATCCGTCGGCGCAACCGCATGCTGGTGTGGCTGCTGCTGGCCTTCACCCTGCTGCTTTCGCTCATTCCTGTTTTTACGCAAGTGCTGCGCGATGCATGGCAGACCATCAAACGGCTGATTCTGGCTTTCGTTCGCTGGCTGATGTCGCTTGGATGGAGCGGATCCTCCGGTGGAACGGGCGGAGGCGGCGGAGACATGGAGCTAATGGGCATGGAACCCGCTCAACCCAGCCTGTTTGCGGAGATCCTTGAGAAAATCATATCCGTTGCAGTTGCCATAGGGGTGCTCGTTCTTGCCGTCTTGGCGCTGCGCATTCTGTGGAAGCAGCTGAAAAAGCTGACACGGAAGCTGGTGGAACGGCTGCGCAGCTATGTTCAGTCCGCCTCCGAGGATTATGTGGATGAACTGGAGGACACCCGCGAGCAGGGGGAAGAAGCCTTTGCTTTTGCACGCAGTCTTTTCCGAAAGCGCCTGACTGAGCGTGACCTGAGAGGGCTGCCGCCGCGCGAGCAGATCCGCAAGCGCTACGGCATGCTGCGCCGCAAGCATCCCGAATGGGCTGACAGCCAGACCGTGCGCGATACGCTGAACGCCGCTCCAGCCCAGCTGTACGAGCGGGCCCGTTACAGCGATCACGAGATCACCGCAGCGGATGCGGAAGCCTTCAGAAAGAGCAAAAAGGAGTCGCAGATATGAGATTAGGAGAAGTTTGCCTGCTGACGGACGATGTCGCACGCCTTGCTGCTTTCTACCGCCGTCTGTTGGATCTTCCGGAAGAAAGCGGCGATCCCGTTCATCAGACGCTGATTGCCGCCGAACCCATGCTGACCATCTTCAACGACGGTCAGCCGCATAGCACCGCCTGCTCCCCGGTCGCCATCGCCTTTACGGTGGAGAATATGGATGCAGCCTACGAAAAGCTCCTTTCCATGCAGGCGGTCATCGTGGAGCCTCCCACAGTGCGTCCGTGGGGGGCGACCAATATGAGCTTCCGGGATCCGGATGGCAACCTTGTCTATCTGCGCTGCTTTCAAAAATAAGTTTCTTCTCCCATGCATTTGTGTTATAATGGAAAAGATTTTTCAATTTTGAATGCGGAGGAATGAGTTTATGAATCGTACCATGATTCCATCCGGCTACGAACCGAAGCTGTCCCTGTATGAAACGCAGGCGGCTATCAGTCTGATCAAACGCACCTTCCAGGATCATCTGGCCATGGCGCTGAATCTGAAGCGTGTCTCCGCTCCGCTGTTCGTTGATCCTGCCACGGGTCTGAACGACGACCTGAACGGCGTGGAACGTCCGGTTTCCTTTGATATTCCTGCAGCTGCCATGGACGCGCAGGTGGTGCATTCGCTGGCCAAGTGGAAGCGCATGGCGCTCTATCGCTACGACATTCATCCCGGCAAGGGCATCTATACCGATATGAACGCCATTCGCCGCGATGAGGAACTGGACAACCTACACTCCATCTATGTGGACCAGTGGGACTGGGAACGCGTCATCACCCGCGATATGCGCACCCTCCATTTTCTCAAAGACACGGTCAGAAGCATTGTGCAGTGCATTTCTGATGCATCGCTGATCGTGAACGGCCGCTATCCCAAGCTGCGCACTCAGCTGCCCAGCGAGGTCACATTCATCACGGCAGAAGAGCTCCTGCAGCTCTATCCGGACAAAACACCCAAGGAACGGGAAAACCTGTTCGTGCGCGAACACCCTGTCACCTTCCTGATCGGCATCGGCCACAAACTGTCCAATGGGCAGCCTCACGACGGTCGTGCACCCGACTATGATGACTGGGATCTGAACGGCGATCTGCTGTATTACTGCCCGCAGCTGGATTGCTCCATTGAGCTCAGTTCCATGGGCATCCGCGTGGATGCTGCCACACTGGACAGCCAGCTGAGCCTTGCCGGCTGCGACAGCCGCCGCAGCCTGACCTATCACCGCATGCTGCTGGACGGCGAGCTGCCCCTCACCATTGGTGGCGGCATTGGCCAAAGCCGCCTGTGTATGCTGTTGCTGGGCAAGGCGCACATTGGCGAAGTACAGTCCTCCATCTGGGATGCCGACACCCGCCGCAAATGCCGCGAAGCCGGTATCACGCTGCTGTAAGCATTTCATCAATAACAAAAGCGCCCCGTCAACCTCCTGCCGATACGGCCGGTGTTGACGGGGCGCTTGATGCAACGGTTTATTCGACCCGCACCTTGGCGACTGCCTTGTGTCCTGTACCCGCGCCTACGCAGGGCGCATGCGCATCCTGCGGAAACAGGATGATGAAGGTGCCTTTTTTCATCGGCAGACATGCATCCGCTTCAGGATGCTCGTAGAACAGATGGGTCTCCTCCTCCTGCGCCCATTCCGGCAGCGCGCCCACCGGAAGCCAGCCGATGGCTTCATCGCCGGTCAGCGAGATCTGAATATCCGCATAAAGGCGATGCGCCTCAAACGGAGCGCTGTCAGCCGTCTGATATTCTGCATCCATCACCTTCACAAACACATCGTCGCCATCCACATCCTGCCGTCCATTCGGCAGCTTGTCCAAATCATGCGTGGTCAAAAAATCGATGGCCGTATCCAGGTTCGGATGAATGCCTTTGTACATTGTCAGCTTTTCCAGTGTATCGTAGATCATTTTCGTTCCTCCTTTTTTCTTTCACTATATCACATTCTCCGCACTTTCACAACATTTGACACGCACCGTCCGTCCCAGTATAATGTTGCCTGATTTCATCTGTAAGGGAGCATGAAACATGGATTTGAAAGGACGTATCGTAAACGTTTTGGGCGACAGCATCACCGAGGGCGTGGGCGCCTCCTACGAAGCCAAACGCTTCACCGACGTGCTTTGGCGCGAATACGGTTTGGCCAAGGTCAATAACTACGGCATCAGCGGTTCGCGTATCGCGCGCCAGCATGCCATGACTAACGAACGTCATGAGCGCTGGTTTTCCTCCCGCATCGAAGAAATGGATCCCGCTGCGGACGCGGTGGTGGTCTTCGGCGGCACCAACGACTATGGTCACGGCGATGCGCCGCTCGGCACCTTTTCCGACCGCACGGTGGACACGTTCTATGGCGCGTGCCATGTGCTGATGCAGGGGTTGATGGAGAAGTATGTGGGCAAGCCGGTCATCATCTGCACGCCGCTGCATCGTGACGATGAAAACGACCCGCACGATGAGCGCAAGGTAGAGGTGCATCCCCTGCATGTATACCGCTCCATCCTGATGGAGGTCGCACAGCACTATGCCATGCCGGTGCTTGACCTGTACGCCGAAAGCGGTATCCAGCCGCAGAACGCCGTCTGCCGCGAAGCGCTCTGTCCGGACGGCCTGCATCCCAACGATGCCGGTCATGCCATCGTCGCGCGCAGGATCGGCGAGCTGCTCAAGCGGCTTTAAGGGCGAGGTTCGCTTTTCGCAATATGATCTACTTTTTGCTGTCTCTGCTGTGCAGCACGCTGGTCAGCGTTGTTATGCGCATCAGTGAAAAACACATCCGCAACAATCTGACCATGCTAGCCTGCAACTATGCCGCCTGCACCATCATGGCTGCCGCATGCACCGGTACACTGCAGCTATTTCCGCAGGTGGATGGGCTGTCTGTTGCGCTCCTGCTCGGCTTTGTTTCCGGAATCCTGTTTTTGGGCGCGTTCGTGCTGCTGCAATGGAACATTCAGCAAAACGGCGTGTCCCTTCCCTCCACCTTCATGAAGCTGGGCGTTGTGGTGCCTACGCTGCTGGCGATCACCCTTTTTGGTGAAACACCCACCTTTGTGCAGATTGCAGGTCTTGTGCTGGTCACTGTGTCGATCCTGCTCATTCAGGGCGGCAAAGGCCAAGGACGACCTGTCAACTACGGCGGGCTCATCGCGCTGCTGCTGGTGGGCGGTATGGCCAGCGCCATGACCAAGGTGTACGATTTCTACGGCGTACCGACGCTGGATAACCATTTCCTGTTCTACAACTTCAGCGTGGCTTTTCTGCTGTGTGCAGCGCTGTGCCTGCATCAAAAGCAGGGACTTTGCCTGATGGATGCGCTGTTCGGGCTGCTCATCGGCATTCCCAATTACCTGAGCACCCTGTTTCTGCTGCTCTCGCTGGAAACGGTGCCCGCCATGGTTGCCTACCCCACCTCCAACGTCGGCTGCATCGTGCTGGTGCTTCTCTGCGGAAGGGTGCTTTTCAAGGAGCGCCTTACCCGCCACCAGCTGGGCTGCATTGGGCTGATTTTGGTGGCGCTGGTGTTGCTCAACCTGTGATCTGCATCGCATCCAATGAACAATGAAAAAACAATTCCGGTTGAAAAGTTCGCCCCGTTCTGAAGATTAACCGTTGACAAACCCACCGAAACGCGGTAAAATTTCGGGCAAGGGCGATGAGGGAGAGTGCCCCGGCAAAGACCCCGTTGAAGAGAAGTGGCGGTTGGTGCAAGCCATGAGCGCGGAAGCCGGACGGTGCCTGTATCTCCTGAGCCGGAAGGAAGAAAGCCTTGCAGGCCGTAGACCCTTCCCGTGATTGCTGCGTGAATGCATAGGGCTTGTTGGAGCCCAAGAGGCGGCGGTTTTTTATACCGCAATTTGAGTGGTACCGCGGGCAAGTTATCTTCGCTCGTCTCAAAGTTTTCTTTCTTTGAGACGGGCGTTTTCATTATCTATGCGAAAGGAAGGATGAGATGGATTTCAAACGGATTCTCCTCTTCAGCGGGCACTATGGCAGCGGCAAAACCAACATTGCCGTCAGTCTCGCACATGAGCTGAAAAAGACACGTTCCCGCGTCACCATCGCCGATGTGGACATCGTCAACCCCTACTTTCGCACGTCGGATTCCCGGCGTGATCTGGAGGAGGATGGCATCCGGCTGATCTGTTCGCCGTTCGCTGGTTCCAATGTGGATCTTCCGGCGCTGCCGGCGGAGATCTACGCCGTTACGGACGATCTAGGGCAGACCGCTCTGATCGACGTGGGGGGCGACGACCGCGGCGCGTTGGCGCTGGGGCGGCTGCGCGATGCGATCCTGCGGGAAAACAACTACGAAATGTTCTTTGTGATCAACCGTTTTCGCCCGCTGACCAAAACGCCGGAGCTGACTGTGGAAGTCATGCGCGAGATCGAGTCCGCAGCGCAGATGCGCTTCACCTCCGTCATCAACAATTCCAATCTTGGCGCAGAAACCACGGCCGAAGATGTGCTGGGTTCCACAGATTACGCCCGCGAAGTATGCGACATGACCGGCCTGCCACTGAAAATGACAACGGTGGACGCCGCGCTGTACGAGCCGTTGTCCGGGAGCATTTCCAACCTGTTTCCGCTCCATCTGCAGGCTAAAATACGCTAATCAAAGGAAAGGGAGAGATAGAGCATGGCAAAGATCACTATCCGCACCGATCGCTGCAAGGGCTGCGGCCTTTGCGTTACGGCCTGTCCCAAGAAGATCCTGATTCTTGCACAGGACAAGATCAACCCCAAGGGACATCATCCCGCTGAGATCACCGATCAGGCAGCGTGCATCGGCTGCGCTTTCTGCGCCACCATGTGCCCCGACTGCGTGATCACGGTAGAAAGGTAAGGTATCAACATGGCTGAAAAAGTTTTGATGAAGGGCAACGAAGCCATTGCAGAGGCTGCTATCGAGGCCGGTTGCCGCCATTATTTCGGCTATCCCATCACCCCTCAGACCGAAGTGGCCGCCTATATGTCCAAGCGTATGCCCAAGATCGGCGCCACGTTCCTGCAGGCGGAAAGCGAAATCGCCGCCATTAACATGGTGTATGGCGTAGCCTCCACCGGCAAGCGCGTCATGACCTCCTCCTCCAGCCCGGGAATCTCCCTGAAGGCCGAGGGCCTGAGCTATCTGGCCGGTGCGGATCTGCCCGCACTGGTGGTCAATGTGCAGCGCGGCGGCCCGGGTCTGGGCGGCATTCAGCCTTCCCAGAGCGATTACTTTCAGGCTACCAAGGGCGGCGGACATGGCGACTACCGCATGATCGTGCTGGCGCCTGCCAGTGTGCAGGAAATGGCTGACCTGACCATGAAGGGGTTCGATCTGGCCGACAAATACCGGATGACCGCCATGATCCTTGCGGACGGTACCATGGGCCAGATGATGGAGCCTGTGGAGATCAGGAAGCCGGAAGATCATGCGTTTGACAAATCATGGGCAGTGACCGGCACGCAGATGAAGCGCAAGCACAATATCGTCAACTCGCTCTTCCTGGATCCCGCTTCGCTGGAACGCACCAATGAGGAACGCTTTGAGCGTTACCGCATCATTGAGGAAAACGAAACGATGGCTGAGCGCTATCTGATGGACGATGCGGAGATCTGCGTGGTAGCCTTCGGTATTGCGGCGCGCGTAGCCAAGAACGCCATCGTGGAAGCGCGCAAGCAGGGCATCAAAGTTGGCCTCATCCGCCCCATCACCCTGTGGCCCTTCCCCTCCAAGGAGCTGGCTGCCGCTGCAGAGCAGTGCCATTCCTTCATTTCCGTTGAACTGTCCATGGGGCAGATGATCGAGGATGTGCGTCTTGCCATCGAATGCAAGCGCCCTGTCAGCTTGTGCAGCCGCGCAGGCGGCATCATCCCCTCTCCCGAAGAAGTGTTTGCCAAGATCGCTGAAGCGGCGAAGAACGGAGGCGAAACCAAATGATCGTTTTTGAAAAGCCGAAGTCCCTGCTGGACGTTCCTTTCCATTATTGTCCCGGCTGCACCCATGGCATTGTGCACCGCTTGGTGGCCGAGGTCATCGACGAGCTGGGTATTGAAGGCCGCACCATCGGCGTAGCGCCGGTCGGCTGCTCCGTCATGGCCTACGACTACTTCGCCTGCGACATGGTGGAAGCCGCGCACGGACGTGCGCCTGCCGTAGCCACCGGCATCAAGCGTTCCGATCCCGAAAACCACATCGTGTTCACCTACCAAGGCGACGGCGATCTGGCTTCCATCGGCACGGCGGAAACAGTGCACGCTGCGGCTCGCAACGAAAACATCACCATCATTTTCATCAACAATGCCATCTACGGCATGACCGGCGGCCAGATGGCACCTACTTCCCTGCCGGGGCAGGTCACGCAGACCTCGCCCTATGGCCGCGACGTCAAGGCCTGCGGTTATCCCGTGCGCGTGTGTGAAATGCTCGCCACGCTGGACGGGCCCGAATATCTGGAGCGTGTCGCCGTCAACAATGTCAAAAACATCACGGCCGCCAAGAAGGCCATCCAAAAGGCTTTCCAGAATCAGGTGGACGGCAAGGGCTTCTCGCTGGTGGAGGTCATCTCCTCCTGCCCCACCAACTGGGGTATGACGCCGCAGAAGGCGCTGGAATGGATCGACGAAAAGATGATTCCCTACTATCCGCTGGGCGTGTACAAAGACCGCAGCGCGAGCAAGGAGGACTGAGTCATGACGCATGAGTTTCTGATTGCCGGTTTCGGCGGACAGGGCCTTCTGTTCGCAGGCAAATTTCTGGTGAACAAGGGCATGATGGACGGCAAGGAAGTTTCTTGGCTGCCCTCCTACGGCCCTGAAATGCGCGGCGGCACCGCAAACTGCTCCGTCATTCTTTCTGACGAGCCCGTGGGCTCCCCCATCGTCTCCAAGCCCAATGTGCTGATGGTGATGAACCTGCCCTCTCTTGACAAATATGAAAACGCCGTGCCGGCTGGCGGCAAAATCTTTGTGGATTCCAGTCTGATCGCCCGCAAGGTAGCCCGTGACGACGTGGACGCCTATTATGTACCAGCCACGCAGCTGGCCAGCGACAATGGGTTGAATGGTCTGGCCAATATGATCCTGACCGGCAAGCTGCTCAAAGAACTGGGCGAGTTTGATGACGCGGCTGTGGAAACGGCTCTCCACAAGGTCGTTTCCGTCAAGCATCCGGAAATGTACGAAAAGAACCTCACCGCCCTCAAGCTGGGCCGCGACTACTGATTTTAGCAGGAGGAACATACCATGCTGAACATCCGTATTGAAAAAACCACCTGCCCCAAGGCCAAGCCGACCGATGAAAGCGCGCTGGGCTTCGGACGCATCTTTACCGACCATATGGCGCTCATCGACTGGAACAGCGAAAAGGGCTGGCACGATGCACGCATCGTTCCCTTCGATTCCTTCCGCATCCATCCGGCCTCCACGGTGCTGCACTACGGCTCCGAGATCTTTGAAGGCCTGAAGGCGTATCGCCGTCAGGATGGCGGTATTCAGCTGTTCCGCCCGGACTGCAACGCCCGCCGCATGATGGACTCTGCCGAGCGCCTGTGTCTGCCGCAGCTGCCCGCCGAGGATTTCCTGCAGATCCTGACGGAGTTTGTCAAGGTGGAGGCCGAATGGACGCCGCACAACGAGGGCACTTCGCTTTACCTGCGCCCCTTCCTGTTCGGCAATGACGAAACGCTGGGCGTACACGCGGTGCACAACGCGGTGTTCGCGATCATCGCCAGCCCCGTGGGCAGCTACTACAAAGAAGGCATCAATCCCGTCGGCATCATGATCGAAGACGCTGATGTGCGCGCGGTTCGCGGCGGCACCGGCTATGCCAAGTGCGGCGGCAACTACGCCGCTTCCAACCGCGCCGGCGAACGCGCCGCCCAGAAGGGGTACAGTCAGGTGCTGTGGCTGGACGGTGTGGAACGCAAATACATTGAAGAAGTCGGGGCCATGAACGTCATGTTCAAGATCGATGGCGAGATCGTCACCCCCGCGCTCACGGGTTCCATCCTGCCCGGCGTCACCCGCCGCAGCTGCATCGAACTGCTGAAGGCTCGCGGCTACACCGTCACCGAGCGCCTGCTGAGCGTGGACGAGCTGGAGGAGGCTGTGCGCTCCGGCAAGCTGGAAGAAGCATGGGGCTGCGGCACCGCCGCCGTGGTTTCTCCCATCGGCCGCCTCGCCTACAAGGACGAAGTGTTCACCCTGAACAATGGCGAGATCGGCCCTGTTACCCAGATGCTTTACGACACGCTCACTGGTATTCAGTGGAGCAAGATCAAGGATGAATTCGGCTGGATCGTCCCCGTCTGCTGACGGGGCGTCCAGCCCAGATCAAAAAACAACAGGAGGTCAATTCGGATGCAGTACATTGGTTTGAGCGATATCACTTTAAAAACAGCGGACGGCATGGCGCTAAGCTTTAAGGAGAAAATTGAGCTAGCCAAGCTAATGGATAAGCTGAATGTATCCGCCATCGAACTGGCCCCCATTCACAACCGCAAGATCGACAGTCTGCTGGTAAAGTCCATCGGTATGGCGGTCAAAAACAGCGCTGTTGCCATCCCCGTATCTCAAGATCCCGAAAGCATCGAGGTAACGTGGGCCGCGCTGAAGGAAGCCAAGAAGCCCCGTTTGCAGCTCAAGGCTCCCATGAGCCCCACCCAGATGGAATACTTCTGGCACAAGAAGCCCGATAAGATGCTGGAAGCCATTCGCGAGATGATCTCCCGCTGCCGTGCACTGTGCGGGGATGTGGAGCTGATCGCGGATGATGCCTGCCGCGGCGAGCGTGAATTTGTCTATCAGGCTGTACAGGCCGCTATCGAGGCTGGTGTATCCGCCGTTACCCTGTGCGATGCGGCCGGGCTGATGTTCCCAGAGGAATTCTCCGCCTTTTTGGCAGATGTAAAAGCCAACGTGCCCGGGATTGAAAACGTGCGTCTGGGTGTGCAGTGCGCCGATGCGCTCTCCATGGCCGGCGCCTGCGCCATGGCTGCCATCCGCTCCGGCGCTGCCGAGATCAAGACCGTAGCCTGCCGGGGCGATGTGACCAGCATTGGCGACATTGCCGCCATTCTGCAAAATCGCGGCGACAGTTTCGGCTTCGGCACCAGCGTGCGCACGGCGGAACTCAAGCGTATCACCTCTCAGGTGGAGCGCCTGTGCCGCAGCACACGCAGCCAGCATTCCCCCTATGACGGCGGTGTTTCCTCCGCTGCAGACGCAGGCGGCATGGCGCTGAGCGTTCACGATGATCTGACTGCCGTGAATAAAGCTGTGGAAAAGCTGGGCTACGCGCTCAGCGAAGAGGATTGTGCCAAGGTGTACGCAGCCTTCCAAACGGTCGCAGCCAAAAAGGAGAATGTATCCGCGCGTGAGCTGGACGCGATCGTGGCCAGCGTGGCGCTTCAAGTTCCGCCCACTTATCAGCTGGATCGCTATGTCATCAACTGCGGCAATGCCATTTCCGCCAGCGCGCATATTCGCCTGCTGAAGGGAGACCATCTGCTGGAGGGCATCACGCTGGGCGACGGCCCCATTGATGCTGCATTTTTGTCCATTGAGCAGGTCATCGGCCATCATTATGAATTGGACGATTTTCAGATCCAGTCCGTCACCGAAGGCCGCGAGGCACTGGGTGAAACCGTGGTGCGGCTGCGTTCCGGCGGCAAGCTCTATTCCGGCCGCGGAAGCTCCACCGATATCGTAGGCGCGAGCATTCTGGCCTATCTGAGCGCACTGAACAAAATCGTTTATGAGGAGGCGGAAGCATGAAACTTTCCTTCTCTACCCGTGGGTGGGCCGGATGCTGCTGGGATGAATGGATCAACTCCGCTGTAGACATGAAGTTTGGCGGCATTGAGGTTTACAACGCGCACCAGACGGAAGCGCTGTTCGAAAAAGGCGGCCCCTTCCACAAATACGCCATTGCTGCTACCGTGCGTGAGCTCAACGAAAAGAAGCTGACGATTCCCTGTCTGGACTCCTCCTGCGACCTGTCCTGCGAAGGCGGCAGCGCAGTGAGTGAACTCAAGGCGCTGATGGATCTGGCCTGCGATCTGCGCGTGAGCTGCGTATGCGCTTTTGCCGCCGAAGACCGTGCAGACGTGATCCGCAAGGCTGTGGCGGAACTGCTGGACTATGCTGCGCAAAAGCATGTGACGCTGCTCATCAAAACCAGCGGCGCATATGCAGATTCGGCACTGCTGCGCGAGCTGATGAACGACTTTGCCTGCGACGAACTGGCGGTGGTATGGGACGTGCACCATACCTGCCGCGACCATCACGAAACGCCGGATCAAACCATCAAGAATCTGGGCGCTTATGTGCGCCATGTTCATCTGCGCGATTCAGACGATGACGGCACTTACAACCTCATTGGCGAAGGCACGCTGCCCATCTCCGGCGTCATCGAGGCGCTGGCCTCCATCAACTACGACGGCTTCTTCTCGCTGGAATGGAAGCCGGAATGGATGGAAGACCTGCAGGATCAGGAAATCATCTTCCCCTACTTCGTCAACTACATGAATCGCTTCGAAAGCCCCCGCATGCTCAAGAAGCCCCTGTACTACAATCAGGCGCAGACCGGCCAGTTTGTGTGGAAAAAAGAAGCGCTGATCGAGACCACCTTCTCCAAAGTGCTGGATCGTATGGTGGAGGAATTTCCCGACCAGCCCGCCATCAAATACACCACGCTCAACTACACCCGTACCTATAGCGAATTCCGCGACGACGTAGACAACTTTGCGCGCGCGCTGATCGCCATGGGCGTGAGGCCCGGCTCTCATGTGACCATGTGGGCCACCAACCTGCCGCAGTGGTACATTGCCTTCTGGGCCACCACCAAAATCGGCGCGGTGCTGGTGACCATGAACACGGCCTACAAGATCCATGAGGCTGAATATCTGCTCAAGCAGTCCGATACGCACACGCTCATTCTGGAAAAAAGCTACCGTGACAGCAACTATCAGGAGATCATCAACGAGCTGTGCCCGGAGCTGCGCTCCACCCCCAAAGGAAAATACCTGCACAGCCGCCGCCTTCCCTTCCTGCGCAATGTGGTGACCGTCGGCTTCAGTCAGCCCGGCGCTGTCAGCTGGGAGGAAGCCTTGGAGCGCGGTAAGAGCATTCCCGTGGAGGAAGTATGGCGTTTGGCGGCCAATGTATCGCCCCACGATGTGTGCAACATGCAGTACACATCCGGCACCACAGGCTTCCCCAAAGGTGTGATGCTCACCCACTACAATGTGGTGAACAATGGCAAATGCATCGGCGACCGCATGGAGCTGTCCACGGCGGACCGGATGATGATTCAGGTGCCCATGTTCCACTGCTTCGGCATGGTGCTGGCCATGACCGCTTCCATGACTCATGGTGCGACCATCCTGCCCCTGCCCTACTTCAGCCCCAAGCCCGCGCTGGCCTGTGTGCATCAGGAGCATATCACCGCGTTCCACGGCGTGCCCACCATGTTTGTAGCCATGCTGGAGCATCCGGACTTTGAAAAAACGGATTTTTCCTACATGCGCACCGGCATCATGGCCGGTTCTCCCTGCCCCATCGCCAAAATGCGCGAAGTGGTGGAGAAGATGCATATGAAGGAGATCACCATCGTTTACGGTCAGACCGAGGCCTCTCCCGGCTGCACCATGAGCAGTGCGGACGATCCGCTGGAGCTGCGCGTAGCGACCGTTGGCCGTGCGCTGCCGGAGATCGAATGCCGCATCATTGATCCGGAAACCAATCAGGAGCTGCCTGTGGGCGAGATCGGCGAATTTGTGGCGCGTGGTTATAATATCATGAAGGGCTATTACAAAATGCCCGATGCTACCCGCGCAGCGATCGACAAGGACGGCTGGCTGCACACAGGCGATCTGGCCTGCAAGAACGAAGACGACACCTATCGTATCACCGGCCGTCTCAAGGACATGATCATTCGCGGCGGTGAAAACATCTATCCCAAAGAGCTGGAGGAGTTCATCTACACCCATCCCAAGGTCAGCGACGTGCAGGTCATCGGCGTGCCGGACGAGCAGTACGGCGAGGAGATCATGGCCTGCATCATCCTCAAGGAAAACGAAGAAATGACCGTCGAAGAGATGAAGCAGTATATGCGCGAACGTATTGCACGCCACAAGGTGCCCAAGTACATCACCTTTGTGGACGGCTTCCCCATGAACGCCGCCGGCAAGATCCTCAAGTACAAGATGCGTGAGGACGCCATTGCCCAGTTGAAACTGCAGAAGGCAGCCAGCATTGAAACCGCTTGATTTTTCCATGATTCCGCGCTATCATACGGATGGCGCGGAATTTTTTTCAAAGGCGGTGAACGCACATGCTGCGCTTTCAACGAGGTAAGTGCCCGGTGCAGTCATTTCACTGACAGCGGATGCACCGGGATACGCCCATAACGCTGTCGGGCGGCTGCACCTTCTTTTCATCCCAATTGGAAAAATGAAAGGAGCAGTTACCATGAACATGCAGGAACACATTGAACACTGGAAACAGGAAGAAAACATCGCTCACATCCACGGCTGGGATTTTTCACACATCTGGGGGCGGTATGCCGAGGCGGACGATCTGCCATGGAATTACCGCAGCGAGATGCTATCCCGTCTGACGCCTGATATGCGCATCCTGGATATGGACACAGGCGGCGGCGAATTTCTGCTCAGCCTTGGCCATCCCTATCCTCAAACGAGCGCGACTGAGGCCTACGGGCCGAATGTAGCGCTGTGCCGCGAAACGCTCGCTCCGCTTGGCGTGGATTTCCACGAGGCGAAGGGAGCAGGGCCGTTGCCATTTGCAGACGCCTCCTTCGATATCGTCCTCAACCGCCACGGCGATTTCAACGCACAGGAGATCCACCGTATTCTCAAGCCCGGCGGACTGTTCATCACTCAGCAGGTGGGCGCGGAAAACGACCGCGAGCTGGTGGCGCTGCTGTTGCCCAAGGAGCAGTCGCTTCCCTTTCCCGGCCAGTATTTGACCGTTGTAGCAAAGCGCTTTGAAGCGGCTGGCTTCAGCATTTTGAAACAGGATGAATGCTTTCGGCCGATCCGTTTTTATGATGTTGGTGCGCTTGTGTGGTTTGCTCGTATCATCGAATGGGAATTTCCTGGCTTTTCGGTGGAGCGCTGCCTGCCGCAGCTCATGCATGCGCAACGAATGATCGAGGGCTCCGGCGTGATCGAGGGACGCATTCATCGCTTCCTGCTCATTGCTAAAAAAGAATGATCCCATTAAAACAGCCTGTTGCAGAAGTTGATTTCTGCAACAGGCTATTTCTTCATCTGTGGATCAGAACTTTTCATTCTCCAGCAGAGATTGATACTTATTCAGGATGCTGAGGAAGTTGGCCTTGTATTCGCTCACGCTCTTGTGCAGCGTTTCCAGCTCATCGCTCAGGCTCTTCTTCTCGGCACGGGCCTCATCCACGATCTGGTTGGCCTTTTCTTCGGCTTCCTTCACAATGCCGTCCGCCTTGGTCTTGGCATTGGCCACGGCTTCATCCGCCAGCTTCTGCGCGCTGATCAGGATGCCTTCGAGGGTTTCGCTGGTGCGGGTCACCGGCTCGGACTTTACGACCTGCGGCACAGCGTTCTTGGCAGCAGCCTTCGCCGCTTGCGTTTCCATCTGCGCCTGCTTCAGCTGTTCTTCCAGCTTGGCAATATGATCCTGCATATTGGCCATTTCGTCACAGATTTCATCCAAAAACTGGTCAACATCATTGCGGTCATATCCGCCGCCCTTGAGGGCAAACTCTTTGTCGTAGATATCGTCGATCGTGATAGCCATGGTCAAGCTCCTTTCAATGTCTGTACAGTGTTATTTTGTCATCTGGTACCGTATCGTATCAGCCTTAACGGCAGACGGCCTTTTTTGGTGGGCGCGCCTACTTCCTCCACCACCAGCCGTCCATGGCCGCGCACAGAGATGGCGTCGCCCTCCTGCACGCGCGCATCGCTGCGTTCATTGGGCAGGTGGCGCAGTTTGACATGCCCTGCGGCGATCAGCTCCGCCGCATCGCCGCGGGAAAAATCGAACCCTGCCGCAATCACAGCATCCAGCCGCAAGCTGGGTACCGTGTCGTGCTTTTCCTGTCCGGTCGGCGCTTCCAGCTGCGGCAGTCCGTCTATCGGCTGCACTTGAAGCCGAATGCGGCCTGCGCTCACCAGCGACTGCGCGATATGATCCGCCATCTGCTTTTCGGCAAAAAGATATCCTTTTTCTGTCTGAAGCACGATATCGCCAATGCAGGCGCGTTTGATCCCCAGCCCCATCACGCTGCCCAGCACATCACGATGCCCGGGCGCCGTCTGATGTGGCCACCGCAGTTCCAGTGCCACAAGCGGATAAGCCTGCGGCGCTTCTTCTTCCCAGAAGCAAGCAATGCAGCGTTCTGCATCCTCATATCCGCCATTCAGGCTCATGTTCACCCGCTGACGGTTTGCCGAAGCCTGCGCCCACGCCGCCTCTGCCGGAGACAGAAACATGGTAAAGCACGGCAGACCCGTACGAGCCACCCGGCAGGCCAGTTCATCCAGCCGACGCATGACCTGCGCCTGATCCTCCTCGCCGCGCATCACAGCGCTCTCCTCAGCAGATTGATCAAGCTCGAAAGAATATCCAGCACCAGCCATAAAGCGAACGGAGAAAGATCCACCGGCAGATTGCGCAGGCTGGGAAACCAGCTGTACAGCTTACGGCGCAGCGGATCAAGCAGCGGGTTCACATATTGGCCCAGCTTGCGGTACCAGTCGCTCTGCGGCATCACAAAGCTCATCAAGCAATAGAGGAGCAGCGCATATCCGGCCAGCCGCACTGCAAAACTTGCAACGCGCAGCAACAAAGACAGCAACATCTTCCGCTCCTTACTGCTGCACAGCGGCGTAGCGGCCTGTGGGGGCTACGGGCTGATACATGCCTGTGGCGTTGCCAACCATCACGCTGCCAAAGCTGGTGGGCGCATGCTGGCTGAAGCCCTGCGCCTGAAAGCGCGTGGTGGGCGAACCGGCTGAGAAACCGTTCACCGGCTGCTGACGCTGGTTCTGCTCCATGGGCTGCTGATAGCCCATGGCAGGCTGCGCCTGCTGCTGGTGGAAGCCCTGCGCTTCCGGCGCGGCGGTAAACTTCTGCATGGCCGGATCCAGCACCACACGCACGGAAGGCGATGAGATCAGGTAGATGCCGCGCGGGGAGATCTTGTTGAGCGCGCATCCCAAGGTATAGGCAGCACCGCTGAGCATATCCACGCAGCGCTGGCGTTCGCTGTCAGAAGCGATGAACTCCATGTTGAGGAATACGGAAGCATTGGACTTGATGTAGGCGATCACGTCCTTGCATTCATTGCGGCTGCGCAGCAGCACCACATACTCCACATGCGCATAGGTGGAGCCATCCGCACTGTGCTGCATACCGGGGAAAGGCACCACGTTGCTCTGCTGCTGGTAGGCCTGCTGCTGAGGTTGCTGCGGCTGCTGCACGGGCTGCGGCTGCGCCATCTGGGGCTGAACCGTCTGCTGCACAGGCTGTTGCTGGGCCTCGCGCTCCACATCATAACGGCTGCGATAGGGCACACGTCCGCCGTATTCGCCTTCACCGCGGCCAAACGGATCCAGCGGCTCGCGCACATTCTCTTCGGTTTCTTCGTCCGCCATGCCAGCATAGGCCTGCTGCGCCTCCTGCGTGGCATAGTATCCGCCATCGTTCTCAGTGCCGCGAATAAAGCGATCGCTCTTTTCACTCAGCCAATCCCCAAGTTTGCGAAAAATACCCAACTCAACGAACCCCCTACTTTGAATCGGTCAATCCCGGCGGTACAGCGCCGTACCGATCCGTACCATCGTTGCGCCCTCGCGCGCTGCGATAGCGTAATCACGGGACATTCCCATGGACAGCTCCCGCATTTCCACGCCATCCACGGCCAATGCCCGCATTCTTTCAAACAATGTGCGCATGCCCCGGAAGTAGCCGGTCAGCTCCTCTTCACCAGCCGCCAACGGCATGATGCTCATCAGCCCTTCCACATGAATGCTGGAAAAGCTGCGCATCTGGCGAAGGAACGCCTCCACCTCTTCAGGCGGCATACCGCCCTTCTGCGGCTCGCGGGCAATATTTACCTGCACCAGCGCAGGGATCACCCGCCCATGCTGCGCAGCGCGGCGGTCAACCTCCTGCGCCAGCTCCAGCCGGTCAAGGGTATGCAGCATACATACATCTTCTATTATATATTTAACTTTGTTGGTTTGCAACCTTCCAATCCAGTGCAAACGGAATTCCGGCGCAATTTTTGGTAATTTTGGCATGGCGACCTGCGCACGATTCTCGCCGATATCCAAAACGTCCAGTTCCTTGAGCTGATTGATCACTTCCGGTGCAACCGTTTTGGTAACGGCGATCAGCTTGGCCGGCGGCTCGTCCTGATAGCGATTCACCTGCAGGATCTGCCGTACCTGCTCCACATTGCGTCTCAACACGTCCGCTCCCACATCGCTCATCAGCGGCGGAAGCCCTTTGCTTTCTTCCATAGGCTCAGCCTTCCTTTCCCGTCAGAACAGACGTACCGTCTGGCCGCTGGAGAGCGTACCGGTCTGCACGGGACTGATGTAAACGTAACCGCTCTCCTGTCCAAGCACCGTCACCGGCACGAACACCTGATTCTCATCCGTCACCAGCACAACGCCCTTGGTATCGTTCTTTTGATACATGGCCTTCTGAGGCACTTTCAGGCAGCCCACATGGTCGCCCAGATGCGCGGTGCAGCTGCGCATATACAGCACGTCCGACACATCGCCGATCACAGCCAAGCGCAGCAGCAGCTCGCCGCCGGAACGGGTGAAGGAGTTCACACGGGCGTTTACGGTAATATCGGTAAACTGCTCCAGCTTCAGTTCATACGTCTCGCCCTCTACCGGATTCCATGTGCTGTCCTTCACAAGCATCAGCACCGCATAGTTATTCTGCTTCACCAGCCGGTACAGATCGGTGCGGCCGCGCGCGGCTGTGGAGGTCTCCGGCTTCTGGCCGTTGATCATGCTGCGCACCTCGGACGGCGTATACTTTTCGTAAGCAGTCGGGGTCAGCGCGTACTCAAAGCCATCCGTGTAAAAGCTGACGATGCTCTCCTGCGTGGCCACTTCTTGGCTGATCCAGCTGTCGATGCGCTGCTGCTGGGTGTTTTCATCATCATAGAGGCGGTTGAGGCGCATATCGCTGGAATACTTGCTGCGGAAGTAGCTCTGGCGCTGCGTGATCGCAGAATCCAAGATCTTTTCCTGATTGATCAGATTGCCGCGCGCGCCCTGCACAAGGCTGCGCACCTCCAGTCCCCGCTGCAGCACTTCGCTTTCCAGCCGGGTCATCTTCTGATCGTAAGCCGTTTCGCTCTTCAGCAAGGTCTGCTGATAGTCCTTGATCTGGTCGCGATAGTCCTGCAGCGTGGTCATTTCCTTGCTGCTGTAACCAGTGGAGTACACATAACAGATGACCTCGCCACGGTATACCACGCTGCCTTCCTGCGCCACATACTCGATGCTTTGCACGCCTTCTTCATCATAGGCGGTCTCGTTGCGCACGATCAGCGCGTCGCCCGTATGCGTTTCGCCCAGCATCGCGCTTTCGATCACAGCCACGCTGATCTGCGGCGTACCCACCATATCCTTCAGGAAGAACCACGCCACGCCCGCGATGACCGCCAGCGCCAACGCCGTTTTCCACCACTGGCCTCCGCCGCCGTTTTGGCTGCGTTTGGGTCTGCGCTTCTTGGTCTTGGGTTGTTCCGGCATGGGCTGCTGCATGGTGGGCATCTGTGGCGTCTGCTGCATGTAGGCCTCGTACTGCATCTGCTGCAGCTGCTCCGGCGTGTACATTTGCTGCTGATACGGCGGCATTTGCCCGGGCATATAGTTCTGCTGTGTCCATTGCGGCTGCTGCCACTGCATGCCCTGCTGCGGCCAGCCGTTTGGCATCTGGTTTTGCGGCGGCATGCCGGTAGGCTGCCACTGCGTAGGGTCATTTCCGTAAGGCTGCTGGGGCATGCCCTGCTGTTGATTGGGATCCGGCTGCACGCGCATTCACTTCCTTCTGCCTGTCACATTCAAAATCAATTGGCTGTTTCCATAGCGCGCAGTCTGGTGAGCACGCGCCGCTCCAGCCGGGATACCTGCATCTGGGATACGCCAAGCCGCTTAGCGGTTTCGCGCTGGCCCAGTCCATCACGGTAGCGCAGCAGCAGCAGTTCGCGCTCCGTCTCGTTCACTTTGCTTAGGATCCACTTCATCCATTCGCTGCGCTCCAAACGCTCGTAGCCGTTTTCTCCGCCGCTGATGAAGTCCTGCAACGAGCTGTCGCCTTCCTCGCCCACTGGAGTGTCCAGCGATACGTATTCGCTCTGCGTGCGCATATTCAGCAGTGTGAGCAGTTCTTCCGACGAAATGCCCATTCTGGCTGCCAGCTCCGGCGCTGTCGGCGCGCGCAGATACTCCTGTTCAAAGGCTTCCTGTTCCTTGGTCATCTGATACAGCCGCTGGCGCATATCGCGAGGCATGCGCATCAGTCCGGCGCGATCGCGCAGATGGTTGCGCAAATCGCCCGTAATGGTGGGCACAGCATAGGTCACGAAGCGGAAGCCGCGTTCCGGTTCGAAGCGCTCCAGTGCCTTGAGCAGCGCGATGGAAGCCACCTGTTCCAGATCCTCCATTTCCGCACCGCGTCCGGCAAACTTGCGCGCCACGGCTCTGGCCAACGGCAGATAGCCCTCCACCAGTGCATCCCGCACCGCTGGGTCGCGCGTCTGCGCATAGCGCTCCAGCAGGGGAATCATTTTTTCATCGTTCATGGCTCACCCTCGCATCGGCATTGAGCATACGATGTCATGCACACCGTCCTCGTCTGCGCAAAGCCGCACTTCAGGCATGAGGGTTTCCAGCACGCCGCGCGTGATCTCCAGCGCAAGGTCATCCTGCGGCTGGATGCGCTCGCGTTCCTGCGCTTCAAACTGCATGCACAGCGCACCGGACTGCTTCCACACGCGCATATCGATCGCTCTGGGCCGTCCCGCCTGATGCATCAGGCAATCCATGCATTCCGCCGCCACCGTGCGCAGATCGCCCAGCACGTCCACATCCAACCCCAGCACCATTCCCAAGCCGCTCAATGCCAGCGTCACGACCGGCGTATACATTTGGTCAGCCGGGATCTGCAGCCGAATCTCCTGTGTCGTTTCTGCCTGCTTCATTCAGGAAAGCACCTCCGATGGCATAGCGTCAGCGGTCGGATTGCGAAGTTTTACCACTGGCCGTATTATTGTAACACATCCGTAATCATTTTGACAAGAAGTAATCCTAAAACAGTTAACATCATTCCGCGGATCAATTTGCTGCCGCGCTGCACAGTCAGCTTGCTGCCCAGCGCAGCGCCCGCCATGGAACACAGTCCGGCAGGAAGCCCCAACTTCCACAGCACATCCCCCGCCAGAAACAGGCTGGTAAGCGCTGCGATGTTGCTGCACAAGTTGGGTACTTTTGCGGTGCCGCTGGCGGTCACATCATCCATGCCAAAGATGTGCACGAACAGCAAGATCAAGAATGTACCCGTTCCCGGTCCCACCAGCCCATCATAAAAGCCGATGGCGCAGCCGATGAGGAGGGAGACCCACAGCGTTGTGGTCTGAGAAAATGGTTTGCGCTCCCGCGCATCGTTATGCCCGCGCACGGTAAAAACAGCCGCCACAGGCAAGCAGCACATCACCAGTACCCGGATGGCTTCGTCCGACAGCTGCTTCATCACCAGCACACCCAGCAGGCTGGCAAACACGGCTCCCAAAGCTGACCAGCCGCCGACATGCCAGTCGATCTTTCCGCTTTTGCCATAGCGGTAGGTGGCCAACGCCGTGCCCATGCAGGCTGAGAGCTTGTTGGTACCGGCCGCCACGCTGGCAGGCAGTCCCGCCAGATAATAGGCCGGAAGTGAGATCAACCCGCCGCCTCCTGCAACGGAATCCACAAAGCCCGCCAACGCCGCCAACGGGCATACCGTCCAAAGCATCTGCCACGTTACAGGCATTTTTCATTCTCCTCCTTCGGCAAAAACAGCATTGCCAGCATCATTGGCATCGAAACCGTCATGGAAAACTGGAAGAAACGCGCGTCATTGCCGCAAAGCAGCAGCATCGTGCCCAGATTGTAGCACAGTGTGGGCAGCGCCATCATCAGCACGCCGCAGCCATGCCTGCGCAGCGCCCAAAGCGTGACCAACAGCAGCAGAAGGAACTGCACGCCGATGTTGCGTGTGAGATAGCGCAGCGGCGGCAGGGTCATCACTGCGTCGATCATCCGCAGCAGCCGGTCTCCCAGCTGATTCAGGCTGCTGTTCACATACTGGATCTCTTCGATATCCCCGGAATTGCGCACAGACTGATACCCTTCTTCCTGCCCGGTCACGTCCCACACCAGATCCGTCAAGCCATTGAAAGATTTGAACGCCGTCCGCGGCGCTTCGTAAGCAGCGCGGGCGCTCATGCGGAGGATATCGGAAAGCGGTGTATTGCGGATGTATTCGCGTGGAAAGGTAAACTTGATGCTATTGTAATTATGCAATTGGTAAGTCTGCCGCCATGCGCGGTCCGGCACCAGCTGCGCCAGAAAATCCTTAGCTTCCGACTCCAGCTTGTTGGGCTCGGTCTTGCGTACGTCGCACAGGATCGTCATGGGCAATCCCACGGTTTCCTCCTTGGTGTTGTCCGGGTACACCACATCCAGCGCACCGTACACCGGCCCCTGAATGATCGCCATCAGCGCCGCCATCACGCAGGCTGCCAGCGCCGCATTCAGGCGGATGGGACGGTAGGCAAAGAATACACCAAGCAGCAGCGGAACCGTCCACAGAAGGGCGTTGATGCGCAGCAGCGTGATAGCGCCCAGCAGCACGCCCAGCAGCGCTGCATGCCAGCGTTTTTTCAGCCATTCTCCCCGGGTATAGAGGATCTCCACCAGCTGAATGGTCACTGCCAGCACGCCGATGGTCATGGCGCTGTCCTTTCCCAGATACATCAGCGTGTTGCGCACCGGCAGCGAAGCCGCTGCAATGGTGTGCACCAGCAGCGCCAGCCATGCCGGCACGCAGTGCTTATAGAGCACGCCCGTAAGCCACGCCATCAGCGCAGCAAAGGTCGTGATCTGCACCAGCAGTGCAAAGGGATAGCTATCGTACACGCAGCGCAGCAGGCCGATCAGCAGCGTATGAAACACCGGATGCCAGTTATTGAATTCACCGTACTCCAGCTGCCGCCACTGATTGGAAATATCGTAATTGACCGCCCCCGGATAGCACGACAAAAACGCGCTGCCAAACACCCCCATGGCGATGAAAAAAGCCAGCGCAAGCACGCGGCCATCCATATGCGCGCGCGGCGCGTGTCCTTTTGGCTGCAGCTTGTGCAGGCCGTTGATGAGGTAGTCCAGAATACCATAGACCCCTGCGCTGACCGCCACAAAGGCCATCAGCGACATACCGGTAGCCATGCGACCCAAGAACATGCGGCTGTGCGACAGATAGGTAATATACGCGATGTATGCAGAAAGGCAGACCGCACACAGGCGGAACCACGCAGCATGTGCGCGGCTCCGCCAGATGGTCTGCCCGGTTCCTTTGCTCATCTGTTTCAAGATAATGGCTCCTTTTGCAGGTTCCCTGTTACGCCTTCACAAACTCCTGATAAATCGCACGGATCGCATTTTGGAAATCGCTGTGATCCACGCCCACCAGAATGCTCTGCTCACTACTGCCCTGATCGATCATGCGGACGTTGACGTTCGCGCGGCTGAGAGCGGTGAACAGGCGGGCGGCTGTACCGGGATTGTGCACCATGCCGCGGCCAACCGTTGCAATGATGCCCATGTTATCGTGAATGGTCAGTGAATCCGGCTGGGTCAATTCCACTATGCGGTTCACCACATTTTCCTTCACAGGCTCCAGATCCTGACTGTTGACGACCACGCACATGGTATCAATGCCGGTGGGCATATGCTCGAAGGAGAGGCCGTTTTCCTCAATGGCCTGCAGCACGCGGCGACCGAAGCCGCGCTCCACGTTCATCATGGCCTTTTCCACCGAAATAACGCTGAAGCCCAGTTTTCCGGCCACGCCGGTGATGACATCCGGGCTTTCTTCTTCCGGCAGTGTGTGCGAGATCAGCGTTCCCTGCTCATCCGGATTATTGGTATTGCGAATGTTGGTGGGGATACCCGCGCGATGCACCGGGAAGACGCTGTCCTCGTGCAGCACGGACGCGCCCATGTAGGACAGCTCGCGCAGTTCACGGTAGGTGACGTTGCGGATGGTCTTGGCGCCGGGCACGACGCGCGGATCGGCCATCAGGAAGCCGCTCACATCCGTCCAGTTTTCATACAGCTCCGCCTTGGCGGCACGCGCCACGATTGCGCCGGAAATATCGCTTCCGCCGCGTGAGAAGGTGCGGATCTCTTCGTCCAGATTGCCATAAAAGCCGGGAATGACCGCCTTTTTGGTATACTTGAGCAGCGCTGTGAGCGTATCGTTGGTGCGCTCGCTATTGAAAGTGCCGTTCTGGTTAAAATAAATGAAGTCCTTGGGATCCAAAAAAGTATAATCCAAATAATCCGCCAGCAGCAGACCATTCAGATACTCGCCGCGGCTGGCGCAATAATCCTCGCTCGCCCCCGCTTCGATATCGCGCTCGATCTCATCCAGATACTCGTTGATATCAATGGACAGCTCCAGTTCCGTGCGGATCTCGCAGAAACGGTCGCGCACCTTGGCAAAGGGCACACGGAAATCGCCGCCGCTCTGACGGGCGCGGTAGGTCTGATACAGCAGATCGGTCACTTTGTCATCCGATTCAAAACGCCGTCCGGGCGCGCTGGGCACCACATAGACACGGCGGGGATCCATCTCCAGAATGCACTTGACCTTGCGGAACTGCTGCGCATCCGAAAGGGAGCTGCCACCAAACTTGGCAACGATCTTGCCCATTTTCATTCCCTCCAAGGTTCGGGAGGCTCAAAGTCCTCGCAGGATAATATTCTATCCAAAGCCCGACATAAAGTCAACACCGGACACGATCCGACATAGAAAAACCACCCCGATGCCGGGATGGTTCCATGCTATGCGTTTTCCATAGAAGCGGTGCGCCGCTCAAATTCCTCGCGCAGCACGCTCATCATGCCCAAATCGCAGAAGGCTCCGTCTGAAAAGAACGCATGGCGCTTGACGCCTTCCAGCTTAAAGCCCGCCTTTTCATAGCAGCGCAGCGCGGCCTGATTGTGCATGTGAACTTCCAGCTCTAGCCGCTCCAGCCCGAGGGTGCGGAAGGCGAACTGCTCCATCAGGCCCAGCGCTTCCGTGCCCACGCCCCTGCCGCGATCCTGCGCATCGGCAATCACCATGCCGATCTCGCCCTGCCGCAGCCGCCAGTCCACCCGGAACATGTCCAGCTGTCCCAGATAGCGTGCCGTTTCCTTTTCGGCGATCACAAAATTGTAGGCATTATGGCTGCTTTGCAGCATATGGCTCAAAAACTCCTGACTGTCCACCATGGTTTGCGGCGGCCAGAAGCGGGTGGACAGGTAGCGCGTCGTTGCCGCGTCATTCACCCACTTGCGGATTTCGCCTATATCCTCCGCCTGATATTCGCGCAGCATGATGTGCGGCCCGAGCAAACGTGGCATGCGTTACTCCTCTTCCTCTTCGTCGCCGTCCAGGATATCCAGCTCCAGTGCTGCGGCTTCATCCTCTTCTTCCATGATGGCCATGCACTTGTCGAATACGGCGTTGAACTCCGCTTCGTCTTCAATGGTGGCGTACACATCTTCGCCGCTGTCCTCATCCTGAATGATCTTGAGGATGATGGCTTCGCCTTCCTTGCAGTCGTCGGTGTCCTCGGTAGCTTCCAGCACAACATAGTAGCTGCCTTCGTGCTCCACCGTCATGAGATGCTCAAAGTTGACATCGTTTCCGTTTTCATCCTGAAGCTGAACCAGATTGTTATTCTCTTCCATTGTTGTTCTCCTCTTTCTGCTGACTTTGCGAGGCCAGCCATTGTTCCAGTATCACCGCTGCAGCCAGCTTGTCCACATACAGTCTGCGGTCCTCCCGGCGCACATTTCCGCCAATGAGCACCCGTTCGGCAGTCACGGTCGTCATTCGCTCGTCCTGATAAAAGACGTCCAGTTCCAGTTTTTCCAGCACCTGCCCGAATGCCTGCGCTTTCTGGGCCTGCGGGCCAAGCGTGCCGTCCATGTTCAGCGGCAGCCCCAGCAGCACACGGTTGGTGCCATACTGTTCACACAGCGTCTTTACATAGCGGCTGTCCGGCCCCCACCCGACGCGGCGGTACACCTCCAGCGGCTGGGCGATGGTGCCGGTGAGATCGCTCACGGCAATGCCGATGCGCACATCCCCCACATCCAGCGCGATCACACGTTCGTTCATATCAGCCGTCCAATCCCTGCAGATAAACGCGCACCAGTTCTTCCATGATCTCGTCGCGCTCCAGCCGGCAGATCATGCTGCGTGCCTGACCGTAGCTGGTGATATAGGTAGGATCGCCAGAAATCAGGTATCCCACCAACTGGGTGACAGGATCATAGCCCTTGGCCTGAAGCGCGCGGTACACATGCGCGAGGATGGTGCCTGCATCGCTTGCCGTTTCAACTACAGGCGTGAACTTCGTCGTTCCGTTCAAATCCATCATGGCGTCTTTCTCCTCCCTTGAGGTGATACAGAGCCATTATACACCAGTTTCGCATCTTTGAAAAGGATTTTTCACAAGTGTTACATTTCATCCGGTTCCTGAATCAAAGGGCTTTGCAGCGCTGTGCGCAGCACCGCGCGAAGGCACAGCAGCAAGGGAACGCTCAATAAAATCCCAGCCATGCCCGCTGCCGCGCCGCCTACCGTGATGCACAGGATCACGATGAGGGGATGCAGGCGCGTAGCATCGCTGAGCAGCTTGGGCGAAAGGAATGTGCCGTCCATCTGCTGCACCGCCGCCACCACGCCTGCGGCCCACAGAGCCCGGCCCCAGCCCATGGGCAGTGCAAACAGTGCTGCAAGCACACCGCCGATCACCGGCCCTGCATAAGGGATCCACTCCAACACACCGATCAGTAGTCCCAGAAACAGCCACGACGGCACTCCGCACAGCAGCAATCCCACCGCCGACAGTGCGCCTACAGCGGCGGAGATCAGCAGCTGTCCACGCAGATAACCCGCTACCTCCCTGCGCATCTCCCGCAGCGTGCGCACCGTGAGGGATCGTCTGTTCACCGGCACCAGTGAAAGCAGCCAGTGACTAATGCTGCGCCGATCGCGCAAAAAATAGAAGGCAAATACCGGTGCAAGCATCCATCGCCCCATGCTGCCCGCCAGCTTGCCAAGCCGCTCCATCAGCGTGGGAGCTGCTGCGCTGATCGCCTGCTGCGCGCGTTCCAGCACCATTTCCTGCAGTTCGGCATCCACCGGTAATCCGCTCCGCCCCAGCCAGCTCTGCGCACGCTGCACCCACTGTCCCATCGTGCCAAGCAGCGAGGGCAGCATGGCAAACCATGCCCTCCCCTGCGCCACCAACGGCGGCAGCAGCAGCGTCAAGCCTGCGCCGGCGGCAAGCCCCGGCAATAGCAAGGCCAAGCTGGCCGCCACACCGGGAGCGCAGCGTTTTTCCAGCCACTTCATCACCGGCAGCACAGCATAGGCCGCCACCATTCCCAAGAACAGCTGCGTTGCCGCCAGCGCGACCCATTCGCGCGCCCAGATCAGTGCGGCAGCGGCCAGCATTCCGCCCGCGATCCGCCATTGCCACTTACGGATGAAAACACCGCTGCTTTGCATAGCGTTCTTCCCTTCTTTCAAAAATAATGCGGGAGGCTGCCATTCCTCCCGCACTGCTGTTTCTTACCAGCTTTTGACCATTCGGGATAGTTTCTCCACCTGCCGCTGCGCTTGGCGCTTCCACTTCTGGCTACCCGGAGCCATCATCGCGCCCGCGCCAACGGCAAAGCCCAGCGCTCCCACCGCCGCTGCCTTGAGCATGCTCATCCGTCATCCTCCTCTCCAAGATGCTTCACAAGCTGCGCCCATGAAAGAAGCTCCTGCGCCACCACCGTACCGCCTTCCTGCAGACGGAACCGCGCCGCGTATGCGCGCTGCCCCACCAGCCGGTACAGCGGCCCCTGGCATACCTCCAGCGCTGAAACGCAAAGCGAACGGCTGCTGAGGAACGCATCGGTCACATCGCCCGCGCACACGCCCGTGGTGAGAAACACTCGCCCCGGCGGCTGCTGCGTGCGGGGCGGCATGTGTACCGGCCGACTGTGCAGAATGACGCATCGGCTGCCCAGCTGCGCGATGGCTTCGCTTCCCGCCCATTTGGCTGCACCGATGCCCCTGCGGATCACCAGTCCGTCCAGCTTTTCGTCCCGTGCATCCAGCAACGCGCTTTCCACATAGCCCACCTGCTCGTTTTGAAACACAGCAGGCATGCCCGCCATGCGGCTGAGGGTGATGTGCATGCGCCCACTTCCTTTCATCGGCAGGAAATAGGATGTCCGAACGCAGCGGCATTAGCGCAAGCAATGCATGGCTGTGCATCCGCTTTTTGTTCGGAGAGTGGTATTTTTCTCCAGCGTCTCATGCGCATTTTCCCCATTTTTCTTCTTTTTCCCGCTCTTTGAGTGGAAAATGCTTCTATTTTTCAGGGGGCTCCGTCCTTCTTTCCCTTTATTTGGATGCTATAGTGAAGCACGATCAGCATGGAACCCGCGATTCTTTTCGTCTGATGCATGAAGGGTGCGGGATGTCCCCGGCCCGAAATAGTAAAGGAGGTATCCCCTTATGCAAAAGACCCATCTGTACAAAAGATGCCTCCGGGCGCTCATGTTCGTGCTGGTACTGGCGCTGCCGCTGGTATCGCTGGCCGAGAGCTACATGGTGGTCCGGGGCGGCAGCCTGAACCTGCGGCAGGAACCTTCCCTCAATGCCAAGGTGCTGGGCCAGTACCCCAGCGGCACATGGATGACCGTGCACGGTGAAGAAAACGGCTGGAGCCATGTGACCGTGAACGGCAAGAGCGGTTATGTGGTGAGCAAGTACCTGACCGACGGTTCCACCGGCAGCACGCTGTATGTGCGCACCAACACTGGCCGCGGCCTGAACCTGCGCACTGAACCCGGTCTCACCGGCAGCATCATCACCAGCTATCAGCCCGGCACCGCCGTGGATGTGCTGGTGCGCGGCACAAACTGGCACAAGGTGCGTGTGGGCGGCAACACCGGCTACATGGCCAGCCAGTACCTCACCGGCTCTGCCGGCAGCAGCTCCACAAGCGGCTACCCCAAGTTCGGCACGGTAAGCAACCCCGGCGCCAATCAGGTGCTGCTTCTACGCGAGCACGCTTCCACCGACAGCCGCGTGCTGGGCTACTACCGCAACGGCGTCAGCGTGAAGCTGCTGGGTGAAAGCGGCAGCTTCTACAAGGTGAACGTGAATGGCCAGACCGGCTACATGATGAAGAAATTCATCCGCCTGTCCTCCTCCGCGCAGATCGCCACGCCGTTCACGGCGAAGCTCATCAACCCCAACGGCAACGCCATCGTGAATTTCCGCACGGCTCCCGGCCTGAGCACCCCGGTCATCAAGGCCTACGCCGTCGGCACCCAAATCAAGGTGCTGGAAATGGGCGATGTGTGGTGCAAGGTCGAGATCGACGGTACCACCGGTTATGTGAGCCGCTATTTCTTCAAGGCGATCTAAGGATCCCGCATCCGGCTGCCGCGTCAAAAGGCGCGGCAGCTTTTCACATACAGGTCACCACGCCCCGTGCATCCCCGGCCCGCAGCCGAGGCAGCAGCTCCCGCATCGCACAGAGCGCATAAGCGTTTTCATCCTCCGTCCATCCCAGCTTCCTTCCCAGTTCTTCCACCGCCCCGCACATACGTTGGGAAGAGATCAATGACGATCTGCTTGCATCCGCAGGAGAAAGGGGCAGCCGCAGCGCGCCATACAGGGCTTGGTTCGCCGCCGCGTTCGCCAGCACCGGCAGGAACACGTTGACCGGCGTTTCACGCCAAAGCGCACAGTGGGTATCCATCAGGCGGATCATCTGTCCGACCGGAAAAGCGCACAGCAGGCGATTCTCCACTTGCAGCGCCCAAAGATACCGCTCTACCCAGCAGATCCCCTTCAGGCTGTCCTGCACAGGAACGGCCGTTGGATAATCGATCATGCAGGGGATCTCGTGTGCGAAGTGCCGCATATCATACAGACGAAAGAAGGTACCCAGCGCATCCAAACTTGTGTGCAGCGCTTCGCTTGGCAACGCGGGCATTTGCTTGCACAGCTGCTGCCAGCATACCTGCGCCGCGCTCGTTTTCTGTTCCAGTGCCTGCTGTGCCTGTTCCAGCATGGCTTCCGGCGAAGCTGCAGGCGCGCCGAAGGTATCCAGTGTAAACTGCAGCGAACGCAACAGTTCTTCAGCTATTTCCTGTGAAAGCGTTGCGCTGTCGCCCTGCGTATAGCTGCGGGCCGTTTTGCGGAACAGCTGCCACAAGGCCTCCTGCGTCAGCCTTTCTTCGCGGTACAGTTCCTTCATCGCTTCATCACCCAGCGCACCCACTCTGCGCCGCTCATTCCCTCTAGCCATTCCAGCGAGCCCTGCGCCGGTCCATTGAAAACCTCCGCCATAGCCGTCATCAGTTCTTCATCCGACAGGGCGTCCTGCGTTTCCGCCTTTAACATGCAGAACAGTTCCAGCAGTGCGCAGAGCGTATCTGCAAAGCAAGCGTCATTCAAAAAGGGTGAATCGCAAAAGGCATACAGCAGCAGCGGCAGAACACAGCCCTCCACCGCTATCCGGCCGCTAAGTGTCAGTCCTTGCTGATATGCATCCCGCAGTCCGTCCAGATCCTGCGTTGAAAGGCTGCGTCCATGTCTTTCCAGCAGAACGGCGCACTGTTCCAATTCTTTCGCTTCCATTGCCATACATGGCTGAAGTCCTGATAATTCCATCGTTTCCACCTCCGGTCAGGCAGTATATACCCAGCCGCAGGATCATACCAGACTTGACTTTTTCCACTTTTTGCGGCATGATAGGCATATCAAAAAAGAGCTGAAACCGTTAACTTACAACGATTTCAGCTCTTTTCGATTCATCAAAGTTTTTTGACAAAGCAGATGATACGGTTGGCCTCGGCAAAGCCGGTCTTCAAGTGAAAGGACAAGCTATCCGTGTTGTGCAGCTCGCAGTCGCTGGCAAACTCCGTGCATCCCCACGAGGCTGCCCAGCGTTCGCAGCCTCCCAGCAGTTCGGTCGCTCCGCCCTTACCGCGATGGTCTTCCTTCACATAAATGCCTTCCAGATAGCCCACCGGGCTGGTCTGTGTTCCCTCTACATAGTCATGGCGCAGCTGGCACTGAGCAAAACCCACAGCCGTTTCACCATCCAGCAGCAGAAACACCGCCGCTTCGGAACAAGCCAGCAGCTCAGCCATATCGTGCCAGCGTTCTTCGACCTTTTCCGTCGGCCAAAGCGCAAGCGTCAGTTCCGTCAGTCTGTCCAGATCAGCCGCTTCAGCTCTGCGGATCATGGTTCATCCTCCAGCAATGCCTGCACGCTGCTTTCCCCCAGCACTGCAATGCCGTGTTCCTTCAGCAGCGCGCCGCACACACCATCGCCCTTGCACAGTCCGCCGGTAAACGTGCCATCGTAAATGACGCCGCACCCGCAGGAAGGGCTGCGTTCCTTGAGCAGGGCGTGTGTGCAGCCAGCCATCTTTGCCAGCCGCAGCGCCTCCTGTGCGCCCTGCTCATAGTGAGCGGTCACGTCGCGGCCATCGCGGGTCATCACACGTTCTCCAATGCGCTCAGCCGGTACGCGGGGCGTGGGCAGTCCTCCCAGCACCTCGGGACAGACGGGGATGAGCACATGCCGCTGCATCAGTTCATCCAAACATTCGAGCGGCTTCCTGCCGCCGTCGTAGCGGCAGCGGATGCCCATCATGCACGCGCTGATCAGCAAATTCATCTTCTTTGCTTCCTTTCAACTTCTCAGCGGATGGAAGTGCTGGAATTGCAGCTCACAACGCCGCGATCCGCGTCCAGCGTGACCACAGCGCCGCTTTTCAGAATGCGCGTGGCATTCTCCGCGCCGATCACGACCGGCAGATTGAGGCTCATGCCGGCAATCGCGCCATGGCCGTTGGGATTGCCATCCTCCAGGATCAGCCCGCTTGCCTTGCGCACAATGGGCAGCAGTTCGTTGCTGGTCTGGGCAATGACCAGGATATCGCCATCCTTGAAGGTACGCAGGGCTGTTGCCGCATCCGTGCACACACACAAGCTACCGCAGCAGCTCTGATGGGTAATGCCCTGACCGGTCACCAGAATGTGGCCCACTACGTGCACCTTCATCAGGTTCGTCGTTCCGCTCACGCCCAATGGCACGCCAGCCGTCATGACCACCAGCTCGCCATCGTGAATCAGTCCGGCCTTTTCGCCCGCCTGCACAGCCAGCTCGAACAGTTCATCGGTGTTGGCCGCTTCCTCGATCATCAGCGGCGTTACGCCCCAGCTCAGGCTGAGCTGACGGCGCACCGTCTCATCCGTTGTGCAGCAAATGATTGGGCATTCCGGACGGTACTTGGAGATCATCTTGGCGGTGCGTCCGCCCTTGGTCACGGTAATGATGGCCGCCGCGCCCAGATCGTGCGCCGATGTACAGGTGGCATGGGAAATGGCATTGGTCACGTCAGGCGTGGGATCGGGTTCGCGTTCCTTGAAGCGCTTGCCATAGTTGATATCGTTCTCGGCGCACAGCGCGATGCTGGCCATGGTGCGCACTGCTTCCACCGGATACAGGCCCGCGGCGGTTTCGCCGGAAAGCATGATGGCGCTGGTGCCGTCATAGATCGCATTGGCCACGTCGGTGGCTTCGGCTCGGGTGGGACGGGGGTTCTTCATCATGCTGTCCAGCATCTGCGTGGCGGTAATGACCGGCTTGCCGGAGGAATACGCCTTGTGGATGAGCATCTTCTGGATCACTGGCACCTGCTCCAACGGGATCTCCACGCCCAGATCACCACGCGCCACCATAATGCCATCGGACACACGCAGGATCTCGTCGATGTTCTGCACGCCCTGCATGTTTTCGATCTTGGCAATGATATTGACATTGGCTCGTCCTTCCTGGCTGAACAGGCGGCGCACCTCCAGCATATCTTCCGCCGTGCGTGCAAACGAAGCCGCCACAAAATCCACGCCGTTTCGCACACCGAAGGCGATGTCCTCGCGGTCTTTCTGGCTGAGGTAGGGCATGCTCAGGTCAGCATCCGGCACATTGATGCCCTTTCGGTCGGATACCGTGCCATCGTTGTTGACCACGCACACGATCTCCTCCGCGCTCAGGCTGCGAACGGTCATGCTCACCAGTCCATCGTCGATCAGGATGGTCGTGCCCTCATGGATATCGCGGGGCAGCTCCTTATAGGTGATGGAGGCACGCTCCTCGTTGCCCAGAATGCTCTGGGTGCACAACGTGAACGTCTGCCCCTTCTTCAGTTCTACCTTGTGGTTTTCAAACAGTTCCAGCCGGATCTCCGGGCCGCGGGTATCCAGCATGATGGCGATGGGCTTGTTCAGTTCCTCCGACAAGCGGCGAATGCGATTGATATTATTCAGGTGCGTCTCGTGATCCCCATGGGAAAAATTGAGGCGGGCTACATCCATGCCGGAACGCATCAGCTCGCGAAGCACATCGTCATTCGCTGTCGAGGGGCCCAGCGTGCATACAATCTTGGTTTTGCGCTGAATCATGGCGGTTCATCCTTTCCAGTGTCAACAAATACTCTTTTTTATCCAGCCCGCCGGCATAGCCAGTGAGCGTGCCATTCTTCCCCACCACACGGTGGCAGGGAAGGAAGATAGGTAAGGGGTTGCGGTGATTGCCCATGCCAACGGCCCGTACAGCTGCGGGCCGACCGATGGCTGCCGCCTGTTGGCCATAGGTACGGGTCTCCCCATAGGGAATTCGCAAAAGCGCCTGCCAGCACTGCCGCTGAAAAACCGTTCCCGACGGTGCAAAGGGCACGGAAAACTGCCGACGTTCACCCCGAAAATACGCTTCCAGCTCCTGCGCCGCCTGCAGCAGCAGAGGCGTTGCACATTCCAACGCCTCTGTATCATACGGCCCGAAGTGCAGCTCGCACAGCGCGCCCGCTTCTTCCACAAGTGTCAGCAGCCCAATGGGACTGTTCACCGTCATCATGTATCTCATTGCTTCTTGCGCCAAAGCAGCCGGATCGGTGTCAGGAGCATCACGGCACATACAACGGCCATGATGCTGTAATCCCGCAGCAGGGAGGGAGTGCCCACCGTGAGACGGCCATCCAGCGAGAACTCCAGCAGCACGATCATCAGCGCGCACAGGAGCATCACCAGCCATGAAAGCACCTTGGTCCTGCTGCGGCAGCCCTTCAGAGCAAAGCCCAGTGCCAGCATCACCAGCACCGCCGCCCCCAGCTGACCCACACGCAGGAAGATGAGCAGCATATGGCCGTCATCGCGCATGCTTTCCAGCAGGATCTGGCTTGCGCCAAACAGCGCAGCAAAGAACACTGACGTATCGCCGCGGCGCCTTTGCAGCCTGCGATAGCACAGCAACGTGAGTGCAAAGATCACCACGCCTGCAAAAGCCTCGTACCCCCACACGTTCATGCGGTATTCCACAGCTATGCCCATGCGGCTGTAGCTGAACAGCCACGGCAGTCTGGCGGTGAAAAAGCCTTCCTCCACGACCTTGCCCACGCCCAGATCGGTAAACTGCTCGCCGAAGCGCAGCACGGCCAGCGCCAGCCCGGCAGGGACGCAGGCAGCATCCAGCACATCGGCTGTTTTCGCCTTCATCAGCCGGGACGTAATGGCAGCCGCTGCCGCTAGGCCGGCCAGCATTCCCGGCAGCGAGAGCCCTCCGTCAAAAAAGCAGAGCATCAGCCATGGATCTTCAAACGTCTCGGTAAAGGTGGTCAGATTGCACAGGCAGTACAGAATCCTTGCGCCCGCAACGCCCAGCACGATGCCCAGCACGCCAAACACGCTTGCTGTGCCCACGGGCAGCTTTCTGCCCGCCAGCTTCATGCCAGCCATCAGCACTGCCGCTGCAATGGCAGCGCAGAAGCCGTATGCATGCGCAGTAAGGCCGGCAATGGTAAAGGTGGTATCCATTCGTACAGCTCCTTATTCGCCAATGGCGCTGGCAAAATAAATGATGTCGGTAACCGAGCGTTCCGCCTGCGGCTTGTCGTTGTACACTTCGCCGTTGAACACCAGCGTGGCGCTGTTGCCGCCGTCCAGATTGTAGGCCTGCTTCGCGCCCAGTTCTTCCATGATGGAAGCAAACTCGGCCATGGTCACGCCCTCGGAAGCATCCGTGCGCCCATTGACCACCACCACCGCATAGGTCAGTGTTCCCAGCTGAGCGATCCCGGCGCGCGGGTTCTTCTGATGGGGATCAAACTGATAGTTTTCCGGGATCTCCTGCTTCTCGCCGTCGATCACCAGTGCCGGGCCGAAGAAGAAACCGTTCACGATCTCGTGCTCCGACTGGAAAACAGCCAGCGCCTCCTTCTGCTCGTCATGGCCGTGGGGCAGGATATGAAAATCACCCAGCTCATCAATGAGCAGCAGATCCATATTCTTGCTGGTCTTCTCGCGATAGCTCTGACCCATACGCACGATGTAGCCCGCCTTGGTCTTGGTATAGTAGTCGCCGTTGACAGCCACAATGCCGTTGTAGTTGGAGGCGATCTTGGAGGGATGATTGGTGCTGGAAGCGCCCAGCTTTTTCCCCGCTACCGCCGTGCGGATCTGAGAGGGTGTGGCAATTTTCACATAGGCGATGTATACATCGCTGTCATACATGCGCTGCTTTTCCATCTCCACAATGATGGTCTCATCGCGGTAGCCGTTTTCCGTATAATTCTCCGCGATCGGCGTGCTGCCGGGCGCAAACAGATCGTTTTCCAGACCGTTTACATTGGCCGCAGGCAGAATATCGCTGAACACAGCGCCAGCTGCACGCACACCCATCACCTTGGGGAGGGATGCATCCTCGTCCCAGCTTTCCTCTTCTTCCCACAACGCATCAAAATAGCGGGTTTGCGCCTCTTCGGTGATCGCTGCGGAGGGAATGGTGAACATGAGGGAGCAGACCATCAGTACCGCAAGAAGGCTTACGGCCGTCAGCAGGTTTTTGCGCATGACTGTCATCTTTCCTTTCTGTAAGCAGGCCTCGCCGGTTCGCCCGAAAGAGCCTACGAAGCCATTATGCTTATTATACTCCATCCACTCCGCATCAGGCAAGAGGCGCTTTGTAACAGCTGCACGCTTTTGTTGCTGATACATGCTTTGTGCTTGTACGGGTGTCAAACATCGGTAACATAAAGAGCCAAGCAGGAAGTCAAGGG
>CAZDEF010000009.1:0-49373 GCA_964504385.1 uncultured Oscillospiraceae bacterium
CACCCTTCCCTTGACCTCCTCCTTGGCTCGTCGTGTTACCTATGTTTGACACCCGCACATCTATGTTGCTCTAAATACTCCAGCATCCGTTGACGATTGTACGCTTCCTGTGTTATCCTGTCCATGCAGAGAGCCTCCTTCGTGGTTGGGGTGTGACAAACTCATTTTACCACTTGGCTCTCTGTTTTCTATTCCTTTTTTGTTACCTATGTATTGTACCTCAACAGGATTTTCACAACTTTCCGCGCCTTGACAAAAGCCGTAAGCCGATGCTATGCTTCCAACTGAAATATGCCTATCAGAACAAGGAGATATGCCCGTGAGCCGCACTGCACGCTTTGTGAAAAACACGCTGTCCACCGCCGTCTATCAGATCACGGCCATGGTGATGGGGTTCATCACCCCCCGTCTGATGATCCTCTATTACGGTTCGGAGGTCAACGGTCTGATCGTCTCCGTGACCGAATTCCTGACCTATTTTAAAATGGTGGAGGCCGGGCTGGCCGCCGCTGCCAATGTGGCCCTGTACGAACCGCTGGCCAAGCGCGATTACCCCGCCATCAGCGGCGTGGTGAGCGCGGCGCGCGGGTTTTACAACACGGCGGGCTGGCTGTTCCTGATCATCACGGTCGTCTTTTCGGCGGCGTATCCGTTCTTCGTGCCGGTGATGGATATCAACGGCGTGCAGTTGTCCCACCTGAGCGTGATGCTGCTGGTGATGGCGATGGGCGTGAGCGGCGCGCTGGAGTTTTTCACCATGTCGCGCTTCCGCGTGCTGCTGACGGCGGATCAGCACACCTATGTGGTGTCGCTCGCGTCCATGTGCTCGCTGCTGCTGTCCACCACGCTGCTGGTGGCGCTGCCCTTCCTTGGGCAGGATGTGATCGTCGTGCGGCTGGCCGCATCGCTCACCATCCTGCTGCGCGCTTTCATCCTCAACCGTTATGTAAGCAAGCATTACGCGCAGGTGGACATGTATGCCAAGCCCAACAAGGCCGCGCTCAGCAACCGCTGGAACGCGCTGTATGTGGAGCTGACCGAGGTGTTCCAGAACGGCGCGGGCGTGATCTTGGGCACGGTCATCACCCGCGATGCGGGCATCCTGAGCGTGTACGGCGTGTATCACATGGTCACGGTGGGGCTGTGGGGCGTGCTCAAGATGGCCACCACCGGCATCTATTCCATCTTCGGCAATCTGCTGGTCAGCCGCAACAAGGAGGCTTTCCAGAAGACTTACTCAGATTTTGAGTGCTTTTACCACACGGCTGTCACCATCCTGTTCGGTGTGGCCGCTGTGCTGATCGTACCGTTTGTCAACCTGTATACCCATGGCATCGAGGATGTCAACTACAATGTGCCGTTGCTGGGACTGCTGATCATCTTCGAGGCGCTTACCATGCACTGCAAGATCCCGCTGGATCTGATGATCTCCTCCAGCGGCAAGTTTGGCGAGGTGAAGCCCCACTGCGTGTGGCAGATCGGCACGACGGTCGTCGTGGGCTCTGTGCTGGGGCTGATCGGGCTGCGCTACGGGCCGGAATGGTCGCTGTGCGGTATCGTGGCGGGCGTGAGCGCGGGCAATCTGGTACGCACTGCGCTGCAGCTGCGCTTCGTGCCCAGCCAGATCACCGGCCTGAGCTGGAAGCCCAGCCTGCTGCGCATTCTGCGCATGTTCCTGACCGTGGCTGTCATCGCCGCCCCCTGCCTCCTTCTGATCGACGCGCCGCGCCGGTTCTTCACATGGGTGATGTACGCATTCATGCTGGTGATCTATGGCACGATCATCGCGTTCGCTTCGGCGTGGCTGTTCGACCGCAAGGCGCTGCGGTCGCTGTTTGCGCGGCTGATGGCGCTGCTCAACCGTTTTGCTCAGTAAGCTTGAAGCAAGGAGGAAAAACCATGAGCCTTCGCTGTGTTCTGACCGGATCTCTGGAAAAGGTGCTTCCGCAGACCGAGCCGCCCGCATGGCCCTGCCAACACCATTCCCTGCCCGTGGGTGATCGTCTGAATGTACAGATTGCCTATCGGCTGGACTGGGACGACGTCCGCTGCGGAAACGACCGTCTCTTTTTCAGCGTGGACGTCCGCAGCGGCATTCGCGTGCAGCTGTTCCAGGTAGCGCTTATGCCGGTGCGCGTGGCATGCCCAGCCGACCACGATGACGATTATCTCACCCAAGGCCCGGCCATGCTGCCCGATCTGTTGCTGCCGTACGATGCCCAAAGCGGCGTGCACGCTTTAGGCGGCCAGTGGAGCAGCCTTTGGGTGCAGCTTCGCGCGGAGGAACCGGGCGACTACGAAGCGGCTTTCACCTGCCGCAGCGCATCGGGGGAATGCCTGTGGTCGCAGCCGTTCTCCCTGCATGTGTGCAGTCTGCCCCTGCCCGCGCAGAAGCTGATCCATACGGAATGGTTCCACGCGGATTGCCTTGCGGATTACTATGGACTGGACGTATTCAGCGAAGCGCACTGGCAGGTGATCGAGCAGCAGATCGCCTGCGCAGCTGATCACGGCGTGAACATGATCCTCACGCCCGTGCTCACCCCGGCGCTGGATACCGCCATCGGCGGCGAGTGCACCACCGTGCAGCTGGTGGATATCACTGAAGCGAACGGCGTCTATACCTTCGGTCTGACAAAGCTCGACCGTTGGCTGGACATGTGCAGACGGCACGGCATAGCGCACATCGAGATCTGTCACCTGTTCACCCAATGGGGCGCAAAGCACGCTCCCAAGGTGATGGTGCATACCGAAACCGGACTGGTGAAGCGTTTCGGCTGGGAAACCCAAGCGACTGATCCAGCCTACATCGTCTTTCTGCAGCAGCTCATCCCAGCCGTCAAGGAATGCCTGAAACGTCACGATTATCTGAAAAACAGCTGGTTCCATATTTCTGACGAGCCTACCGATGAGGACGCGCAGGATTACGCCGCCGCCCGCAGCGCCGTGCTCCCGCTTTTGCAGGACGTGCATGTGGTCGACGCGCTGAGCAGCTTTGCCATGTATCAGGCCGGTGTTGTGCCAAAGCCGATCGTAGCCACAGACCATGTGGAGCCGTTCCTGGCAGCGCAGGTGCCCGGCCTGTGGGTGTACTACTGCGTGGGGCAGGGGCGCGATGTGGGCAACCGTTTCATGAGCATGCCCTCCCGCCGCAATCGTATTCTGGGCGTGCAGTTGTATCTGTATCGCATCGAAGGCTTCCTGCACTGGGGCTATAATTTCTACAATTCGCAGTATTCTCTGCGGCATCTCGATCCCTTTGCGGAAACGGATGCCGGAGCGACCTTTGCCTCCGGCGACGCGTTTCTGGTCTATCCCGGCGCGGACGGCTGCGCGTGGCGCTCGATCCGCTTGGAAGTGCTCGATGAAGCGCTGCACGACCTGCGCGCGTTGGAACTGCTGGAAAACCTGAAGGGACGCGCCCATGTTGAACGCCTGATCCGCGCACTGGCGGGGCAGGAGATCACCTTCCGCTCCTACCCGCGCAGCGAAGCTTTCCTCTACGATCTGCGCAGCCGCGTCAATCAGGAGATCGCGCTTTGGGCGCAGAAAGACGAATAAAAAAGCACCGCCGCTTTCCTTCCTCGTTAGAGAGAAAGAAAGCGGCGGTGCTTTGCGCTGTGAATGTTTTATTCTCCAAAGCCGCCGTTCACGCCGATGATCTGGCCCGTGACGAACCCGGCCTGTTCATCAGCAAGGAACAGAAGGGCGCGGGCGATGTCCTGCGGCGTGCCCAGCCGTTCCACGGGCGTTTCATCGCGCAACTGAGCGAGATCCTCCGCCGTGAAGGAGGCGAGCATGTCCGTTTCGATCACGCCGGGGCACACGCAGTTGACTGTTACGCCGCTGGGGCCCACCTCTTTGGCCAGCGCCTTTGTCAGGCCGATCAGCCCGGCTTTGGCGGCGGAGTAGTGTACCTCGCAGCTGGCGCCCACCTGCCCCCAAATGCTGCCCACATTGATGATGCGCCCATAGCGGCGGCTGATCATGCCGGGCAGCACAGCGCGGCAGGTCAGGAATGCGCCGGTCAGGTGGGTATCCAGCATGGCGTGCCATTCTTCATCGGTGATATCGGTAAACAGCTTCTGCTGAGCGATGCCCGCATTGTTCACCAGCACGTCGATATGGGAAAGGCTGCGCTGTGCCTGCGCGATCCCTTCGGCCACGGATGCGCTGCTGCGCACATCGCAGCGGATGGCGCATGCGCCGGTTTCCTCCGCCAGCGCGTGGGCAGCCGTCTCGCTGTGCAGATAGAAAAAAGCGGTGCGGTAGCCCGCAGCGGCAAAAGCGCGCACGGTCTGTGCGCCGATACCGCGGCTTCCGCCGGTGATGAGAGCTGTGCGCATGGGCGGAAACTCCTTTCAAAACGATCCGCGCGCCTTTGGGCGCGCGGATAACAGACGCAATGTCTATCAGAACATCTTTTTCTTCCACAGGATGACGAACGCCCCTGTGCTGGCCACCAGCGCCAGCCCCAGCACGATCCAGAAACCGAAGGGATTCTGCTGGAACGGGACGCCCACGTTCATGCCCCACAGCGATGCAAACAAAGTGGGAATGGCCATGATCACCGTCAGAGACGTCAGGATCTTCATGACGATGTTGAGGTTGTTGGAAATGATGGAGGCGTATGCGTCCATGTTTCCGGACATAATGTCGCGGTAAATGGCGCACATCTCCATGGCCTGCTTGTTCTCGATGATGACGTCCTCCAGCAGGTCACTGTCATCGGGATACTTGCGCAGCATATCGGTGCGCATCATGCGCTCCAGCACCATCTCGTTGCCCTTGAGAGATGTGGAAAAATACACCAGCGATTTTTCCAGCTTCATCATCTGCAGCAGTTCCTGATTGCGCATGTCCGCTTCCAGCCGTTTCTGCACCAGACCACTGGCCTTGTCGATCTGCTTGAGGTAGGTCAGGAAGCGGGAGGCGTTGCGGTGCAGCAGCTGCAGGATGAACCGTGTGCGCTTGAACGTCCAGAAGCCGCGGATGCGCTCCTCGGTAAAATCGGTAATGATGGTGGATTCACGGGTGGAAACAGTGATGATAACATCGTCCACCATGATGATGCCCATAGGAATGGTGGTGTAGGAATAGCCGTTGCCTTCGGCCTCCACATAGGGAATGTCAACGATGATCAGCGTCTGGTCGCCGTCGCGCTCGATACGGGCGCTTTCTTCTTCGTCCAGCGCTGCCTGCAGGTAGGTGGGGTCAAGGGCAAATCGGGCATTCAAGCCGTCGATCTCCTCGCGGGTGGGATTCTGCAGGTGCACCCAGCAGCCCTTCTCCAGCGTGTTGATCTCGGTCAGATGGTCGTCCACAGTCAGATAAATGCGCTTCATGAAAAAACCTGCCTTTCTGTGGCCGTTTGCACGGCGCAGCATCCGGGCAGGTGAAAGCGCACATCAACGAACCGGCTGGTTCGGGCACATCATCCGTCCGGAGCCTATGAAGTTGTAAGTTGTCATCTGGCAACTATACGGGTCTGCGTCCACGATGGGCTCCTCCTTTGGATTGATGTGGGTTCGGACCGTTTTAATCATATTCGTTTTTGACGCGGCTGTCAACAAATACGAATGTTTTTCTTTGCGGATTCGCTCACAAAATCCTGTTGACATTGGCGGATTCCCTGTTACTATGTTATCACAGCCTGTTGAAAAAAAGCATGGGCGGTTTGGCGGGCCGCAGCCCACAAAGTGTGATCGTATCGCCCGGCGAGCCGTAGTCGAGCAGGCAAACGGCGTCTTTTTTCGACGGCATGGTCAAAAGCCATCCTGACAAAAGCACTTTATCCAAATCGGGAGGAAACGCCATGGCAAGGATCGTACTCAACCCCAACCGCAGCAAGGGCACCATTCATAAAAACATCTACGGTCACTTTTCCGAGCATCTGGGCCGCTGCATTTATCAGGGTTTTTTCGTGGGCAAGGACAGCCCCATCCCCAATGTCAACGGCATGCGCACCGCCGCCGTGGAGGCCATGAAGCACATCAAGGCCCCCGTGCTGCGCTGGCCCGGCGGCTGCTTTGCCGATGAATACCACTGGGAGGACGGCATCGGCCCGCAGGAGCAGCGCAAGCGCATGGTCAACACCAACTGGGGCTATGTGGTGGAGGACAACAGCTTCGGCACGCACGAATTCTTGGAGCTGTGCCGGCAGATCGGCTGCGAGCCCTACATCAACGCCAACGTGGGCAGCGGCACCGTGCGCGAGATGGCCGAATGGGTGGAATACCTCAACTCCGAAGGCGATTCCACCGTGGTGCGCAAGCGCTGGCAGAACGGGCGCAAGGAGCCCTTCGGCGTGCGCTATCTGGGCGTGGGCAACGAAAGCTGGGGCTGCGGCGGCAACATGCGCCCTGAATACTACGCCGACGAATACCGCCGGTATCAGACCTACTGCCGTGACTACGGCGACCACAAGCTCTACCGCATCGCCTGCGGCCCCAACACGGATGATTACCGCTGGACGGAGGTGCTCATGCAGCGCGCGGGCCGGTTTATGAACGCGCTCACCCTGCATTACTATACCCTGTGCGGCGACGAATGGCAGCACAAGGGCCCCGCCACCGGTTTCCATACCAGCGACTTCTACAAAACGCTTGTGCGCGCCGAACATATGGACGAGCTGGTGACCAACCACAGCAAGATCATGGACCGCTACGATCCTGAAAAGAAGGTCGGGCTGATCGTGGATGAATGGGGCGCGTGGTATGATGTGGAGGAAGGCACCAACCCCGGCTTCCTCTACCAGCAGAACACCATGCGCGATGCGCTGGTAGCCGCCATCACCCTCAACATCTTCAACAAGCACTGCGACCGCGTGGTCATGGCCAATCTGGCGCAGACCGTCAACGTGCTGCAGGCCGTCATCCTCACCGAGGGCGACCGCATGGTGCTCACCCCCACCTATCATGTGTTCGACCTGTACCAGAATCATCAGGATGCAAAGGAGATCGACTGCTTCGTGGAGTGTGCGCAGGTGGGCGAAGGCGCGTGGAAGCTGGGACAGATCACCGCCTCCGCCTCCGAAAAGGACGGCGTGACGACCCTGACGCTGGCCAACCTGAGCACCGATGCGGCGGAAACCATCACGCTGGAGGGCGTGCGCGCCAGTCAGGCCGTTGGCCGCATCGTGAAGGGCGAAATGGGACAGTACAACGATTTTGATTCCGCCCCCATCGCTGTGGAAACCTTGAACGGCATTGTCGTAAACGACGGTGTTGTTGCCTTCACCCTGCCGCCCTGCTGCGTGGCGGCGGTGGAGCTGCGCTGAATGATGGAGCGGTGCGCCCCCTGCCGGCGCTGTCTGCTGGAGGACATGCCGGACGAAGCAGCGCTGGCCAGAAACCTGCAGGAGCTGGTCGCTCTGCTGCCTGCGGAAAAGCGCACAGAGGACAGCATGCGGCTGCAGCGGCTGGCGGCCTGTCGGGCCTGCGACCGGCTGAACCGCGGCATGTGCGTGCTGTGCGGATGCTATGTGGAGCTGCGCGCCGCTAAACTGCACATGCATTGCCCGGATCTTCCACCGCGCTGGTGATCCTTGCCAGCCCGTCTTCAGCGGCTCATCGCATAAAATGTTTGCAGAAAGGAGCCCCATCATGCAGGAAGTCCGCTATGTTCAAGTGGAAGACAAAGCGTTCTGGTATCGTCTCGACAAGCATTTGCCCGTGCAGGAATTTACCAGCAAAGTCCGCAGCCAGCAAGGCTATGTTTTATGGGACGATCACGAACCCGTCGGATTGCTGAGATACAACCTTTTCTGGGACAACACGCCCTTTTGCACCCTGCTGTTCGTGGATCCGGATCATCAGCAAAAGGGCTATGGACGAAAACTGATGGAGCATTGGGAACGCGACATGAAAGCGCAGGGCTACGGCATGCTCCTGACCTCCACGCAGGTCGATGAAGAAGCGCAGCATTTTTACAGAAAGCTGGGGTATAAAGACTGCGGCGGCTTGGTGATCGACCTGCCAAACCACAAGCAGCCCATGGAAATGTTCTTCATCAAGGAGATCTGAAAGCCGGATCGATGGCTCTGTCTGACATATCAGAAACCTCCTGCTGCAGATTGAAGACTACAGCAGGAGGTTTCCTGATTTTGTCCGGTTCAGTTTTCGTCACTGGCCGCTTCTCCGTCCAGCACCACATGCCGCAGTTCCTGCGGGCTGTGCACCAACAAGGCCGCACCGGCGGCGGTCAGTTCGGCTTCGGAGCGGAAGCCCCAAGTGACGCTGGCGCAGTCTACGCCGGCGTTGCGTGCTGTGAGGATGTCCACATCGCTGTCGCCCACATACAGTGTGCGGGCCGGACTGCAGTTCCACTCTGCCATGATTTTCAGCACGCTGTCCGGATAAGGCTTGCGGCGCACGCCGGGCTGCTCGCCTGCGGCTTCCGTGATCCAGCGGCCAAAGTAACGCTGGGCCAACTCCTTTACAAAGGGATCCCCCTTATTGGAGACAATGGCCTGCCGCACGCCCGCCTGTGCAAGGCGATCCAGCAGCTTCTCAATACCGTCGTAGGCGCGGGTGCAGTCATTGGCGTGAAGGGCGTAATGCGCCTTGAAGGCCGCCAGCGCCGCATCAAATGTCTCTGCGGATAGGTCCGATGGAAGCGCCAGACGCATCAGGCGCTCCATGCCGTTGCCCACCATGCGCTGCACTGCGGCCACACTGTGCTCCGGGCAGCCAAACGTGCGCAGAGCATGGTTGACCGATGCGGCCAGATCATCGATGGTATTGAGCAAAGTGCCGTCCAGATCATAGATCACACTGTCGTATCGCATGAAAAAAACGCTCCTTTGTGCAGGGTCCGCTTCATCATACCATCCGAGCAGCCGCTTGGCAAGCACTACGGCAGCGTGGCCACCAGCCGATCCAGCACGTCCTGCCAGCGGCGGAAATCCATGTGCTTTACATAGAAGGCTTCCAGTTCGTCATGCAGGCTCTTGGCGGCGGTCAGCTGCTCCGTAGCGCGCTGAATGAGCAGCTCGAAGGCATTGCGGTCAAAGCCGTTCTCCTTTTCCCGCACGGCGGAAACGTCGAACAGCGCATCCGCATCCAGCCATTCACCCGTTGCCCTTGCCGGGCGCGGAGCGGCGGAAAACGCTATGCCGTGCGCGGGCAGCAGCACATGGGCGATGTACGCCGGGTTGAGCGGATCCAGCAGTTCCACCACGTCCAGCCCGCGCGCAGCGGCACAGCGGGAAAGGGCGTGCATCAGCCGATCCGGCCGCGCGCCGAAGGGACAGTCCAGCATGGTGCGCCGCTCCACACCGCTCAGGTTCGTCACATCGATGCGCCCCTTGGGGGTATAGGCCGATGCAAACAAGCGGCGCACCCGACCCCGCCCGCCGCGAAGGGGCAGCGTTTTGGCCCATTCATCGGCGATCTGCCCAGCCTTCTCCTCATTCTCCGGCAGAGCGCATGCGCAGAACACTTCCTCTGCCGCTGCCAGATAGCGGTAGCATCGGGCGAAGCGCGCCGAGATCTCGCCCTGAATGCGGCGGATCTCCCCCGTGTGAGCGTACAGCGCGTCTTCATCCAGAAAATCGCCCAGAGACAGCAATGTGTCGCGCGCCCCGGGAACTGCGGGGTCATAGATATGCGGCGCAGTGCCGTCCATCATGCCGATCCCGAGGCGCGGCAGGCTTATGCCGTCCAGACTGTCCGGATCCGACGAGCAGTGAAAATACGCTGTCTCCTGCCCCTTGGCTTCGGCTGCGGCGGCAAATTGCTTCATCAGCGTGCTCTTGCCCACGCCCGGGCCGCCCTTGATGAAATACATGCGCTTGCGTTCCGGTGTAGGCAGAAGATCCTCAAAGCAGGAATAAAACCCGCGGCAGGTGTTGCCGCCCGCAAAATAATGAATGCTGTGCAAACAAAAACCCTCCTTCCTGTTGCTACGGAAGAAGGGTATGCAGGCGGGGCGGGTTTCAATCCTTGATCACGACCGGCCTTGCCAGCCAGCCGTCACGCGGTCTTAAGCCAGCTTCAGCCGGTAGCCGCATTTGTAGACGGTTTCGATGTATTCGCCGCCCAGCTTCTTGCGCAGGCGCTGCACATGCACGTCCACCGTGCGGGTCTCGCCCATGCTCTGGTAGCCCCATGCCTTGCGCAGCAGCTGCTCGCGGCTGACGGGCATATCCGGCTTTTCCATCAGGGCCAGCAGCAGGGCGAATTCCTGCGCGGTCAGTTCCACGCGTCGGCCATCCAGCAGCGCCACGCGCTCGGCTTCGTTCAGCGCGATCTCGCAGCGGCGCGGCTCCTCGCCCAGCAGGCGGTGCACCTTGGCGCACACGGCCTTGTTGGAGGCCGGCACCACCAGCACCTCGCTGCTGCCAACATACAGCGCGCGCAGATGCGCGCTCATCTTGCGGTCGCCCGTCAAAAAAAGGATGGGACAGCCGCGGTGGGCAAAGGTTTCCAGCAGCGGGCGGCACACCGTCCACTTCAGCCTCGCGTCCAGAATGACCAGCGGGGCCTGTTCTTCGTTCATGCAGGGAATGTCGGGGTTGCTCTCGTCGCAGAGGACTGCGTTGTATTTCTCCTTTTTCAGGGAGTCGCAAAGCTTCTGCGCGAGTACCTTGTTGGATTCGTAGATCAAAATCGTTGCCATGCGATCACCTCACACTTAGTATGACGATCCAAAGTGTTGTTTTATTGCGCGAAGTGTGAACAAACTGTAACGTTTCGCAAAAAATGCGAGCGGAGGGAAAAGCCCTTGCGGTTTTCGTTCCCTTACGTTTTTGGTTCACTTTCAAAAATCGTTCGTTTTTCTCCTTGCTTATCCTGCTGCTTTCGGGTATACTGATAGCACCCTGCATGCGCAGGGGCAAGAAACAGAAACGATCGCAACGAAAGGTGTGTGTGCAATGGCGTCTGATCTGGAAATCGCGCGCAGCGCAACGATGGAGCCTATTGAAAAAATCGCCGACGCGGCCGGTTTTGTCCCGGACAACGTATCGCCCTATGGCCGGTATGTGGCCAAGATCGACCAGCGCGCCTATGAGGACAAGCCCATGAGGGCCAAGCTGGTGCTCGTCACCGCCATCAACCCCACCCCTGCCGGTGAAGGCAAGACCACCGTTTCCGTGGCGCTGGCAGACGGCATGCGTGAGATCGGCAAGAACGCCATGCTGGCGCTGCGCGAGCCTTCCCTCGGCCCGGTGTTCGGCATGAAGGGCGGCGCGACCGGCGGCGGCTACGCGCAGGTGGTGCCCATGGAGAGCATCAACCTGCATTTTACCGGCGACCTGCACGCCATCACCGCCGCCAACAACCTGCTGTGCGCCATGGTGGACAACCACATTCAGCAGGGAAACGCGCTGGGCATCGACCCGCGCAAAGTGTGCTTCCGCCATTGTCTGGATGTGAACGACCGTCAGCTGCGCCAGATCGTGCAGGGCATCGGCGGCGTGCAGAACGGCACGCCCCGTGAGGACGGCTTCGACATCACTGCCGCCAGCGAAGTGATGGCTACCTTCTGTCTGGCTGCTGATCTGAAGGATCTGAAGGCGCGGCTGGGGCGCATCGTTGTGGCGCGCACCTATGCGGGCGATCCCGTCACTGCGGCGGATGTGGGCGCTGCCGGCGCCATGACGGCGCTGCTGCGCGATGCGTTCAGCCCCAACCTGATCCAGACCATCGGCCACACCCCGTGCCTGATGCACGGCGGCCCGTTTGCCAACATTGCCCACGGCTGCAACAGCGTGGCCGCCACAAAGCTGGCCATGCGCATGAGCGACTACACCGTGACCGAAGCCGGTTTCGGCGCGGACTTGGGCGCGGAAAAGTTTTTGGATATCAAGTGCCGCATGAACGGCCTGTGGCCCAATGTGATCGTGCTGGTGGCCACCATCCGCGCGCTCAAGCATCACGGCGGCGCGCAGAAGGGCGCCTACGGCGAGCCCAATGAAGCGGCGCTGCGCAAGGGAATGAGCAACCTGCTCAGCCACATCCGCAATGTGAAAGAGGTATGGCGCACGCCGGTGGTGGTGGCGCTCAACCGCTTTGCCACGGATACCGACGAGGAGCTTGCGCTGGTGGCCGCCATGCTGCGCGAGGAAGGCGTGAGCGTAGCCCCCTGCAACGGCTGGGCCGAAGGCGGCAAGGGCACGACCGAGCTGGCGCAGCTGGTGTGCGATACCGCCGACCAGAACCCGCAGGCCGTCCCCTCCTTCACCTATCCGGACGACGTCTCGCTGACGGACAAGATCACCGCTGTGGCGCAGCGCATTTATCACGCCAAGGAAGTCACCTTTGCACCGCAGGCGCTGAAGGACTTGGCCGCGCTGGAAAAGGAGGGCTACGCCTCCTGCCCGGTGTGCATCGCCAAGACCCAGTATTCCATGAGCGACAACGCCGCCCTGCTGGGCGCGCCGGAGGGCTACACGCTCACCATCCGCTCCGCACGCCTGTCCGCAGGCGCAGGCTTTGTGGTGGCGTTTGCCGGTTCCATCATCGCCATGCCCGGTCTGCCCAAAACGCCGGCGGCGCTGGGCATTGACGTGGATGAAAACGGCGAGATCGTGGGTCTGTTCTGATCCGCCCCTTTCGCCCCAAGCCAGATCCATCAAAAAGATCCGTGCCCGACGCAGCACAGCGCTGTATCGGGCACGAATCTTTTTATGTCAACGCGGAAGCATCCGCGGGGTGGTTAGTCGCATTCGGGGCGGAGGGAGCCCGGCAGGATGCGTGTGCGGCAAATAATCGCAGCGCAATACACACCTACCGTCGGTCTGACGTCTGGCGGGGGAAACCGTTCATCTTACGTAAGAGCATCCCTGCGCATCCGCCCTCGAATGCATTTGATTTGGGACACTCTGATCTTATCAAAGATTTATGTCCGTATCATGAACAGTGCGGGAACAATCTGGGAAAAAGACAGTTATGCGCCGCGATAGCTCAGCACGCGCACCACGGGCGCCACCTGAAGCGTGAAGGCGGCGGTCACTGCTTCGGATGCGCGCATCTCACACTGCAGCAGGCGCACGCCTTCGGCGGTGATATCGCCCACGGCGTGCAGCGTATCGTACGCCAGCCCGGGCAGCTGGGACTGAACAAAGGCTTCCACATATTTTTCCACGCTCACGGTCAGGCGCGGGTGGGTGTAGGTGGAATCATCAAACACCAGCCCGTCCAACAGCGCCGTGCCGCTGTAGTCGATCAGCCGTCCGTCCTCGGAAAAGCACAGGCCAATGGAGCGCGCGCCGCTGTGCATGTTTACCTGCCATTGCCCGCCCGTGCTCTGCGCGGAAATGGCGTAAGCCGATGTATCCTCGCCCACAAAATCGCTTTCCACAAAGCGCCTTGCTGCAGCGATGGCCTCCATATCGCTGCGGATGGGCACAGCGGCAGCCACCCATTCCACGGACGGGATGCCTTCAATGGTGGCCAGCGGTTCGCTTTCGCTCGTGGCGAAGGAGAACACCAGCACCACGGCTAGCAGCAGCGAGCACAGCGCGATGGCCCAGCGGCTTCCCTTCACATTGCGGATGACCGCCGTGGCGCGCTGGCGCAGATGACGGTCGGTAAACGAAGCGCCCACCGCCACATTCATATTTTCAGCGCATTCCCGCTCGCCGGTGGAAACGATCACGTCGATGTACTGCAGCTTTTCAATGGTCTCCAGCCGGGCGGTCACCCGGTCGTCGCAGGCCATTTCACTGTCGCGGTAGCTCAGCCATGCGGCCATCCACACCAGCGGGTTGAACCAGTGTACGGCGCAGCACAGGCAGCGCGCCACGCCCCACCATGGGTCTTTTGCGCGCCAGTGGCACAGCTGGTGCTCCAGCATCGGCTTCAGGTGCGTGGGATCGGCGTCCAGCGGGATGCCGATGAACGGCCGCCACAGCCCGGCCAGACAGCTGGCCGGCAGGCGATCCACATAATACACGGGCAGCGGGCGCACGCTGTAGCGCTGGCACAGCTCCCGATACACCGTCTGCTCGTCAGCGTCGAGCACCCGCACGCGGTTGCGCCGCGCACGGCGCGTGAAGGACAGGCTGCGGCACAGCAGCCACGCCGCCACCGCCGCCGCGATCAGCGCCCACGCCAGCAGAAAGCGTCTGCCCGCATCGCCACGCAGCATGCTCTGCGACAGATCGGAAAACAAGTTTTCACCCGTGCCGGGGATCAGGTCGGAGACCCGCTCGCCCACGTCGATCAGCCGCTGACGGAACTGATCGGCCACGGGGCGCGCGTCCACATCCACCGACCGGCCGGGGCGGAATTCATCCATCACCGGGTTGGGGAACGATACCGGCAGCAATAGCCGCAGCAGCGCCAGCCCCCATGCCGCATAGATGACCCGACTGCCCACGCGGCTGCGCAGCGCCACCACCAGCAGGATGATCACGCTGCCGAATACGCTGGCCTCCAGCAGGTAGTTGTAAATGGTCATGCTGCGCATGCATGCGTCCTCCTTGGCAATGAGATGAAACACTCTGATAGATATGACGGTCGAAGAGGGGCATTTCGTTTCGTTGACGGATGTATTTTTATTGTTTTTCGAAGGATGGCGATCCGGTGATCCGGCACCGCGACATCACTGCAGGATCATTCCCGCCCCCACCTCAAGCGCCAAATGGACTTCGCCATCCGTCACCGGGATCGTTTTGCCGGAATACAGATCCTGCAGCTTGCTCCGTCCGGCCAGTTCCGCAGGCAGCTGGATGCGCGCCTGCACGGGCTGCAGCGAGGTGTTCACCGCACAGAGCACCGTCTGCTCCTCCGTGCGGCGCAGATAGGCGTACAGGCCGTTGTCCAGCGCTGCTACAGTGCGGAAGCAGCCCTCGCGCAAGGCGGGCGTTGCCGCGCGGATGTGCGCCAGCTTGCGGAAATGCTCACGGACCGGGTTGCCATCCACCTCATCCCAGCGCATGGGGAAGCGGCAGAAGGGATCGTCGCCGCCCTCCATGCCCAGCTCGTCGCCGTAATAGATGATGGGCGCGCCCAGATAGGTGAACTGGAAGAAGGAAGCTGCGCGCAGCATACGCACATCGCCGCCAGCGCGGGTGCGCAGGCGCTGCGTGTCGTGGCTGCCAAGGAATGTCCACAGCACATCCTGCGTGCGCTGGGGGTAGAGCATGGCGGCGCGGTTGAGCATGTGGTCGAAGTCCGCAGTGCTGATGTCGTGGCGGCAGAAGCGCGCCCAGATGGCGCGGGACAGCACATAGTGCATGGTGGAATCGAACATGTCGCCCTGCGTGAGCCACTCGCGGCTGTCATCCCAGCATTCGGCGATCATCAGACTTTCCGGATTGGCCTCACGCATCATCTTTTTGTAGCGCCGCCAGAAATCCGGCCACACTTCCGGGCTCACATCCAGCCGCCAGCCGTCGATGTGGCACTTCTCCAGCCAGTAGCGGCCCACCTGCAGAAAGTACTGCGCGCAACCTTCATCCGCCAGGTTCAGCTTGGGCATGTATTCCCAGTCGCCAAAGGTATGGTAGCCGTAGGGCTGTGTTTCGTCGAAATGGAACCAAGTGTAATACGGGCTCTTCCGGCCGTTCTTCTTCGCGTCCTGAAAGGGGGCAAAGCCAAGGCCGGAGTGGTTGAACACACCGTCCATGATGAGCCGCATGCCGTTCTGATGCAGCAGGTCGCACAGCTCGCGCAGGTCGTCCTCCGTGCCCAGCAGCGGGTCGATCTTGAAATAATCGAAGGTATTGTAGCGGTGGGAGGTATCGCTCAGGAACATGGGGGTGGAATACAGCATGGTCACGCCCAGCTCCTTGAGATAGGGCACCGCCTTGATGACGCCGCGCAGGTTGCCGCCGAAGCGGTATTCATTCTGCACGCGGGTGCTGCTCCACGGCTCCACCGGCTCGCTGTCGCCGGGCACGGGCTCGCGGCGGAACCGGTCGGGAAAGATCTGGTATCCCACGCAGCCGCGCGCCCACTGGGGCATGGGCTCGGCGGGATAGGCATAGGCGAAGGCAAAGGCCTCGCTCACGTCCTCGCGCGCATCCTTGCCCGCATGCACGCCGGACGCATCCAGCTTCACCGTCAGCTCATCGCTTTCCAGCACAAACAGGTACTTCAGCCGCTTGTCGAACGGCTCGAACACACACTCGTAAAAATCGTGCCATTCATCATGATAGGCCACGGTCATTTTGTATTCATAGGCTTTTTCGAAGAAATGTGGTGCGGCATAATTGCTGGTGACGCGGGCGCACACGCGGGTGAACTCGCCCCGGCCGGTCTGCAGGCGCAGGCAGACGCGGCCATCCGGCAGGGCGTGGCGATACTCCAGCCATGGCATGTGGTGGATCGAAGCATAATTGACGTTTCGCATAGATCGATCAACTCTCCTTTGTCGTCGGAATGGATGGGCCGATGACCGCCACGCTCTGGCGGCGGATCAGCGTGAAGGGAACATCGATGGAGGCGGCTTCCGCCGCTTTGCCGCTCAGCACATCCAGCATCAACTGCATGGCGCTCGCCCCCAGATGATAGGGGGCCAAGTCAAAGGTGGTGAGCGGCGGATCGTGATACTGCGAGAGTTCGTTGTTGTTGAAGCCGATCAGGCTCACATCCTGCGGCACGCTCAAGCCCATGGAGCTGAGCAGCCGGTCGAGGCCGATGGCCAGCGTATCATCCATGCACACGGCGGCTGTGGGGCGGTCGGGCTGCTCAAACAAACGGCGCAGGGGCGCGCTTTCAGCCGTGCAGTGGATCGGATGGCCGGAAAAGATCCATTCCCCGCGCACGGGAATGCCCGCCTCCTGCAGCGCCTGCTCATAGCCATTTCGGCGATCCACCGTGAACATGAACCGGGATTCATAGCCCAGCAGCAGGATGCGCTCGTGCCCCTGATCCAGCAGGAAGCGCGTGGCCTCATATCCAGCCCGCACATTGTCGTTATCCACATAGAAGCGCTGCCCGGGGTCAGCCGGGTGGCCGATGACCACCACCGGCACGTCGCTGCGCTCGGGCGGCTCGGTCTGGGCGGCCATCAGCACCAGCCCGCTCACATAGCCGCTGTTGGCGGCTTCATGGGCCGCCTGCGCCGCCGTGACGCCAGCTCCGCCGGTGATGAGCAGCATCTGGTAGCCGTGCTCGCTGGCCACATGCCCCAAGCCCTGCATCATGGCCGGATAGAAGGGGTTGCTCAGATTCATGCCCGCCTCATCCGGAAACACGAGGCCGATGATGCGGTTTTCGCGGTTGACCAGACTGCGCGCCATCTGATTGGGATGGAAATTCAGCTCCTGCGCGATCTGCTGCACCCTTGCGCGCACCTCGGCGCTGATGCGCGTGCTGTTCTGCAGCGCACGGCTGACGGTAGATGGCGACACGCCGGCCGCTCTGGCCACATCCTTGATGGTAACTTTCATGAGCCAAGCTCCTTTGGTTTGATCGTGCAAACGTTTGTGCTTAGAAGGAGGATAGCATACCGGTGGGCGGCTGTCAAGGCGCGCCCGCTTGACAGTGTGCCCGGCGGTTGGGTATCATAATCCATACGGAAACGGAGGGAAAAACATGAGCGTTTATCTGGATTACGCCGCTACCACACCCGTGGATGAACGGGTGATAGAGCGCATGGATCGCTGTATGCGCGAGGCATGGCTGAATCCGTCGGCAGCCTACAGCGATGCCGGCGCTGCACGGAAGGCGCTGCGCATAGCCCGCCTGCAGGTGGCGCAGGGGCTGGGCTGCGATGCCGCCTGCCTGTGCTTCACCTCCGGCGGCACGGAGAGCAACGCATGGGCCATGACTACGGCACGGGGCAAGCATGCAGTGGTATCGGCCATCGAGCATGCGTCCGTACTGGCATCCGCCGCCAGCTGTGCAGCCGAAGTCACCCTTGTGCAGCCGGATGAACAGGGCATGATCCAGCCGGAAGCCGTGGCAGCGGCGCTCCGTCCGGATACGGCGCTGGTGAGCGTGCAATGGGCCAACAACGAAACCGGCGTAATCCAGCCCATCCGCGCCATTCGCCGCGCCATTGGCAGGATCCCGCTCCATGTGGACGCCGTGCAGTCCTTCGGCCATGTGCCGGTGGATCCGGCCCTGTGCGATCTGATGAGCCTGTCGGCGCACAAGCTGTACGGGCCAAGGGGAGCAGGGGCGTTGTACATCGCTCCCGGTATGCGCATGAGTCCGCTGATCCCCGGCGGCCATCAGGAAATGGATCTGCGGGCCGGCACTGAAAACGTGCCCGCCATCTGCGGCTTTGGCATGGCGGCGAAACTGGCGCTGGCTGATCTGGACGAGCGGGCGGAAACCGAACGGGCGCTGCTGTCCGGCTTTGCGGCGCAGCTGTCGTGCATTCCCGGCCTGCGCGTGCTGGGTGCAGGCGCGCCGCGTTTGCCGGGAATAACAGCGCTGTATCTGCCGGGGCTGCCGTCGGAAAAGGCCATCATGCAGCTGGATCTGCGCGGCTTCTGCGTGTCCGGCGGAGCGGCCTGTCACGCGGGCGACGCCCACCCCAGCCATGTCTACCGCGCCATGGGGCTGAGCGAGCACGAAGCCGCGTGCGTGCTGCGCGTGAGCATTGGCCGGGGTACAACAAAGCAAGCGCTTGCAGCATGCGCGCAGGCGCTTGCGGAGATCTGGCAGCAGGGTTAATCCAGCGAGAGGAAGTACTGCTTCCGCAGCAGCTCCGCACCGCCCTGCGCAGCCAGCAGGTGCAGATCGCGCCGGTCATAGCGGATCTCGAACAGCTTGCCCTGCGGATAGTAGCGGAACTCGCTCAGCTCCGCCTTCAGGCTCTGGTCAAACACATCGTCCGCCCATGCGAAATCGCCCTGAAAGATGACCGATTCCTGATTGTAAGAAAGCGACAGGTTATGCAGTGCCACAGCAAAGCAGTGCGCCAGATAGCGTATCACCTGCTGGGAGGGCGCGTCGCCCCCGCGCGATGCGTTGAACAGCCGGCGCAGGTTCTCCGGCGCAGCGGACGCGCCGTTTTCCAGCATCAGCCGCTGCACGTTGGACAGGCTGACCAAGCTTTCCAAGCAGCCGCGCTTGCCGCAGCCGCACACCACCGGCCCGGTATCGCTGATGATCATGTGGCCGATCTCTCCAATGAGCGAATCGCGCCCGTTGAGCACATGGCCGCGCTCCGTCATGCAGGCGGACACGCCCCATGTGGTGAACACCGTCATCATGCGCATGTCCGTATACTCCGGGTGGGAAAGCAGCACGGCGCGCCCTGCCGCCTTGCCCGCGTTATCAATGAAATACACCGGCGTATCGCCAAAGATCTTCTGCAGTTCATCCGCCAGCGCAGCGTTTGCCCCCCAGCCGGGAGCCTGCGAATTGTAGCGCAGGATGCGCTCGTCATAGTCCACCGTGCCGGGCACGGTGAGCACCACGCCGTAGAGGCGGCTGACGGGCAGCTCCAGCTCGCGCAGATAGGCCGTCACCCGTTCGCGCAGTAGGGCAAAGGCTTCCTGCAGCGTCGCGCCCAGCTTCTGGCTGGTGTGCTCCACGGCGTACACATCGCCCACCATGCCGCACAGCGCCAGCGTGAGCGCCTCCGGCCACAGGTTGATGCACAGGATGCGCTTTTCCTCGGCAAAGACAAACAGCTCCGGCTTTTTGCCGCCCATGCTGGTGGTGCTGCCCAATCCCAGCGAGCGCACCACGCCAAGGCTGCAGTAGTGCTGCAGGGCGCGCATCACCGTGGGGCGGCTGATGCCGGTCTCGGCATGGATGTCTGCGGCGGTCATGGTGCGGCCGGTGCGCAGCACCTTCAATATATTCTGACGGTTGGCGCGCTTCAGATCCGAAGGGAGCGCCACCTGATCCATGGGAAGCAATTTGGGCATAAGGATCCAACTCCTCATTATCATATACCAGCATGATCAGACCACTTGGAGGGCGACGGCCCTCCAAACCACCTATGGGTGGTTTTTTTGATAAGCTGATTATAGCACAATCCTTTCCATCGGGCAAAAATGGTGAAAAAAACCTGTGTTTTGCCAAAACATAACACTCACAACAATTTTCCCGGTTTTGTATTGCAAACCCAGCACAAACATGCTATACTTTCGCCGGTTAAATAAATCACAATCTACAGGAGGAGCATCCAGTATGAAAAAACGCATTGTTGCGATCCTCATGTCCCTGATGATGATCGTCGCCTCCGCAGCCATGGGCGAAGCCCTGCCTGCCAGCGTGAGCGGCGAATTCACCGGTACTGCCAAGGGTTTTGGCGGTGAAGTCAGCGTGACCATCACCCTGACGGACGGCGCGATCACTGCCGTGACTGCCCAGGGCGAAAACGAGACGCAGGGCATCGGCTCCGTGGCCATCGAAAAGATGCCCGCCGAAATGGCCGAGACCGGCTCCATCGCCGTGGACACCGTGGCCACCGCCACCGTTACCTCCACCGCCCTTCTCGAGGCTGCCAAGCAGGCGCTGGTCGCTGCGGGCGTGAACCCCGACGAGTACAGCGTGAAGGCTGAAAAGGGCAAAGGCGAAGACATCCTGCGCACCGTGGACGTTGTGGTCGTGGGCGCTGGCGGCGCCGGCATGAGCGCTGCCATCACCGCTGCTGACGCCGGCAAGTCCGTGGTGATCGTGGAGAGCCAGCCCATGGTGGGCGGCAACACCGTGCGCGCCACCGGCGGCATGAACGCTGCCAAGACTGCTCTGCAGGACAACAACGAATTCGGCGAGACGGCCGGTGTGGAAAAGACGCTGGCTGCCGTGGAAAGCACCTGGGCCGACAACGCCGACATCGTGGCGCTAGCCGAAACCGTGAAGACCCAGTGGGCCGAGTATCAGGCCAACCCCGTGGGCTACTTTGATTCCAAGGAGCTCATGGAGCTGGACACCCTGATCGGCGGCAAGGGCATCAACGATGTGGCGCTGGTCAAGACGCTGGTGGAAAACAGCGAAAGCGGCATCGAATGGCTGGCTTCCATCGGCGCTGAGCTGACCAGCGTGGGTTCCTTCGGCGGCGCTTCCGTCAAGCGCATCCATCGCCCGGTCAATGCCGAGGGCAAGACCGTGTCCGTGGGTTCCTACATCGTGCCCATTCTGGAAAAGAACGTGACCGATCGCGGCGTGGAGATCCTGTTTGACACCACCGCTACCGAGATCCGCATGGCGGACGGCAAGGTCACCGGCATCAATGGCGTGACCGCCGACGGCGGCAACGTCATCATCAACGCCAAGGCTGTGGTGCTGGCCACCGGCGGCTTCGGCGCGAACCTGGACATGGTTGCCGAGCTCAACCCCTCCCTCAAGGGCTTCATGACCACCAACGCCGCCGGCCTGCAGGGTCAGGGCATCGTGATGGCTACCGCCGTGGGCGCTGCCACCGTTGACATGGAGCAGATCCAGATCCATCCCACCGTGGAAGCCAACACCGCCGCCCTCATCACCGAAGGCCTGCGCGGCGACGGCGCCATCCTTGTCAACGCCGAGGGCAAGCGCTTCATCGACGAAGTGGGCACCCGCGACGTGGTCTCCGCTGCTGAGATCGCCCAGACCGGCTCCTACAGCTGGCTGGTCGTGGATCAGAAGATGGTGGACGCCTCCAGCGTCATCGCCGGTTACATCACGAAGGGCTACACCGCTTCCGGCAACACCTATGCTGAGCTGGCCCAGAACATCGGCGTGGATGCGGATGCCTTCACCGCCACCATGGAAGCTTGGAACGCCTGCGTGGCCTCCAAGGAAGACGCCGAATTCGGCCGCACCAGCTTCGCCAATCCCCTCGACACCGCTCCCTACTACGCCATCAAAGTGACTGCCGGTGTGCACCACACCATGGGCGGCCTGAAGATCAACACCAACACCGAAGTGCTGACCGAAGACGGCTCCGTGATCCCCGGCCTGTTTGCTGCCGGTGAAGTGACTGGCGGCGTGCATGGTGCCAACCGTCTGGGCGGCAACGCTGTGAGCGACATCGTGGTGTTCGGCCGCATCGCCGGTACCAACGCTGCGGAATACGTCAAGTAAGACTGCTTTCTTCCAATCGAAGATCCCCCGCCTGCCGCCTTTTGCGGCAGGCTTTTTGCATGGGCTTGATGATCTCCATTCAATGAAAAAGCGCCCGCTGCAAGGTTCTCAACGGGCGCTTACCGCAATGGGTGGTTTGGAGGGCCACAGCCCTCCAAGGGGGAATCGTATCGACCGGCTTTGCCGGTCGGGCGGGCGTTTCCGCGCTCCGCGCGAAAACATTCCTTACGCCGTTTGCCGCCCGGCGAGCCGTAGGCGAGTAGGCAAACGGCGCCTTCCCTCGGCGGAAAAGATCGCTTTAGCGAGCTTTTTCGACGGCCTAAAGCGCCCGCTGCGAGTGATCCGCAGCGGGCGCTTGGTTCGTTTTTAGTTTATGAAAGCAGCAGATACCCCAGTGTCAGGATCAGGCCGATGCACACCATGAACAGGCCGAAGCTGATAGAGCGCGTGAAGCGTTTGAATTCCGTGGAGACCTCCTGCTGCGTGGCAGCAAGCAGGCTCTCGTAATGGGTCTTTTCGCCGTTCTTGTGACGCAGGCGAGCGATGAATGCTGCTATGCTGTCCATCATGCGGCCCAAGACGTAGGTGAAGCGGTTGCCCACGGGAATGGGCTCGTGCTTGTGCACGGGGCGCAGGAACAGGCTGCGCACAGCCAGCGCCACGCCGTCGCCCACACCGTTGAACACATGAGCCGCGAAGCTGCCCACGGCATTCATTGCAACGATCATCCAATCCGGCAGGTGATCTACCAGCCACGCAGCGCCGCTGCCCACGGCGTTCAGCGCCGCGATCACTCCATCCGGCAGGCGATCCACCAGCCACGTGAAGCCGTAGCCGATCTGCACCAGCGCGCCCAGCAGCGGGCGGTATACGCTGTTCTCCAGATCCAGCCAGCTGGGCCAGCGCTCCGGGTAGGAGCCGTCCTTCGCCATCACGAAGCGGCGCTGCAGGAAGAACAGCACCACGCCGATCACGATGGACTTCAGCGCGCCGATCAGGTTTTCACCGCTGAAGTAGGCAATGGGCATATGCACCGGGTCGGCGGCGTTCAGGAAGGGCTGAGCGATGCGGCCGATGCCGGTCATCAGCACGCCGGGCAGCAGGCCCAGTGCCAGCACGAAAGCACCCGCAGCGCACAGCGCAATGGCACTGGGAGCGCTCATGTAATGCGTCATGCCGTCAAACTCCGCCTGGCGGGTGGGATGTTTCTGCCAAAACAGGCAGATGTACAGTTTGGTCATGTAGCACAGCGTCATGCCGCCAGAGATGATGAACACCCACTCGGCGATCTCATAGGGCAGCACATTCGCACCGGCATGGGCAAACTCATGCATCATTTCCAGCATGCCTTCATGCAGCAGGCTCTTGGAAATGTAGCCGCTCAGTCCCGGGATGCCGCTGATGCCCGCTGCCGCGCACAAAAACGCGAAGTGCAGCGCAGGCTTTTTGCGGCCAAAGCCGCGCACATCGTCCAGCCGCAGGGCGTGCAGATTCATGGCCACCGCGCCCGCGCACAGGAACAGGATGAGCTTGAACAGCGAATGGTTCACCATGTGCTGCACCGTGCCGAACGCAGCCAAGCCGTTTTCGCACACGCACAGCCCCTGCGTGCCCACACCCACCATGATGAAGCCGATCTGGCTCAGCGAGGAGCAGGCGAGGGTGCGCTTGAGGTTGGTGGAGAAGATGGCCAGCAGCGCGCCCAGGAACATGGTGATCACGCCCAACCAGAAGATGAGATTCGCAAAGCCGATGGAGCCGCGCATCACATACACGGTGAGGAGGAGCATGCCCAGCACGCCCGCCTTGGTCAGCATACCGGACAGCAACGCGCTGGCCGGAGCCGGGGCCACAGGGTGCGCCTTTGGCAGCCAGATGTGCAGCGGGAACGCGCCGGCCTTCGCGCCGAAGCCAAACAGGATCAGCACCGCCGGCAGCCACAGGCTGGACAGGTCTGCGCCCATCGCGGGGATCTGCGCATAGCAGGCAGTGGCCATATCGCCCGGCAACAGGAAGATGCCCATCAGCATCACCAGACCGCCGATCACCGCGATGTACAGGTACGTTTCACCTGCACGCATGGCCTCCTTGTCCTCCTCCTGCGCCACCCACGGGTAGCTGGCCATGGACATGACCTCAAAGAAGCAGAAGGCGGAGAAGAGCGAATCGCTCAGGAACAGGCCGACCGTTGCGCCAAAGGTGAGCAGCACGAAGAACACGTAGCGCTCCACGGCGTGCTCATGCTTGAAGTAGTCGCGGCTGAACACGGAGGTGACCAGCCACATCACGCCCGCCACCAGCGCATAGAGCGCGCGGAAGCCGTCGGCGCGCATCTTCAGCCCCATGCCCACGAAGCCGTCAATGGTCAGCGTGTGCACAGCGCCGCTTTGCGCCTGTACAAAGATCCATACCAGCGCAGCCGCCGTCAGCGCCGTTGCGCCCACCATCCAGCGGATGGCGCTCTGCCGAGGATCCTTGCAGGGCAGCGCACGGGTGCGCACATACAGCAGCAGCGCAGCCAGAATGGGGATCAGGACCGGGACCAGCAGAAACCAATACATTCTTCCGTCCCTCCCTTTACAGCAGGCCCTGAGCCACTTGGCCCAGCACCGTGGTCAGCGGCTGAGAGGCGAACGCGAGGATCAGCATCAGCACGCACAGGATCGCCAGAGGAGCCTTCATCTGCCAGCCGGGATCGTAGCTGCGTTCTTCCAGCCCAGTCTCATCCAGCGGCAGGAAGGACGCGGAGAAGGCGGGCACCAGCACATACAGGGCCGTGAGGATGGCGGAGACCAGCAGCACGCACACCGCCGCGATGCCCAGCGGGCCAGCGTCCAGCGCCGCCTCGGCCAGCGTCCATTTGCTCTGGAAGCCCACCAGCGGCGGGATGCCCACAAGCGCGGCTCCGGCAAACAGGAACACGCCCATGATGAACGGCATGCGCTTGCCGATGCCGCGGATCTCCTGCACATAGCTGCGGCCGGTCTTGACCATCACCGCGCCCACGCAGCTGAACAGGGTGATCTTCATCAGCGCGTGATAGACCATGTGCATCAGGCCGCCCTTCAGGCCGGCGGGGGTAAGCAGCATCGCGCCCAGCAGCACATAGCTGAGGTTGCTCATGGTGGAGTAGGCCAGCCGGCGCTTCAGGTGAGACTCGCGCACAGCCATGGTGCTGCCGTAGAGGATGCTGACCATGGCCAGCACCAGGCAGACCGTCTGCGCCCAAGTGCCGCGGATCAGATCGGGGGAGAACACATAGTAGCTCATGCGGATGACCGCAAACACACCGGCCTTTACTACGGCCACCGCATGCAGCAGCGCCGTGACCGGAGTGGGCGCAACGCCCGCCGTGGGCAGCCATGCGTGGAAGGGGAACACCGCCGCCTTCACGCCAAAGCCCAGGAACGCCAGCACGAACATGATCAGCAGCATATTCGTGGGCGCGCCCAGCAGCGATCCGATGCCGCCGTAGGTGAAGTTCGCCGCGCCAGTGTAGTGGATGACCGTCACCATCGCCATGAACGCCATGGCCGCGCCGCCCAGCATGTAGTAGATGTACTTGCGTCCGGCGTGGACGGCCTTGGCCTTCATGCCGTGCATCACCAGGAACAGCGTGGCAAGGCTGAGCAGCTCATAGAACACATACAGCGTCATCAGATCCTCGGCAAAGGCAATGCCGAGGGTGGTGGTATAGCTGAGCAGATAGAAAACGAAGAAGTGGTTTTCGCCGCCCTCATGCTCCATGTACTCAAAGGCATAGAGCGTGGCGAGCGGCCACAGCAGCGCCACCATGCCTGCAAACACGCGGCCCAGCCCATCCAGCTTGAGGCTGACGGTCAGGATCCACGACAGCCGCAGCAGCGTGACGGCCTGCGCATCCGGTTTGAACACGCACAGCGCCGTGCACACAGACGCAGCCAGCGTGAACAGCAGGGTGATGGCATGGCACACGCGGCGATCCTTGGGGCGGCTGAGGAACAGCAGCGCCGCGCCCACCGCGGGCAAGCTCATGGAAAGAAACAGCATGATTCGCTTTCCTCCCTTACAGCACCAGTGCAGCCACCGCAGCGATGGCGTTTTCCACGATGGAGGGGCACAGGCCCAGCACCACGATCAGCACAGCCAGCACGATCATCGGTACATACATGCAGGCAGGCGCTTCGCATTTTTCCAGCGCGGGCGTTTCCGCGTGGGCCTCATGGCCGGGGAAGAAGCCGTTGATGCTCACGGGCAGCAGATACGCGCCCGTCAGCAGCGCAGACACCAGCAGCACCACCGGGCCCAGCCAGCTGAACACGGCCACGCCGCTGTCCAGCGCGCCCTGCGCCAGCTGCCACTTGCTGAAGAAGCCGCACAGCGGGGGCACGCCGATCAGGCTCACGCCCGCAATGGTGAAGCACCACATGGTCACAGGCATCTTCTTGCCAATGCCGGAAAGATCGCGCACATCGGTCAGGCCAGTCTTGAAGATAATGGAACCAGCCGTAAAGAACAGCAGGTTCTTCATCAGGGAGTGGAAGTACACATGCAGCATCGCGCCACGGAAGGCGATCTCATTGAGCATGAACAGGCCGAACAGCACATAGCTGACCTGAGACACGCTGGAGTAGGCCAGACGCTTCTTCAGGCCGGTGGTCTTCAGCGCCATCATGGAGCCCATGAACACCGTGAGCAGGCTGAGCAGGATCAGCGTGGACTGCACCCATGTACCGCGCACCAGATCCGCGCCCACCACATAGTACAGCACACGGATGATGCACAGGACGCCCGCCTTGGTGATCACGCCGGACAGCGCCGCGCTGGCCGGAGCGGGAGCAATGGGGTGAGCCGTGGGCAGCCAGCCGTGCATGGGGAACATGCCCGCCTTGGTGCCAAAGCCCACGATGGTCACAAACAGGATGGCCAGCATCACGCTGCTGTGCTCAGCCGCAATCGTCAGATCCAGCGTGCCGCCGGGCACGAACAGGGGGGTGATGGCGTTGCGGGTGAAGTAGAACACGCCCAGCAGACCCATCATCGCGCCCGCAATGGAGTACAGCAGGTACTTCATACCGGCGGCCACGGCCTCCTTGGTGAGGGAGTGCAGCACCAGCGCCACGGACAGCAGCGTCATCAGCTCGAAGAACAGGTACATAGTAGCCAGCGTGCCCGCAAAGCACAGGCCCATCAGGGCGCTGAGCGTAAGCAGGTAGAAGGTGTAGTACCGACGCTGGCTGCCTTCGTGGGTCATGTAGCGGAAGCTGTAGGCGCCGCTCATCAGCCACATACCGCTCATCAGGATGGCGAACAGGCGGGCAAGGCCGTCGCTGGCCAGCATCACGGGCAGGCTTTCGGTCATTTCAAACAGGGTCACGCGCAGGTCGCCCATGGTGCACACCCAGCATACCAGCGCAAATTCCACCAGCAGCGCCGCAAACACAAAACGGTCGCGCGCCTTGTCCGGGCGCAGGGCAGGCAGGAACCAGCACGCCGCCGCGCACAGCGCGGGCAGCAGGGTAACGAGAATCAACAGAAACAGTTGCATTCGCTTTCTCCTCCTCAGTCAAACATCACAAGACCCATCTGGATGGCCTGCATCAGCGGCACAGCCAGCAGACCCACCAGCACATTCAGCACAACGAAGCCGTACATGGCAAAGTCCGTCATGCGGCTGGGCTGCGCCTCGGGCGCGCAGAAACCTTCGCGCGCGGGGCGGTAGAGGGTGATGATGGTCTTCATCAGGTACAGAACGTTGAGCAGCGTGCTCAGCGCCAGCGCGATCAGCATCACCCACATGGTCACGCCGCCGTGGGTGAGGGCTGCATCGCTCAGGTACAGCTTGCTTACAAAGCCGCCCAGCACAGGCACGCCCACCAGACTCATGGCAGAAATGCTGAAACACACGCCCGCCGCCTTGGCACGGTAGCCCGCGCCGCGCAGGTCGGAAAAGCGCTTGGAGTTTCCGCTCGCATCCGACAGGGCCGACGCGGAAATGAACAGCGAGCTCTTGGCAAAGGCGTGCATCACCATATGGTAGATGGCCGCCACATAGCCCGCCTGCACGCCCAGCCCCAGCCCGGCGTAGATGTAGCCGATCTGCGCCACGGATGAAAAGGCGATCATCCTGCGCAGGTCATGGGACGCGATGGCGTTCAGGCTGCCCATGATCATGGCCACCACGCCGAACATGAACGCCAGCTTGAGGGCATTGTTGGCCATGACGATATTGATGCCGATGACGCGGTAGATGATCTTGATGAGCAGGAAGACATACGCCTTGCTCACGATGGAGGACAGCACTGCGCTGGCCGTGGGGGTGGAGTAGCCGTAGGCGTCCGGCAGCCATGTGTGGAAGGGATACAGCGCGCTCTTGATGCCCAAACCGGCAAAGAACAGGCCGATGATCACGGTGATGGGGGTGGTGTACTGACCGCTGCGGTACATCTCGCCCAGCGTCTCCTGAATGTTTTCCATCAGCAGGTGGCCGGTGAGGTTGTAGGTGAGCGTGATGGCCAGCAGCGTAAGGCCGCTGCCCAGCAGACTCATGATCATGTAGCGCATGGCGGATACCAGCGTGCGGCCGTTCTGGCGGCTCATGATGAGGGCGCAGGACGCCAGCGTCATGATCTCGATGAACACATAGCCGGTGAACAGGTCATTGGTGTAGAGCATGCTCATCATGGCAGCCAGCACCAGATCCAGCATGACGCACACCAGGTGCAGCTTGCTGTGGTGGATCTGCTCGCTCATCTTCTTCATGCCGCCCAGCACGCTGAAGAGCATGATCAGGCTGAAGCACAGCGCCAGCGCCGCTTCCAGCATGCCGGCGCGCAGCTCGTTGCCCCACGGTGCGGGGAAGTGGCCCATCATGTAGGTGTAGCTCTGGTTGCCCTGCGCAAACCACGCCAGCAGCCAGCCGCTCAGGGCGGCCACGGCAGCGCTTGCACCGGCCGTCACCCACTTGGCAGCGCGGCCCGGCAGCATGGCGCTGACGATACCGCTGACCATGCACAGCATGATGGAGAAGAAGGGCACGTTTTGCACAAACTGCATGTTACTCATCCTCTCCCTTCATCAGCAGTGTGATCTGGTCGATGTTGAGCGTGTGGTAGTGGCGGTAGAGGCGCACCGTGAGGGAGAGCATCAGCGCCGAAACAGAAACGCTTACCACAATGCCGGTCAGCACCAGACCGCTGGGAATGGGGTTGATGTAATAGGAAGCGGAGGTAATGCCGTCCGTGAGGATGGGAGCGGTGCGGCCCTCAATGTAGCCCACGGAGGTCAGGAATAGGTAGATCGCCGTATCCATGATATTGAAGCCGATGATCTTTTTGATGAGGTTGCGGTTGAGCAGCAGCGATGTAAACCCGATGCAGAACAGGAACACTGCCACGATCTCCGCAAGGTGATCCATGATGATGGCGGGCATCGCTTACATGCCTCCTTTGCGGAACAGGGTATAGAACGCATACATCGTGCACATCACGATGAGACCCACGCAGATGTTGAGCGGCAGGATGAAGCCGGAGGACAGGATCGCGCCCGGCGTGCCCAGCGGGATGCCGCTTTCGATGTGATTGGCGCCGGTGAAGAAGGAATAGCTCTTCAATCCGGCGTAGGTCATCAGCGGAAGGAAGGTGGCCCAGCGGAAGGTCTTGAAGGTGAAGAAGCGTCCCGTCTTTTCAAAGCCGAAGGCATTGAGGTACAGGATGAGCGCCGCGCCCATCAGCGCGCCGCCGCTGAAGCCGCCGCCGGGGCTCAGGTGGCCGTTGAGCACCACATAGATGCCGAACAGAAGGATGACCGGCACCAGGATCCTGGCCGCCAGCTGCAGCACCGCATCGTTCTTGGGTTCGTAGTGGCGGTCGTCCCATTCGGCTTCCAGCATGGCCTGCGTGGGCTTTTCGTCCTTGCCGTGGTCGCCCAGCTTGAGCAGGATCAGCACGCTGCTGGCTGCCACGAACAGCACCGTGGATTCGCCGAAGGTATCAAAGGCGCGGTAGTCCAGAATCATGCCGGCCACAAAGTTGACCGCGCCCGTTTCCGGAATGCCCTGTTCGATGTAGCGCTGGGACACCTCGTTGTTGTAGGGGTTATCCGCCGCGCCGAAGGGCGGCAGCGCCACCACGGTCTTGAGCAGGAAGCCGGCCATCACGCACAGCATGCACACAGCCATGACCCGGTACAGGTACTTCAGCCATTTTGCGCCCTTGGTGATGCCCCACTCATGCATGCGCTGGTACTGCGCGCGCTCCTCGTCCTGCAGCTTGGTGCGCCAGTCGTCCACCTGCTGCTCGCGCTGGGCGAACAGCTCGGGGCTTACCTCGCGCTGCATGCGCTCGCTGGGTTCCCCCATCGTTCGGTCGATCTCGCGGTCGAGGGGCGTATCGTCTTCATACAGCCATTGTTCAATCTTTGTGATCAGGCTCATGATGCTCCTCCTCTCCCGGCTTGATAGCATGGATCTTTTTCAGCGTGATGAAGAACAGGATGCTCGTCACGCCTGCGCCCACGGCGGCCTCGGTGATGGCCAGGTCGGGCGACTGCATCAGGATCCACACGATGCTCATGAGCAGGCTGTACGCCATGAAGATGACCACGCTGGCCAGCAGATTGCGGCTGAGGCAGGTCGCGATGGCGCACAGCAGCAGAAAGCTGAGCACGATGATGCCAAACAGGCTGTTCATTTCTGCACGACCTCCATTTCTTCTTCGGGATGCTCGTTCAGGGTCAGCTCCAGCCGAGCGATCAGATGGCCGCCCGTGGGGCTGGTGATCCACAGGAAGAACGCCACCAGCAGGAACTTGACCACCACCCATACGTCCGGCGCGTTCAGGCACAGGCCGCACACGATCAGCAGCAGGCCCAGCGAATCGCCCATGGAAGCGGCGTGCATACGGTTGAGCACATAGCGGAAGCGGTACTGCGCCAGCACGCCCGTCACCATCAGGAACAGGCCGCACAGCATCAGCGCAGCGGTCAGAATGAAGCGGATCCACTCAAGCATGCGTCTCATCCTCCTTCTGCTTTTCGCGCTTTTCCAGCGCAATGCCCATGTACACCTTGCACAGCACCACCACAGCCAAAAAGCCGATCAGCGCATAGATGAGCGCCACATCCGCCAGATAGCCCTGACTCTGCCGGATGGCCAGAATGCAGATCATGGAGATGGTGAGGGTAGAGATCATATTGATGGAGACGATACGGTCGGCAATGCGCGGGCCCTGAATGGCGCGCACCAGGCACAGCAGCGTCAGCACGCTCAGCACCACCAGCACGGCGGTGTACAGCATGTTGTAAGCATTTGCGATAGTCACTTTTACGCCTCCTTGCTCATGGCCAGCAGCTTCTGCTGGAATTCGGTATCCTCAATGCCGTCCGCAAAGGAACGGTCGAGGCAGTGAACGGTAAGGCTGTCCTCCTCGCAGTGCACGGTAATGGTGCCGGGGGTGACGGTGATGCAGTCGGCCAGCACGCTCTTGAGCGCTCCCTTGAGCGGCGTTTTGAACGTGACCAGCTGGGGCTTCACCTCGATCTCCGGGCTGTACACAATGCGGATGAGCGCCAGATTGCTTTTGACGATCTCGCTCACCAGCAGGCACAGGTAGCGCAGCGCAGCGGGCAGCTTCTTCACCGCTGCCAGCTCCTTTTTGGGGTTGTAGCCCAGAAACGCGCAGCTGAACGCGTACACCGCGCCGGCCAGCACCACGCCGAAGATGGCGATCTCCCAGTTCAGCTTGCCGTTGAACACGACCCAGAGCAGGAATAATACTACGAACATATCTTTCATCCTCCCATAAGTCCGGGCAGCAATTGACGTTCCCCCCTTTAATAGGAAGAAACGTCGTAACTGCGGCCAGTTTGGCATTGTACACCCATCAACAGGGAAAGTCAACCCGTGACCTTTTTTGCCGTTTTTCTTAACTGTTTCTTAAGTTCGGCGGCGATAGAGATAGATCTCGTCGTACCAGTAATTGGGCGTCTTCACTGCGGCCACCAGCTCGTACTTCTCCGCCAGCACCTCCAGCCCCTCCTCTTTCGTCACCACATAATCCGCAATGCCCTCGCGGATGTAGCGCCTCTGCTCATAGTGCATTTCGGGGTTGGTCACATTGTTGGCATGGAAGTACAACGTCTGGGGCGTGATGCCGGCTGCGGTGAAGATGCCCGCGTCCATGAAGCCGTAGTTGACCAGCACCGTGTCCTCCGCCGCGTCGATGTACGAGGCGATCTGATAATGCATCGTCTCCTCGCGCGGCTGGCCGAAGCGCACGCCGTAATCCAGATGCATGTTGCAGCACACCAGCGGGCACAGCGCCACGCACGCCGCCGCCACTGCCGCCGGGAGCGCGATCCGCCGTCTGCCGTCCAGCAGGCGCTCCGCCCGCCGGCACAGCGGGATCAGCCCGAGGAGCGCGAAGGGAGCCAGCGCCTGTCCGTAGTAGGGAAACTCCACACCGCCCACGAACACCACCAGCGTGCCCAGTCCAGCGCCCAGCCACATGGCCGCGCCCTCCCAGCCGCGGCGCAGCATCCACAGCAGCCCCAGCGCCAGCAGCGCCGTGTAGCGCCAGTTGCCGCTCACCCAGTTCCAGCCGTTCTGCGCCATCGTGCAGATCCGCTTCGTCAGGCTCATGTCTGCGTCGCCGCCATAGCGGAACAGATTGTCATACAGGTACACGCCCAGCCATTCGCCAATGCCGTGCGTCAGCCCGAAGTAGATCACCCACGGCACGGTGGACAGCGCAAAGCCCACGCCGCACCACCACACCATGCGCCCGCATTCCTTCCATTCGCGCCGCGCCATGTGGCGCACCAGCAGCACCAGCAGCAGCCCCGCCGGTACGCCCATGATGGTGAACTTGATCCAGAATACGCAGCCCGCCAGCGCGCCGTGCGCCATGAGCGTGCCTTTTTTCATGGCGGATCGCCCACTGCGCAGGAAACGCAGCGTCAGGTAGATCATGCCCATCAGCAGCGGCATGCACATTTCCTCGGCGCTGTCGCCCTCGGCAAAGCTCACCGATGTGTACAGCATCAGCGCCAGCACCGGCAGCGCCGCCCACGCGGCCTTCTCCGCGCCGTACAGGCACAGCACCTTATGGCACAAAAACAGGAACGATGCGCACAGCACCGCTTCCATGATATACACGCCCAGAAAATCGCGGAAGCTGATCAAGGCGCACAGCATGTGCATGAAATACAGCAGCGGCCCCTTGTGATCGTACAGGTCGCGGTACACCACCTGCCCCTGCGCCATGCCCTTGCCGATGGACAGGTAGATGTTGGCATCGCACCAATCGTTGATGGGGTAGCACGGCGACGAACGGGTGGCAAAGAGCAGCACCGCCGCCGCGATCAGCAGCGCATAGCCGAAAACACCGGCTTCTTTTTTCAGGCGCGCCGTCATCGAAGGATCCTTCCTTTCCAAACATGAGGATGGTGTCAGTATACCATAGAACCTGCCACTTGTCATGTGCGGCTGCGGCGGCTATAATAAACGCGGAGAGGGGGCGGCCCTGATGGACGAGCAGCGCGTGCGGATCAGCGATATCGCACAGGAGCTGGGGCTGAGCACAGCCACGGTTTCCAACGTCATCCACGGCAAGGCCGGCAAGGTATCGGACGCGACGGCGCGCCGCGTGCAGGCGCTGCTGGAGGAAAAAGGCTACATTCCCAGCATGGCGGGCCTGCTGCTGGCGCAGAACGCGTCACGCATCATCGGCGTCTTCGTCAACGACCATGACAAGTACGAGGGGCAGGCGCTCAGCGACGCGTTCATCGCCTCCACGCTCAATGCGCTGTGCACGCACATCGAGGCCGCAGGGCAGTTCATGATGGTGAAAAAAGCCCGCCGTGCCGAGGAAGTGCTGCAGTTTGCCTCCATGTGGAACATGGACGGGCTGGTGGTCATCGGCTTCTGCCGACAGGATTACGCCTATCTGCGCAGCCACATGCGCATTCCTTTTGTGGTCTATGACGGTGAATGCGAGCCGCCGGAGCGTTTTGTGAACCTGACCGTGGACAACTTTGACGGCGGGCGGCAGGTGGGCGCGCTGATGCAGCAGCTGGGCTACACGCAGGCGGTATGCGTGGCCGACAATGACACCGGCGTGGATCGCGCCCGGATGGACGGCTTCTGCGCGGGGTTTGGCTCCGGCTATGTGCAGCGGCTGATAGCGCCCCTGCATCGGGACGAGCGCGCGGCCTTCTACCGCCTCCATCTGGACACGCTGCGCGCGGCGGGCGCGGTGTTTGCCGTATCGGACTGCTACGCCGTCGAGGTGATGCGCTTTTTGCAGGATGCAGGGCTCAACGTTCCGGGCGACGTGTCCGTGGCTGGTTTTGACGATGTGCCCCTGTGCAGCCTCATGCGTCCCGCCCTTACCACCGTGCATCAGGACAGTGAGCAGCGCGCCCGCATCGCGGTGGAACGGCTGTCCGCGCTCAGGGCCGGGCAGGACGTCGGCGGCACGGTGATGCTGCCCGTGACGCTGATCCAGCGGGAAAGCACGGCCCCGCGCCGGTGAAGCAGTGCGCTTTTCACAAAACACAAGGCCTTGATTTTGTTTGAGGTTATGCGTTTAACCTTTGCACCTCCGAACCTGCTTCTGTACAATAAAGGCAGAACATGGATCGGAGGTGTTTGCCTATGAAAAAAGACTCTTCCTTCTTTCGCGCGGTATGCGCGCTGGCCATTCCGGCGGCGCTGCAATCCATGCTGCAATCCTCCTTCAGCATCGTTGACCAGCTGATGATCGGGCAACTGGGCAGCGTGAGCATTGCCGGCGTAGGACTGGCGGGAAAGTTTGTTTCCCTGTTTTCGGTGGTGGTTTCCGCCGTGGGCACGGTGGCGGGCATCATGCTTTCGCAGTATCTGGGGCAGAACAACGCACGCGAGGTGCGGCGCAGCTTTGGCGTAAATCTGCTGCTGGCCGGGGCAGTGGGCGCGGCGTTCACGGTGCTGTGCGCGCTGTGGCCCCATGCGGTCATGGGCCTGTACACCACGGATGAAGCCGCCCGTCAGGCTGCGGCGGAATACCTGCGCATCGTTTCCGCATCGCTGCTGCCCATGGCGGGCTCCACCCTGCTGGCTACGCTACTGCGCTGCCTGCAAAAGCCCCGCCTGCCGCTGTATGCAAGCATCGCTTCCGCCATTGCGAACACGGTGCTCAATGCGCTGTTCATCTTCGGCGGTTTGGGCATTGCGCCCATGGGCGCGCCGGGTGCAGCCGTGGCCACGGTGACGGCGCAATGGGTGAACTTCGGCCTGATGCTGTGCATGCTGCCCCGCCAAAAAGCGGACGCGGCCGATGGAGCCGCCGACGCGCCCTTTGGCTGGGGACAGTATCTGCACATGCTGCTGCCCATTCTGATCTGCGAGGGCATGTGGAGCGTGGGCGACAATGTATACGCCGCCATTTTCGGACGGATGGGCACCGAGGCCAGCGCCGCCATGACCCTGACCAATCCCGTGCAGGGGCTTGTGATCGGCGCGCTGTGCGGGCTGTCGCAGGCGGCGAGCATTCTGGTAGGCCGTCATTTGGGGCAGCAGGACTTTGAGGAAGCCTATCGCGATTCCCGCCGGCTGATCCGCTACGGCGCGGTGGGGGCGCTGCTGCTGTCGGTGCTGGTGGTGGCGTTCAGTCCTCTGTATGTGCGCATTTATCAGGTGGAGGGATCCGTGCGCCAGCTCAGCCGCCAGCTGCTGATTGTCTATGCGATCATCTCTCCTTTCAAGGTGCTCAACATGATCTTGGGCGGCGGCATCATCCGCAGCGGCGGGCAGACGCACTACACTATGTGGATTGATCTGAGCGGCACATGGCTGCTAGGCGTCCCGCTGGGCATGGTCACTGCGTTCGTGCTGGGGTGGAGCGCCCCGGCGGTCTATCTGGCGCTGTCGATGGAAGAAGTGCTGCGGTTTGGGATAACGGTTTGCGTCTTCCAAAAAAAGCGCTGGATGCGTGTATTGGGATGAGCTGAAAGCAGCCATACAAACAGCCATCATCATCAGCACTCGGTCTGATGATGATGGCTGTTTTGCGTTTATTCGTCGTATGAAAGCGCGCCTCAAATGCTGGTCAACAATTCCTGATACGTCGGCAGCGGCCAGTGCTTCGCCCCCACCAGCACCTCCAACGCATCCGCCGATGCGCGCACCGCGTTCATCGCGGGGATCACCACATCGCGCGTGTACTGCGCCTTTTCCAGCGAGGACGCATCCTTGTCCATCCCGTCCAGCGCATGCTGCAACGCTTCAATGCCATTGTACAGGTCACTGGTGTGCGTGCTCAGGCGGCGCAGCAACGGTTCTTCCGCCGCCGGCAGGTCTGGCAGCACCGCACGCTTGGCCTGCAGCGCCGCCGCTACCTCGCCGGAGTAGGCGATGGCCGCCGGCAGGATCATGCGGCGCGCCACATCGATGGTGGACAAAGCCTCGATGTCGATGACCTTCACATAGTTTTCCAGCTTGATCTCGCAGCGGCTTTCCACCTCCTGACGGGTGTATACCTTCTGCCGCTCGAACAGCGCAATGTTCTTTTCATCCACATAATGCGGCAGCGCATCCACGGTGGTGCGCAGATTGGCCAGTCCCCTGCGCTGCGCCTCCTCCACCCACGCCTGATCGTAGCCGTTGCCGTTGAAGATGATGCGCTTGTGCTGCCTGAGCATGCGGCGGATGAGCGCATCCACCGCAGCGGTGAAGTCCTCCGCCTGCTCCAGCTCATCGGCCATGTGCATGAGCACATCGGCAATGGCGGTGTTGAGCACCACGTTGGGCCCTGAAATGGACTGCGCGGAGCCCAGCGAGCGGAACTCAAACTTATTGCCCGTGAAGGCAAAGGGCGATGTACGGTTGCGGTCGGTGGAATCCTTGGGGAACTTGGGCAGGATATGCACCCCCAGCCGCATCTGGCTGGGCTCGTGACCTGCATAGCGGCTTTCCGATACGATGGATTCGATCACATCGTTCAGCTCATCGCCCAGGAAAATGGACATGATGGCCGGCGGCGCTTCCGCCGCGCCCAAGCGGTGATCATTGCCCGCATAGGCCACCGTCACGCGCAGCAGCTCCTGATACTCATCCACCGCAGCGATGACCGCCGTGAGGAACAGCAGGAACTGCGCGTTCTCGCTGGGCGTATCGCCGGGGTTGAGCAGGTTCAGGCCGGTATCGGTGGCAAGGGCATAGTTGTTGTGCTTGCCGCTTCCGTTCACGCCGCCGAAGGGCTTTTCATGCAGCAGGCACACCATGCCGTGGCGGTCCGCCACCTTCTTCATGATGTCCATGGTCAGCTGGTTGTGATCGGCGGCGATGTTCACCGTGGTGAAGATGGGGGCCATTTCGTGCTGTGCGGGCGCGGCTTCATTGTGCTCCGTCTTGGCCAGAATGCCCAGCTTCCACAGCTCCGTGTTCAGCTCCTTCATAAAAGCCTGCACGCGCGGCTTGATGACGCCGAAGAAGTGGTCGTCCAGCTCCTGCCCCTTGGGCGGCTTTGCGCCAAACAGCGTGCGGCCCGTCACCATCAGGTCGGGACGACGGCTGTACACCTGCTTGTCCACAAGGAAGTATTCCTGCTCTGCGCCAACGGTGGGATACACGCGCACCACGCTGCTGTTGCCGAACAGGCGCAGGATGCGCAGCGCCTGCGTGTTCAGCGCCTGCATGGAGCGCAGCAGCGGTGTCTTTTTGTCCAGCGCCTGCCCGCCGTAGGAGCAGTATGCCGTGGGGATGCACAGCGTGCCCTCCTTGATGAAGGCATAGCTGGACGGATCCCACGCGGTGTAGCCGCGCGCTTCAAAGGTGGCGCGCAGGCCGCCGGAGGGGAAGGAAGACGCATCCGTTTCGCCGCGCACCAGCTCCTTGCCGGAGAATTCCAGCAGCACCTTGCCGTCCTTTTTGGGGGTGATGAAGGCGTCGTGCTTTTCAGCGGTCACGCCGTTCATGGGCTGGAACCAGTGCGTGTAGTGCGTCGCCCCCATTTCCAGCGCCCATTCCTTCATGGCGTTGGCCACCACGCCGGCAACGGCGGAATCCAGCGAACGTCCTTCCTCGGTGGTGCGCTTGAGGGCCTTGTAAGTCTCCTTGGGCAGACGCTTCTGCATCATCGCATCGTCGAATACATAAGCGCCGAAGATCTCGTCCGGATTGGGCATGGCGTATTCTCCCCCCTGTATGCTTATTCGGTCACATCGGCAGGCTGCTCGGGCACATGAAGATGATCCGCCGTTTGCGCGGTCAGCTGCAGCAGCGCGCCGGACAGCAGGACAGAAAGCTGTTCATCGGAAAGGGTGTTGAGATCAATGCGCGCCTCCGGCAGCGTTTCCGGCTCCCACTTCTTGCGGGTGGTGCCGTTGAAGTGCAGCTGCGCGGCGGTCTGGGCATTGGACACGGAAAGGGTGATGTCCGCTTCCGTGGGGGCGGATTTGAGCTCGCGGCTCATAAAGCGGCTGTTGAGCGTGAACTGCGTTTCGGCAAAGTCGGCCTTGCCGGGGTCTTCCTCAGCCGGGCGCAGGGTGAGATCCGCATCCCAGCCGTACACATCGCGGTTTTCCCCATCACGGGTCAGGCTTTCCTGCTGTTTGAGGGTGAAGGCCACGGCGCTGTCCGCCGTTTCAAAGGAACCCTGCACCACCTGCACGCCCGTCATGGAGCGGTAGGACTGGTACAGCAGCGCATAGCTGTGCTCGCCCGTTTCAAAGCGCAGGGCGTGATCGTCCGGCAGATCGCCCTCGCCCATGGTATGCTCGTAGGAGAAGGTGGCTTCGCCGCTCTGCGCATCGTACAGGGGCAGGGACAGGCTGGTTTCCAGCACGTCGCCCGCAAAGCTGACCGTGCGTGACAGCGTGATGCATCCGGTCAGCGGCAGCGCCTCGATCACCTCAAAGTACCAGTTCTGCAGCACGGGGTTGAAATAGTACCGCGCGGTCTCTCCATCGAAAGCTTCATAGAGCGCCAGCAGCAGTTTTTCATCCGCCAGCGCATCCAGCACCAGCTGCTTCATCTGCGCCTTGATAGCGGCGGACGGCACGGTGTAGCGCACCTGCATGGTGGTCATGCCGTCGGCGGTCTTGTCCAGCACGGCTTCCTCGCGGTAGCCTTCCATCCACACATCGATGCGCGTAAGGTAGGATTCCAGCGCAGAGGCCAGCGCGCCGTCCTGCTGCAGCATGGGCAGCAGAGCCAGCGCCGTCTGCGCGATCTGCCCCACGGCATCATTGCGCAGCTGCGCCAGCGCCGCCTGCATGGGCGTTTCCTCCTGCGCAGGCGCGTAGCGATACCAGTTCTCGCCGATCACATCCGCCTGCAGACTGATCGCACCGTTCTTGAGCTGCACATGGGCTGCGGTGCGGTCGTCCTCCCCGTCCCGGAGGGTCACGTCCAGCCGATGCTCGGCCGTGCTTTCCTCCGTTTCACGCACATAGATGTAATCCGCATCCAGCACGATGGGCTTGGCGGTGGATGTTCCCGTCTGAGACTGCACCTCCGCCGTCAGCGTACCGCTGAAGCCGCTGCCCGCCCACAGCTGCTTGAGCAGCTTTTCCGCCACGGTGTAGTCCTCCGTGGCCTGTGCGGCAAACGGGCACAGCAGGCACACAGCCAGCAGGAGCGATGCAATGCGTTTCATGGAAAAACCTCCTTTTTCACGAGGGGTCACAGGCCCTCCACAAGGGCCAGCAGAGCGGCAAAATCGCTTTCGGACAGGTTATCCTGCAAAAGCGCGCTGTTTTCCGCAGGCAGTTTGGCAATAGCGATGATCAGCTTGCCCGCCAGATTCTGCGCCAGCTCGTCCAGCAGGGCGGCAGTCTCTTCCTCCGTCAGGTGATCCATGTCCACCACGGTCTCCTGCGCGGGGGCGCTGTGGCTCTCATACCCGGCGGGCGGTTTCCCCACCAGATAGTCGTCCGCCTCCTCGACGGGCTCGTCCATGTTCTGCATCAGGCTGCTCTTGGGCTGATCCTCATCCTCGATGACGATGAACAGCATGCCGCTGTCCGCCGCCTCGGCAAAGCGCTCGGCGGGCTGCTCGTCAAAGGTGATGACCGCACTCAGATCCACCGTTTTTCCGCTTATCCGCTCCACGGCGGCGGATCCGCTCAGCACGCCGCTGCCCTCGCTGGACAGCAAAGCGAGCCGGGGGGTGATGGTGGTGGTCACGGTCACAGCGTCGTCGCCGTCTGATGTGCGCACAGCGGTGGTCACGCTGCCTTCCAGCAGGCGCTCGTTTCCGCTTTGCGCGGCGGTCAGGTCGTGTGAGGTCGTGGTGGTAACGGAACCGCCGGTCTCGGGATCGCGCACCAGTTCCTTGCATTCGCTTTCCAGCGCCGCGCCTTCTGTGGCGGAACGGCGCTTGCAGGTCGCACTGATCTCGCGGTCATCCTTCGCGCCCTTGCTGCGGTTCATCTCAAACTTGTAGGTATCCACGCGCTCGCCGTTTTCCTTTGTGGCGAACGCCCACTGATAGCTGAGGGTGCGGTAGCCGCCGTCGGCAAAGGTCACGCCGCCCTTGATGTACACGGCCAGATCGTCGCCGTCCTGCGCGCTCTGGTACAGCCCCACGATGAAGCCCTTGGAATAGGTCATGTTCCGCAGTTCTTCGCGGTAGGCCTCGTCCATGCCGCAGCCCAGCACCTGCGCGATGAGCGGCGAAAGCTCCGCGCTCTGCTCCGGCGTCAGGCGGGCGATGCGGCTCCATGTGGATGTACCCACGCCGCTGATCTTATAATTGGCCTTTTTCTGCTCGGCATAGGGCAGGATGGCGTCGGTCAGCTGCTGATAGCGATCCTCCACCTCGTCCAGCGCGGCGAAGAGATCAAAGGTCGGCTCCTCCTGCTCCAGCCCCAGCGCGTCCATCACGGAGCCCGTGCTGACGAGGGTGCGGTTGGGCAGCAGCGGGGTGGTCAGCTGCGTGCCGCCCTCTGCGGCGGTCTCGGTAAAGGAGGCCACCGGGTCGCCCGCTACGCGCAGCGTCAGCTCTGTGGCGCCGCCCGTCACTTCGGCAGTTACGCTCACATGCTCCAGCACCGTGTTCAGCAGCGCCACGGTCTCCTCTCCATAGGGCGACAGCGTGCTGAGCTGGGCGGACAGGGCAAAATGCACGTCGCTGTTTTCATCCATAAACTGCGTCAGACCGCTGTCCACCGTCAGCGCTGATGCGCCGGACAGCAGCACCAGCCAGCCCGTGAGCAGCGCAAGCGCCCGCTTGGCAAAATGATTCATGATCGTTCCTCCTGTTGCGCCGCTTCCAGCAGACGGTCGAGCAGCGCGCGCATCTGCGAAAGCGTGAGCATGAAGTTGACTTCGCGGCGGATGGAGGCCGCGCCGCGCAGGCCGCTGATGTAATGGCCCAGATGCTTGCGCATTTCCACAATGCCCATGCGCTCGCCCTTGGCCTCCACCATCCACTGGGCGTGCTGCATGGCGGTCTCCAAGCGCTCCGTCAGCGTTTCCTTCACAATGGGCTGGCCCGCCAGCGCCTGCTTTGCCGTGCGGAACAGCCACGGGTTTCCCATCGCGCCCCGGCCGATCATCAGCCCGTCGGCCCCGGTGGCCTGCAGCATGCGCGGCGCGTCCTCGGGGGCGAACAGGTCGCCGTTGGCGATCACGGGAATGGACAGTTTGCTTTTCAGCGCGCCGATAGCAGCCCAGTCCGCCTGTCCGGCGTACTGCTGCTTGCGCGTTCTGCCGTGCACCGTCACCCATGAAAAGCCCAGCGACTGCGCAGCCTCGCACAGGGCGAGGGCATTCATGGAATCCTCGTCAAAGCCGAGGCGCGTTTTGAGCGTGACCGGCAGCGAAGTGTTGCGCTTCACGGCCTCCATCACGCGGTACGCCTTGTCGGGATCCAGCAGCAGGGCGCTGCCGTCGCCGCCGCCCACCACCTTGCGCGCAGGGCAGCCCATGTTGATATCCAGCATGGAAAAGCGGTTCAGCTCGGTCAGCTTGGCGACGGCTTCGCCCATCACAGCGGGATCGCTGCCGAACAGCTGGCAGGCGGTGTTGCTTTCCTCCGGGTGAACGCCCAGCAGCATGCGGTAGGTCTCGTTCCCTGCCTTGGCATGCACAAAGCCCATGGCGCTCACCATTTCGGAACAGGCGTAGTCCGCGCCCATGCGGTAGCACAGCACGCGCAGCGGCCAGTCGGTCACGCCCGCCATCGGAGCCAGCAATAAAACGTTTGGGGTCAACATTTTCATTCTTGGCTCAGCGCTCCCGCACGCAGGGGAAGGCGGCGATGCGGCCATCTGTGCCGGCAAAGGGAATGAGCGTGAGCTCGTACGCCGGGCCCATGGGCACGTCCTGCGGCGGCGGGGTGATGAAGCCCGCCTTTTCGCGCCATGCCGGCGCTTCGCATGCGGTGAGCAGCGCATAGGGCGCGCCGTCATCCTCCATCTGCGTCACCGGCAGGCTGCGCAGCACGGCGTAGCGCCAGCTTGCAGCATCGTCCGGCACGGCCAGCGCCATCAGCTGCGCGCCCACATACACGCTGGCGCTGCCGCGGTAGCCGGTTTCCATGCGGGGCTGCAGCGTGAGCAGGATACGGATGACCTCGCCATTGTGGAAGGTGCGTTTCACATCCACCATGCCGCCCACGGGCACGGATTGGGGCTGCGCATCGTCCACCGCCATGCGCGCCTCGGCGGCATAGGCGGGGATGTGCACCTTGAGGGTGGCGTTCACGCTCTGGCGACACTCCACGCGGATGGCGATCTCCCGCTGGAACACGCCGTTCACCGTGGCGGTGAAGCGCATGGGCACGCCGCCCAGACGGGTGAGGCAGCCGCCGGCCACGGGCAGCATATAGGCGATGGTGGCATCATCGCGGCTGAGCCACACACTGCGGCGCAGGGCGTAGAGCGCGCGCAGCAGCGCGGACACATCGCCCCTGTCCGGCGCGGACACGGCGCAGCTGTCATCATCGCTCAGGCGGTTGGTGGGCGCAAGGGTGCGCAGACCGTTTGCAGTGAGCAGATCGGGCAGCACATTCACCAGCAGCATTTCCAGCTGATCGGCCATGGCCGCATCGCCGGTGGTCAGCAGGGCATCCAGACAGGCTTCTGCCTGTGCGCAGGCTGCATCCAGCTCCACAGCGCGGGCGGGATCGCGCCCGGCCAGATAGGGATCGGCCGAAAATGCGCCGGAAGGCATGCCGTGGTAGCGCTTCAGCGCCGTCATGCCCGCCTTGGCCGCTGCGGCGTCGCGTCCGCTGCCGCTGTACTGCGACAGCAGCGCCGCCATAGCCAGCGAATCCGCCGTGAACCGACCGGTGGCAAAGCGCTCCATCCGGTCGTGATACTCCTGCTCCTGCGCGGTGTGCTGCCCCTGCTCGGGCTGATATTCGCGCTGGAATGGGAAGGAATGCATCAGGCCGGACACATCGGGCAAGCGGGAACGCAGGTTCTCCAGCAGATCCAGCAAAAAGCGCTGACCCGTGCGGCGGTACAGCTCCACCGTCAGGCGCAGCACATCCGCGCCCACGGCAAACAGCGCCTGCTCGCTCGTGCGCGGCAGCACGGCGGCAAAGGCCTGCATGGCGGACAGCACATCGAGCATGGCGCTCTTATCGCGGTTCATGGCGGCGGTGAGGCAGGCGGCCTTTGCGGTCTGCACAAAGTCCTGCATATTCTCGGGCAGCTTTTCGGCGGCGGCAAGCACGTCGGGCATGGGCGGGGTTTGGGTATAGCCGCCCAGCTTGGTGGCCAGAATGGCGTCCAGCGCGTTCATCTGCTGAACATCCACCAGCTTGAGCGCACGCTCGCAAAGCTGGCGGATGAGGCCGTCGGCATGCACGGCAGCGTCGCTGAGCGTGGTGTAGGCAGGGTCGACCAAAGGGGCGCGGCGATAGGCGATGGCGGTAGGCATAGTTCCTCCTTGCAAAGTTACATCGGCAAAAGCCGAAAAATCACGCATTCTACAATATTATAATGCAAAACGCGCAGGCCTGCAAGACGGAGAGAAGGATCGCCGCCCTCTCTCTCCGTTCGTTTGATGCTGTTTTTATTTCACCCGCTCGTAGCCGCCTCCGCCCTCCCAGTTGGTCAGGCTGAAGCCATCCTCTTCCAAGGTGAGCCCGTTCACCGCCGCTGCGCCCGTATCGCTGACCAGCACAAGCTCGTAGGAGGGATCGTTCCAGTACGCTCCGCAGACGGGATCGTACGCATACACGCACCATCTGCCCGTATCGATGCGTTCAGACGGTTCGTCCAGATAGGCGTCATAACTGCCGTCATCGCGCAGCACCAGCCTGTCGCCCGCGCTGATACCGCCGGCAGCAAACCACCACGTTCCCGTCAGCTGCGCCATCGCTTTCTGTTCAGGCTGCGCGCCGATGATGTGCGTCATCTGAAGATCCCGCAGGGGCACAAAGCCCCACACGATGGCCCCGCCGTCCACAACGCGGCCGTCCTTCACTTCGGCCGCTACATAGGCGTAGTCGTCATGATACAGCCCCATGCAGGTCAGGATGGTCCCCACGGGCAGCGTGAACTGCGGATACTGCGATACGTCCGGATCATCCGTCAGGTAGGTCTCCTGGATCACCGTCACATTCACGGCAAGCCGCTGCTCTGTTTCCGGCCACGGCTGCGTGTTTGCGCCGTCCAGATAGCGGCGCTCCAGATAGCCGATGCGCTGCGTGCGGCGGCTCACATCATAGCGGATGCACCAGTACTCCTCGCCGTCGGCATTGCGGAAGGGAAACAGCTTCGTCACGCCACCCTTCAAGCCCACCGCCGCCTTGCCCTTGGCCGCGCGCCACGCGCTCTGCCCAAAAGGCGCGGAATAGACCGGCGCAGCGCCCTCGCCAGCCCCCTGCACCCGTTCCTCCTGCGGAGTGGTACAGAAGGTCTCGCTGTCCAGCCAGTCGCGCATTAGGTTCAAGTGGCGCACCTCGTTGATGGTGCGCGGAAACAGCTCGATGTTGAAATCCTCCAGCAGCACGCGCCCGACCAGCTCCGCGCTGACCCCTTCCCCATCCACTGCGGAATAACGGTACGGGTCCTCCGTCGCGTTCACGCGCAGCTCGCCGCAGCGGGCTTCCATCAGGGCATATCCGTCCTCCTGAAGCGCGAAGCTGAACCACAGCCCATCGTGATAGCGGATGGACAGATAGCTTCCGCTGCAGGTCAGCAGCGGCTTGCCCCGGTAGCTGCCGTCCGGTTGGAACAGCGCCTTGGTATACACCTGCAGGCCCTCCTCCTGTGCGATCAGCAGCGCATGATGATACCGGCTTTTCAGGATGACGCTGTTCTCCGCCTGATCGCCCATGCTGATATATTCATCCCAATCGTGCGTTTGCGAAACCAGCGTCAGCAGTTCGCCCCGCAGGCCCCATTGGTTGGCCAGCGCCGGGGCTGCGCAGCACAGGAGCGCCAGCATACACAGCAGCAGAATGATCCGTTTCATCGGTTGGATCCGCCTCCTTGAGAGTCTCTGGAAATAGAACGAATGAGGGAAAACTTTTCCTGCTGAAATGCGGCAAAAACCTGAAGCGGTAGCATTTCAGCCGCCATCATGGTATAATGCATACACACTGCAAAACAGAAAGAACGGAGGTTTCTTTCTCCATGATGAATCAGCGTTTGAAAACCCGTGTGGAAAATTTCGTCAGCCGTTTGGAGCGCGAGGGCGTGTGCATGCACGGCTTCATTCTGTCCGTGGGCGGGCAGGTGAAGGCCGCGGCGTATTACGCGCCTTTTCAGGAAGGGCAGCCGCACCGCATGTATTCCATCAGCAAGACCATGGTGGCGCTGGCCCTCGGTATCCTGATGGACGAGGGCAAGGCGGCGCTGGATGATCCGATCGCCGGTTACTTCCCCGATCTGCTGCCCGCCCAGCCGGATCCGCGCCTGCTGCGGCTGACCATCCGCGATATGCTGCGCATGGCCACCTGCTACCGCGCCACCGCCTACCGCGAGGGGGTGGACGCGGACTGGACAAAGCCCTTCTTCACCAGCCAGCCCACGCATGAGCCCGGCACTGTGTTTCACTACGACACAGGCTGCTCGCAGGTGCTGTCCTCGCTGGTGAAGCGTCTGAGCGGGCAGGAAGTGATCGATCTCCTGAACGAGCGCGTCTTTGGCCCCTTGGGTGCAAACGATGAAAAATACTGGCTGCGCGACCCGGTCGGCCAGTGTCAGGGCGGGACCGGCCTGTGCATGTCGCTGCGCGATCTGCACAAGGTGAGCCGCGCCGTGATGGAAGGCGGCCGCGGGCTGATCCCGGAATGGTTCTGCCGGGAAATGGGCCAGTGCCACAGCATCAACCTGCTGCACCCCCACCGCGAGGAAAGCTGCGGCTACGGCTGGCAGGTGTGGATGACCCGCGCCGGATGGGCCATGTACGGCATGGGCGGACAGCTGGCGGTGGTCTGCCCGCAGAAGGACGCGCTGCTATGCACCATTGCCGACACGCGGCTGGATCCCGTGGGGACGCAGCGCATTTACGATGCGTTTTTTGAGGAGGTCTACCCGTACATCGAAAGCGAGGATATGTCGCCGCTGACCCTTTCGCTGCGCACCGCAGCGGTGGAGCACGCCCCGGCCTATACCAAGGAGCAGGCCGGCCCGTTCTATTTCGAGCCGGACAACCTGCTGGGGCTGAAGCGCGTGGAGCTGCACGGCAATACCCTGCTTTGGGAAAACGCCATGGGCGCCAACACGCTGCGCTTCGGGCTGGGGGAAAACATCGTGGATACCTTCCCCGGCTGGCCGCACATCCCCACGCTGTGCTCCGGCGGCTGGGTGGCGGAAGGGCTGCTGCACCTGCGCTGCTACCTCATCGGCGATGCGCCCTGCGGCGTGGACATGCTGCTGCTTTTCAAGGGCGATTGTCTCACTGTGCAGTCCCGCCGCTCCAACGACCCCGCCACCAACGGCTACGAAGGCGTGGCCAGCGGCTGGGCGCGGTAATCTGACAAGCCCCTGTTTCTTTTCATTCCGTCCACACGTTGTTCACAATGCTATGCTACACTGTTCCTGCAACAACGCTTATCAAGGAGGAATGCAGAAAAATGAAACGTTTGTTTGCAGCCATGCTGGCGCTGGCCATGGCCTGCACCGTGCTGGTCGGCGCGGGTGCGGAGGATGCGGTGAAGATCGTTCTGAGCGACGGGGCGATCACCGTGGATGGACAGCCCATTTCCACCAATGACAGCGACGCGGTCTATGCCGCGAAGGATATCGTCTTCTATCTGGCAGGACAGGACTTCACCTACGGCAAGGGCACCGAGGCGGACGGCCACACGCAGGAGGAGGCCGATGCGCACACCGTGGTGCACATCACCCAGCCCGGCGTCTACGAACTGTCCGGCTCGCTCAGCGCGGGGCAGATCGCCGTGGACATCGACGGCGGCAAAAAGGACGAGAACTCCGTTGTCACACTGATCCTCAACGGCGTGGACGTCACCTGCACGGTCGCCCCCGCCGTCATTTTCTACAATGTGTATGAATGCTCCAGCAAGGCCGAGGAGGACGCGACCATGACGGTGGACACCTCCCGGGCCGGTGCGAACGTCATCATCGCCGACGGCACAGTGAACAACGTGAGCGGCTCCTATGTAGCGCGCATCTACAATCCCGACACCGTCAAGCTGAGCGAGAACGGCCGGAAGGTGGAGGACGCTGACAAGCTGCACAAGTACGACGGCGCGTTCTACTCCAAGCGCAGCATGAACATTTCCGGCGGGGAAAAGGGCGACGGCGTGCTCAACATCACGGCGGAAAACGAGGGACTGGACAGCGAGCTGCACCTGACCCTCAACGGCGGCAACATCAACATTGTTGCCGGAAACGACGGCATCAACACCAACGAGGACAATGTATCCGTCACCACCATCAACGGCGGCAGCCTCACCATCACCGTGAACGGCGCCACCGGCGAGGGCGACGGCATCGATTCCAACGGCTGGCTGGTCATCAACGGCGGCACGGTCACGGCGGCCGCCTGCGGCTTCTCCATGGATGCGGGCGTGGATTCGGACATGGGCATCTATGTGAACGGCGGCGCGCTGTGCGCCACCGGCAACATGTACGACCGCATCGAGGAAGGCAGCGCGCCCTATGCCGTGTTCTCCTTCCGCAGCCGTCAGTCCGGCGGCGTCACCTACACGCTCAAGAATGAGGCTGGCGAGGCCGTGGCGGAATGGACCCCGGCTAATGACTTCACCCTGCTGACCGTTGCGGGCCCGTGGCTCACGCCCGGCGAGTACAGCCTGTGGCAGGGCGACACGCAGCTGGGCTACAGCGGCAACAGCGTGATGGGCTTCGGCGGCGGCATGCCTCCGGAAGGGATGCCGGACTTCGACCCCGCCGACAGCCCTCAGCCACCGGAGGGCTTCGACCCCGCGAATCTGCCCGAAGGCTTTGATCCTGCAGCTCTGCCCGGCGGCTTCGACCCCGCAGATCCGCCCGCTCCCCCTGCCGACATGCCCCAGCCCCCGGAAGGCGGCTTTGGCCACGGCGGCTCCAGAGAAGCTGCCGGTGAAAGCGGCGAAAGCTCCGCGCAGTTCACGCTGACCGAAAAGGGCGGCACCTTCAGCGGAATCGAGCCTTGGACAGCCGAATAAACCCTAACGCGAATAATCAAACGGTTCGGAAACGCAGCGATGTTTCCGAACCGTTTTGCTGTTTGGTTGTCTTACCGCGCCAGCAGGCCGCTGGCCAGCGCGTCCACGATCTCCTGCTCCTGCTCCGCCAGCTTCCGCTCCGGATCAAACCGCACCGGCTTGCGCACATAGATGACATGCTGCGCATGATCGATATACACCGGGTAGAATTTCAGCGGCAGCTTCAGCGTGCGCCATGCCAGGGGCGCGATCTGCAGGAAACCCTTGTTGATCTCCATGTAGTGGGATTTGTAGCCCGATGGCTGCTGGGGAAAGATGATCAGGTGGTCGCCCGTTTTCAGGTATTCAATGCTCTTGCGGAACGTTTTGATGACCTGCATGTCGTGGTACACCGGCACGCCGGGCACGGTGTTGAGGATGGGCGGCAGCACACAGGCGGCCATGTAGGGCAGGGTGGCGTTGTACAGCGGCTCCAGCCTGCAGCCGGGCTTCCACCAGTAGTCCTGCCGCACATAGGCGGGCACCTGTTTGGGATCGGCCACGGCGGCATTGAACCACGGGCGGCTGGTATCGCACAGTTCAAAATGCGCGCACATATCCACCGGCCCCCAAATGCCCGCATGATTGGGGCAGAACACAGCGGGCGCGCCGTCAAAAGGCTCCTCCCATTCGGTGCGCATCTTGTGCGTAACGCCCCGGATGAGCCCGCGCAGCACGCGATAGGATGTTTTCATGGGTGTCGACATCGCAATGATAGCCTCCGAAAAATGGATTACGGAATACTCTATCATATTTTCGACAAAAAAACCATAGGGCAAAACACGCGCCCGATTACTTTCTTGTTGAGGTACAATACATAGGTAACAAAAAAGGAATAGAAAACAGAGAGCCAAGT
>CAZDEF010000010.1:0-48841 GCA_964504385.1 uncultured Oscillospiraceae bacterium
AGCATGTCCCATATATTTCAGGATCATTCTTCTTCTCTCCTTTCCATCAGCCAGCCGGACAGAATACATCCAGCCGCATAGGTCATCGGCGTTCCTTTGCGAAGATCACATGCCGCCTGTGCATGCAGGGCGGGAATTTCCTTTAGCAGTTTTGGTTCTCCCGGTCCTGTCAGCTTGATGACACGCCGAATGACGGGCAGCTGTCCTTCCGTCCATGGAGCCGGATGCAGCATCCACAGCCTGCATAGCGCATAGGCCGCGTGATAACGCTCCTGTGCCGGAAAAGGCGGAAGCTCGGTTGGATATTCGGAAAGCGCCTCATGCCAGCGTTTCATGGAAAAATCGATATGCCACAGTCTGCTTTTCTCATCCAGCCGACAGGTGAAGCCCTTTTGTGCCAGCGCGCTTTCCACAGTTCGCAGCGGGCTCTGATATCGCCTTGGCAGATCGCTCACCCACAGCGCATCGTCCCCATCGCAGATATGCACAAAGCAGTGCGCCTGCACGGCGGATAGCGCCTCGTACAGCGCTTGCTGCTCAGCTTTCAGCTTCATGATTCTGTGCAATCAGACGCAGCTCCATATCGTGCATCGCCGCAAATTTGCCATTGAGATCGAGCTGATAGCTCAGTTCCAGCGTGCCGCCATCCTCGCCCAGATCATACCCCAGTCGAGTGCAGTATACCGCCAGATCCATATCGCCATAGGGCGTATGATACTGTCCCTCATAGCGGCAGCCCGTTCTGAACACCATCTGTGTGGTATAAGCGCCACCGCGGCTCATGGTGGCGCATTCATCTTCAACGGTCACAGTCACCTGCTGGGCCGGTATGCTTTCATCCAGCGTTTCTTCGTAACGGATGACCGCTTTCTCCTCATCCAGCTCCATCTCGCCGGATGTGAGCATGGTCATGGTCTCGTCCTCCGCCGCTTCCTCCCGGTGCGCATTGGAGCTGATGGATATCAAAACAGGAATCACCTGCATATGCCGCACACCCCCTTAACGTATTGCGTAAAAAATGGTATACTATTATGTACTATACCATACCGAAAGGCTGTGTGGCAATGCTTTGTCTCAAGGCGCACGCCAAAATCAACTGGACGCTGGACATTCTGGGCACGCGTCCGGACGGCTATCATCTGATGGATATGCTGATGCAGACCGTCAGTCTGCACGACACGCTGTGGCTGGAAGAAGCTGACACGCTGACATTGGAAAACGCCTCGGATGCAGCGGGAAGCGTCTCTGAAGCTGCGGATGCGCTGACATCGGCGGCGGTCACCTACGATCAGCAAAATCTGGTATACCGGGCGGCAAAGCTGCTGCAGGAAACCTGCGGAGTCCAAAAGGGTGCGCGCATGAGACTGCACAAGCAGATCCCCTCCGGCGCAGGGATGGGCGGTGGCAGTGCGGATGCGGCTACGGCGCTCAAGGGCCTGAACGAACTGTGGCAGCTCGGTTTGCCGCAGAAGGAGCTGCTGACGCTCGGGCTGCGGCTGGGCGCGGACATTCCCTTTCTGCTTACCAGCGGACTGGCGCGCGTGCGCGGCATCGGCGAAGGGATCGAGTCCCTGTACCCAGCGCCGCAGGTGCATCTGGTGATGCTGCAGCCCTGCGGCGGACTGAGCACCAAAGAGGTGTTCGGTGCATTTGACGCGCTGGAACCTTCAGCCCTCATCCGGCCCGACACTGAAGGGGCGCAGCACGCGCTGGTGCACGGCGAACTGCATGCGCTGGGGCAGGCGATGAACAACGTGCTGGAAGGTGTGAGCATCCCCGCCCGGCCTGCCATTGCAGAGGCAGCGCGCGCGCTGGAACGGCTGGGCGCTGTGCGCGGCATGATGACGGGCAGTGGATCGGTGGTATACGGCGTTTTCGAAAGTGAACAGCAGGCGCGGATGGCTGCGCAGCAGCTGCGCCCTGCAGCGCTGGAAAACGGCTGGGGCGATGTGTGGACGGCCTACACGCTCGAAGCGTAAAAAGCATTTGCATTCATAGGCTAAAGCGGTTATAATGCATTATGAGAATGTATCGTCTGCTTGGACGTGAACCTGAAAGAAAGAAGGTATTCCCCATGGCGAATCCTACCTTTACCATCACCATGAAGGACGGCGGCGTGATGCAGGGCGAGCTGTATCCCGACATTGCCCCGCAGAGCGTAGGCAACTTCATTTCTCTGGCCAACAGCGGCTTCTATGACGGCCTCATCTTCCACCGCTGCATTCCCGGCTTCATGATCCAGGGCGGCTGTCCCGAAGGCAATGGCATGGGTGGCCCCGGTTACCGCATCAAGGGCGAGTTTGCTCAAAACGGCATTGCCAATCCCCTCAAGCACACCTACGGCGTGCTGAGCATGGCCCGCAGCATGATGAAGGATTCAGCCGGCAGCCAGTTCTTCATCATGACCAGCGACAGTCCCCATCTGGACGGCTCCTACGCCGCTTTCGGCAAGGTGCTCTCCGGCATGGATGTAGCGGATGGCATCGTGGCCAAGCGTACTGATCGCATGGATCGTCCGCTGGAACCGCAGGTCATCGCCTCCATCCGTGTGGAGACCAACGGCGTCGATTATCCCTTCACCAAGCTGTAATCAGCCCGGAGCGGCGCGTTGGGGGCTTTCTCCCTTCGCGCCGCTCTTTTACCATCATCCTATCCGAAAGTGAGCGATCCTCTTTGCCCTCTTATCTGCCCGAACTGCTCTGCCCGGCCGGCGACGAAAGCGCCCTGCGCGCGGCGATCGATTGCGGCGCTAACGCCGTATACCTTGGCTACAAGGCCTTCGGCGCGCGTGCCAGCGCCGTCAATTTTGACGATGAGGCGCTTGAACGTGCTGTTTCCTATGCTCATCTGTACCATGCGCGCGTGCATGTGACGGTCAACACCCTCATCAAGCCCGCCGAAGCGGAGAAAGTGCATCGGGCGCTGCAGGCCATCGAAGCGACGGGCGCGGACGCGGTGATCGTGCAGGATGCCGGTGTAGCCGCCATGGTGCGGCAGGATTTTCCGCGCCTGCATATGCACGCCAGTACGCAGATGGCCATCTGCAATGCCGAGGGAGCGCGGATGGCGCAGGCCATGGGCTTTGACCGCGCCGTGCTGGCGCGTGAATGCGGGCTGGAGGATATCCTCAAGGCCTGTCAGACGGGCATCGAGATCGAGGTATTTGCCCACGGCGCGCTGTGCACGGCCGTGAGCGGACGCTGCCTGATGTCCAGCATGTCCGGCGGCCGCAGTGGAAACCGCGGACGCTGTGCCCAGCCCTGCCGTCAGGCATTCTGCATGAACGGTCAGGACGGGCCCCTGCTTTCGCTGCGCGACCTGTGCCTGCTGGATGATCTGCCCGCCCTGTGCGACGCGGGCGTTTCATCCCTCAAGATCGAAGGCCGTCTCAAGAGCGCCGAATATGTGGCCACGGTGGCGACCGTCTACCGCAAAGCGCTGGACGCAATCGCAAAGGGCAATTTTCATCCCGGAGACGTTCGTGAAAAAGAAAAGCTGCTGCAGATCTATAACCGCGGCGGTTTTACGCGCGGGCATGCAATGGGCGCGGAGGATGCCGACCTCGTCACCCCAAGCCGTGTCAGTCACGAAGGGCTGCCCATCGGTGAGATCCTTTCCGTCAGGCGCGATTTAGCCTCCATGCGTGTAGAGCGTGATCTGCACGACGGCGACAGTCTGCAACTGCGCGGCGCAAAGGACGAGGACATGCGCTATTCAGGGCACGATGTGCCGGCAGGCAGTACAGCCACGCTCCACCTGCGGCCCGGTCTGCGCGTCTCGGCGGGTATGCCGGTGGCGCGCTTGAGCGATGCTTTACAGTTGAAAGAGGCGCGTGCGCACGCTCCAACGCCCATTCCTGTTGCCATGGCGGCGCACTTCGCCGTAGGCCAGCCCATGACGCTGTCACTCAGCGATGGTCAGGTCACCGTCAACATCGAAGGGCCCGTGGTGGAAGCCGCCAAAAACCGTGCTTCCACATCAGAGGACGCACGGCGCCAGTTGGAAAAGCTTGGCGGCACGCCCTTTGCGACCGCTGCTGAACCGCAGATCTTGGTGGAAGACGGCGTTTTTCTGCCAGTCGGCGCGCTCAACGCGCTGCGACGCGAGGCTGTAGAAAAGCTGACGCAAGAGCGCATCGCCGCCTTTGCTCAGCCCGCGTACCGCACGGATGCCGATTTGTCTATTCACAGACCAGCCTCCGGCGCAATCAATGCCGGCACCATCGCCGTGGTGTTTTCCGATCTTTCTCTTGCCGAAGCGCTGACCGAAGCAGGCGCTACCCTGCTGGTGTATGCTCCCCGCATTTTCACGTCCGAAGCGCTGCGCGCCGCGCTGCCGCTGCTGCCCACAGGCGCATGGCTGCGTCTTCCCCCGCAGCTGACGCAAAGCACGCTGGATGCCGTGTTGCCCGTTCTGCGTCAGCACGCAAAGCAGCTTGGCGGGATCTGGGTCGAGAGCATCGGCCAACTGCATCTAGATGTGGATCTCCCCTTTATGGCTGGCGAAGGCGTACCCGTTGTCAACCGCAACGGCATGGCTCTCCTCCGCCAAATCGGTATATCTGGCTTCTGCCTGTGGCCGGAGTGGACATTCGCAGAGCAGAAGGGCTTGCTGCCCATGGCTGCCCCCTGCCTGATGAAGATGTACGGTCGCGAGGTGCTGATGCTGCTCAATCATTGTCCCGAGCGCGTGCGTCTCGGGTTGGCTGAAAGACGCGAAGTCTGCCGTCAATGCAAGGGCGATGCCGATGTGTGCGGTCAGTCAAACGCTGCGATGACGGATCGAAAGGGCTATCGTTTTCCGCTGAGCCGTACCCGTTTCCCAGAGGGGTGCGAAATTCAGGTATTGGGCGCGCTGCCCACGGATCTGCGCGCATACGATCCGGATCGCCGCGTGCTAGGCGCAGGGATGCTTCTTCATTTCACCACCGAAAGCGTACAGGAGCAACTGGCGATCACCCGGCTGTTCGCCGCACTCATGGCAGACGGATCCATCCCGTCTGCCACTGTCCAAACCACCTCCGGCCATTGGCTCCGAGGCGTTGAATAAACCATTTCCCGAAAGGAAGGGATCTGTATGGAACAGCAGCGTGCACTGCGCGTGCTTGAATTCACCAAGATCCGAGAACGTCTTTCCTCCTGCGCACTGACCGATCTGGGCAAAGAAAAATGTCTTGCGCTGGAGCCCTGTCTTGATTATTCCGAAGCGCTTCACGCGTTGGATGAAACCGAGGAAGCCTGCGTGCTGCTCAGCTATCTGGGCGGTCATCCCATGATGGGGTTCCCCGATGTGCGTGAACAGGTGATGCTGGCGCAAAAGGGCGCTTGCCTGAGCCCCCGTGCGCTCATCGATGTGGCTGCCTGTCTGCGCGCGGCCAAGGTCACCCGCGCCGCATTGGTGCGGGATCGCGATGACACGCCCATTCTGACCGGTTTTGCCAGCCGCCTGACCACGCTGGACAGCTTGGAAAGCGACATCACCAATGCCATTCTCAGCGAAGAAGAAATTGCTGACCGAGCCTCCGCCGAATTGTTTCAGATCCGCCGCCAGATTCGCTCCGCCAACGAGCGCATGCGCGAGAAGCTCAACCAGATGATCCGTTCCAGCTCATTTGCCAAAAATCTGCAGGATTCCATCATCACCATGCGCGGCGACCGCTACTGCATTCCGGTCAAGGCCGAGTGCCGTGCCAATGTGCCCGGTCTGGTGCACGATCAGAGCGCCAGCGGCGCCACCCTGTTTGTGGAACCCATGTTCGTGGTGGAGCTTGGCAACGATCTGAAGCAGCTGCGCGCGAAGGAGCAATTGGAGATCGCCCGCATCCTGCAGGCACTGTCCGATCGCATCGGTCCGCATGCAGGGAACATTTCGCTCAACATCTCCCTGCTGACGCATCTGGATTTTGCCTTTGCCAAGGGAATGCTGGCCCGCAGCATGCATGCCGTGCTGCCCAAGCTGAACACCCGCGGTTTTATCAAGATCATCCGCGGCCGTCATCCCCTGATCGATCCTGAAAAGGTCGTGCCCAGCAACCTGTGGTTAGGCGATGCGTTCACCACGCTCATCATCACCGGCCCCAACACCGGCGGCAAGACTGTCACGCTCAAGACGGTCGGGCTGTTCACCCTCATGGCCATGAGCGGCCTGCACGTGCCCGCTGACTTCGGCACGGAAATGAGCTATTTCGGCCATGTCTACGCAGACATCGGCGATGAGCAGTCCATTGAGCAGTCCCTCTCCACCTTCTCCTCCCACATGACCAACATCGTGGACATTGTAAGAAATGTGGAGGATAACGATTTGGTGCTTTTCGACGAGCTGGGCGCAGGCACCGACCCCACCGAGGGCGCTGCATTGGCGCAGAGCATTTTGAACAGCCTGCTCAAGCGCAAGATCCGCACCATGGCCACCACGCATTACAGCGAGCTGAAAGCCTTTGCCCTCAGCACGCCCGGCGTGGAAAACGCCAGCGTGGAGTTTGACGTGGAATCGCTCCGGCCCACCTACCGGCTGTCCATCGGTATTCCCGGCAAGAGCAACGCCTTTGAGATTTCCCGCAAGCTGGGGCTGCCGGAATGGCTGATCGACGCTTCCAAAGAGTTGCTCTCCAAGGAGGACATCCGTTTTGAAGATGTGATCGCCAACGCGGAGTATCACCGCCAAATTGCCGAACGTGAGCGCGCCATTGCCGAGGAGACCCGGCGCGAGACCGTGAAGCTGCGCAACGAGGCCGAGAAGCTGCGCACGGAAATCGAGCAAAGCCGGGACAAGAGTCTGAAAAAAGCCAAAGAGGATGCGCGACGCGTCATGGAAAATGCACGCCGTGAGGCCGATGCTATCATCCGTGAGCTCAAAGCCATGAAGAAACAGGCCGCTGCACCCGAGCACGAAGTGCAGAAGCTGAAGAAGCGCATGGAGGACGGCATCGACGCATTGTCCGAAGGGCTGAGCGAAAAGAGCGCCGTCAACTTCACTCCGCCCAAAACCGTCAAGGTAGGCCAGACGGTGGAGATCGTGCATCTTGGCACAAAGGGCACGGTGCTTTCCGCACCGGATCGCAACGGCGAAGTGCAGCTTCAGGCCGGTATTCTCAAGATGAAGGCGCATCTGAGCCAGCTGAAGCTGGTCGAACCCGACAAGCCACAGAAGAGCCGCGTGATCAACCGCGTATCTGCAGCAAAGCCCTCCGTGCCTATGGAAGTGGACGTGCGCGGCATGACGCTGGAGGAGGCCATCGGTGCGGTGGATATCTATCTGGCGGATGCTACGCTGGCCGGGCTCAATGAAGTGAGCATCATTCACGGCAAGGGCACGGGCGTGCTGCGCAGCGGCATTCAGCGCCACCTCAAATCCCACATGAATGTAAAGAAGTATCGCGACGGCATGTACGGCGAAGGCGAGCAGGGCGTGACCGTCGTGACCCTGAAATGACCGGCTGCGCCGCCATCATCACGAAAGGAAGAGAAAAAGCATGTCTGAAAAGCAGCGGATTCTGCTGGTGGATGACGACCCCAACATCAGCCATCTGGTACGGCTGTATCTGGAAAAAGAAGGCTTTGCAGTAACAGAAGCAGCGCGCGGAGACACTGCGCTGGAAAGCTTCCGCAAGGAAGTGCCGGCGCTGGTGCTGCTGGATGTGATGCTGCCCGGTATGGACGGGCTGGAGGTGCTGCGCGAGATCCGCAAAACCAGCAAAGTACCGGTCATCATGCTCACCGCCCGGGATGAGACCTTCGACAAGGTGCTGGGGCTGGAGCTGGGCGCGGACGATTATGTGACCAAGCCGTTCGAAACCAAGGAGCTGGTTGCCCGTGTGAAGGCAGTGCTGCGCCGTGCGCCTGCCGCAGAGGAAAGCCATGATGAAAGCGACGACACACTGCGCTTCCCGCAGCTGACCGTCAGCCTTGCGCGCTACGAGGCCACCTACGAGAGCAAGGAGCTGGATATGCCGCCCAAGGAGCTGGAGCTGCTGTACTATCTGGCCTCCCATCCCAACATGGTCTTCACCCGCGAGCAGCTGCTGGAGCGCGTATGGGGTTTCGACTTCTTTGGTGACAGCCGCACTGTGGACGTTCACATCAAGCGTCTGCGTGAAAAGCTGCCCGAATGTGAACAATACGGCTGGGAGATCCACACCGTGTGGCGCGTGGGCTACAAGTTCGAATACAAGGCCGGCTAAGCCTCACTGAAAGGACGACACCATGTTTCAAAGCATGTTTGACCGGCTGTTGGCGCTGTTCATGGTCGTCATTCTGCTGGTCGCGCTCATCGGCGGTGCATTTTCCATGCTCTCTATCCGTTCCAGCATGGTGGAAAGCCGCATGGAAAGTCTGCTCAGTCAGGCGCGCGAAATCGCGTTTCTGGCCAGCCGCGTCGAGGACAGCGCAGTCAACGATTACCTCAACATACAATCCCCAAGCATGAGTTACCTGCAGTGGAAGGCCTCCACCGTCTACGCGGACTACGGCGCGTACATCCTCATCGTGGATCGCAACGGACGCGTGCGCGACAACATGCAGTCCGCGCTGCAAAACAGTGCCGGAGCGCTGGACACGCTCAACGCGGACGACGTGGCCGCAGCGCTGCTCAAGGTGCTGCAGGGCTTAGAAGTGCAAGCGCAGATGCGCAGCGCCGACGGCCCCGTGTTCACCGTGGCCGTGCCCTATGTGCAGGGCGGTTCGGTGCTGGGCGCGGTGTTCATTCACACCAGCGCGCAGATCATCAATGCAGAATATCACGGTCTGTTTTTGCAGATCGCGATCGGCTTCGCCTTTGCATCGCTGGCTGCCATTCTGGGTACGGCTTTCTACACCCGCGGCATCGTGCGCCCGCTCACCGTTATCACCGGCGCGGCCGAAGAGATGAGCCGCGGCAAGCTGTCCACCCGCGCTGAAGTGACCGGCGTGAACGAGGTGCGCCAGCTGGCCGGTGCCTTTAATGTGATGGCTGAAAAGCTGGAGCAGGTGGAGGAGAACCGCAAGGAATTCGTGGCCAACGTCAGCCACGAGCTGCGCTCCCCAGTCACCAGCATTCACGGCTTTGTCGAGGGGATGCTGGACGGCACCATTCCGCAGGAGGACTATCCGCGCTATCTGCAGATCGTATTCGACGAAACCAATCGTATGAAACGCCTCATCGCCGATCTGCTGCAGCTGAGCCGTATGGACAAGGGCGTGGACAAGCTGGAACTGAGTGAATTTGATATCAACGAGCTTATCCGCCGCGTCATCATTGGCCGCATGAGCGATATCGAGGACAAGAAGCTGGATGTTCAGCTGGAGTTCGCACAGGAACCCTGCCTTGTCAGCGCCGACAGCGACAAAATATCGCAGGTAGTGCACAACATTGTGGACAACGCGCTCAAGTTTATTGTTGAGAATGGGAACTTGACAATTCGCACCACTTTGTTGCATGATAGTACGGTAGCTGTTTCCATTGAAAACGATGGGGAACCCATCGCCCCGCAGGACAGGGAACGCCTGTTTGAACGCTTCTACAAAGCGGACAAGGCGCACACTGCGGGCAAGGGAACCGGGCTTGGGCTGAGCATCTGCAAGCAGATCATGGAGCTGCACCGGCAAACGCTGGAAGTGCTGCCGCTGGACGAAGGCGCAGGTTTCCGCTTCTCGCTGGCGCTGGCCAGAAAGTCTGAGCCCGCTCGTTTGGAAGGACGTTAACACAAGCGCACGAAGGAGGATCAGGATGGATCGACACATTTTTCTGGTGGGCATGCCGGGCAGCGGTAAAAGCGCGCTGGGCAGACGTGTGGCTCAAAAATTGCAGATCCCCTATCTGGATACGGACGTTTACCTGACCGAAGCCACGGGCATGGATACGGCTCAACTGTATACCACTTTTGGCGAACCAGCCTTCCGCGATGCTGAAACGCGTCTGCTGCAAAAGCTCGTCAACGCCACACCCGGCATCATTTCTACCGGCGGCGGCGTATGCCTGCGCACGGAAAACCGCCTGCTGATGCGTAATCATGGCCTGATCGTACTGATCGATCGTCCAATCGACGATATCATGTTGGATATTCGCGCCGAAAAACGCCCCTTCCTCGCACAGAAAGGAAAGGACGAGATCGAGCGTATCTACAACGAGCGCATGCCCATCTACAAAAGTGCAGCCGATGTCGTGATGGACAACGGCAACGGCTTCCACAACGGCCTTGTCGCGCTGGAAGATGTCGTGCGGCGTTACGGCTGATACACGCGCGCGTTCTCTGTTGGCAAAAGCAGCCGCAGGACCAGTGCAGGTTCTGCGGCTGCTTTTCGTTAACAGCTCAGTGCGTTGTCATCAATGCGCCGCACCACGCTGCGGGTATAAGGGGCAAACATCTTTGTCCAGAAGTTCAAGGCTGTGGGATTGATGCTTTCGCAGTTTACCCCCCAGCTGCACACCATCCGTGTGCACGGCGTTTATCACGCAATGCAGGAGCATCTGCGCAGCGCTTCGAAAGCCGACATGCAGGTAAGACATACCGGCTGCGGAAGCTGATCCAGCGGGAAGAAGCCAAGCTGCTCTACCTCGCCCTCTTGGCACTTCAGCTCGCCATGGTACTTTCTGCAAATGTACACATGATCCACAATGCTGGCCTGATCGCCGTTCGGATAAACAAAGCGCAGCCTTTCACCGGAGAACACGCCCAGCAGCTCCAGTTCATCCGCGATCACGCCTACCTCTTCAAACAGTTCCCGCTTAGCAGCGTCCTCCACCGCTTCGTACAATTCTACCGAGCCGCCCGGATAGCCCCAATGGCCATTGTCCGTGCGCTGCTGCATCAGCACCTCGCCGGCTTCATTGATGACAATGGTGGATGCGCCGCAGATCATCAGTGGATCATGTCCGATACGCTTGCGCATATCCATCACATAGTTGCTCATTTCAAAACCTCCATTTCAAAACTCGCCGGATGACGGGTTTCATCATCCGGCACTCAGACCTGCGAAAAAGCTCGCTACGCGATCTTTTCCGCCGAGGGAAGGCGCCGTTTGCCTACTCGCCTACGGCTCGCCGGGCGGCAAACGGCGTAAGGAATGTTTCCGCGCAGGGCGCGGAAACGCCCGCCCGACCGGCAAAGCCGTTCAATACGATCACACTTGGAGAGCTGCAGCCCTCCAAACCTCCCATTGGTTTTTTTCGACAAGCTGATTGCCGGATGACGGCTTCATCATCCGGCGATTTCTATTTGTGACGTTACAGAGCCGCTTCCAGCGGAGAAAGGTCGACATCCTGTTGATCCTTGATTGCCTCGTACAGCTTGCCCAGCACTGCCTTTACGCCGCCGGGAACATCGCTTTCGGCGTTGAGGGGCATCACCGGGTCGTGCACGCTCAAGCGTAGCAGGAACCACGCGCTGTTCAGTTCGCCGTCAATGTCAAAGGAAATGCGCACGCCCTCGCGGTTATCGGGTGCCACATGCCATCCCTCATGTTCGCTTGCATACTCCAGCACATGCTCAATGATCAGCCGTGCGCAGGGCGCAAAGTCCTCGCACAGCACCTTCAAACGGATCTCTGTGCTTTCCACCGGCTCACGCAGGCCTTCCAGCAGCTTGCTCAAGTTTTCGCCCTGCTGTTTGAGCTGCATCGCCTTGATGAGCATAACCGTTACCAGATACATACCGTCATCCAGGAAATGATTGTCGCGCAGCGCTGCGTGGCCGCTGGTCTCGATGGCAAGTGGGCAGTTGATGCCTGCCTCGTTGAGGCGGATCGCCTCATCGATCACATTGCGGTAGCCGCGCTTGTAGCGGTAGTGCTCTCCGCCCCATTCCTTGATGAAATCCGCCAGACCGGAAGAAGTGACCGAATCGGTCACGATGGTCGCCCCCGGCATTTCTTCCAGCAGAATGGCGCTGATCATAGCGATCAGGCGGTTGCGATTGATCTCCTTGCCGGTCTGATCCACAATGGCGGCGCGGTCGCAGTCGGTGTCAAAAATCACGCCAAGATCCGCGCCGTACTTTTTTACGGCTGCGGCAATGGAAGCCATAGCTTCCTTATTCTCGGGATTGGGAATGTGATTGGGGAAATGGCCGTCCGGCTCAAGGAACTGGCTGCCTTCCACCCACGCCCCCAGTTCTTCCAGCATGGTAGCGTAGAAACCGCCCGCGCCGTTGCCGGCATCCACCACCACATGCAGCCCAAGCAGAGGCTTCTGCACATCGGGGTCAATACCGTTGATGATCAACTGCTGAAGCTGATGCTGATAGGTGGGCAGGAAAGGCGTCTGCACGATCTCACCCTTGGGGGCGGGAATAGAGTCGAGCTTGCCGGCAATCTCCAGCAGATCGTCCAGCTCATGGAAGCCGATCCCGCCTTCTTCGGTGAAGAACTTCAGGCCGTTCAGTTTCCACGGATGGTGGCTGGCCGTCACCATAATGGAGCCGTCAGGACGGAAACCATCGGTCAGGATGGCCATGTACATGGCAGGCGTGGTGCACATGCCGTAGTCGACTGCCTTCGCGCCTGCGGCAGCAACGCCCACGGCGGCTGCGCCCAGCAGACTTGGGCCGGACACGCGGCTGTCGCGGCCCAGCGCGATGCTGATCTCTTCCACCGCTTTGCCGCTTTTTTCCGCCACATACTGTGCAAAGGCCATGCCCAGCGTGCGGGCCACGTCCGCAGTCAGCACAGCATCGTCGCCAACAGCCACGCCGCGCACGTCAGAGCCACTTTTGAGTTTGCGAATATCCATGATCCATCCTCCTATGCGTCCAACTGCGCCATTCCCTCATCCGCCGCCCGTCTGAGCAGGTGGTACAGGGGCTTGAGGCGCAGGAAATCCTGTGAAACACGTTCGATCAATTCAGGCTGATAGCACTCTGCAAGGGGAACGCCAATGCGTTTGACGTAAATCTCTTTCATCGGGTATAGCATTGCCAGTTCCAGCGGCAGGCCGTCGGGCGGTTTCATCTTCACATAGCGGTCGCCATAAACATGCAGCGTTTCATCCGGGATGCCGCATTGGCGCAGCACTTTGCGCACCTCCTTGGGCTTTTCGGTCATCCGCCTGCGCAGCGCGTCCATCGCCGGCCGGTTCGGCCCCCAAAAACCCAGCCCCCACTCCACTACTTCGGGCGACAGTTCAAACCAGTACATCACCGAATGCTCACGTTCCTCTCCGCTGCGGCGGAAGAGCAGCCACATATGGTCGCGATAGGGCGACTTGTCGCGCGTATAGCGGATATCGCGATTGATTCGCGCCAAGCATTTATTGGGGCGGGTATCGATGTCATCGGCAATGGAAAGCACCGTTGGCGCCATGGCCTCGATGAAGGCGCGGAACGGCTCTCGCACATACGCTTCATATTCCTCACGGTGCGCATGGAACCATGGCACCTCGTTGTGAAAACGCAGATCCAGAAAAAACCGGATCGTCTCCTCAGGAAACCCCTGAAACATTACAACACCTGTCCTTTCAGCTTCTTATTATATCCTATTTTCCGCCTCATTTCAAGAACCGGCATTCGGGGGAATCCGACAAAAGAGCACATCAAAAAGCAACCGCCGTTCCCAGCAGAAACGACGGTTGCTCTTTGCATTTGAAACAGGATCAGAACTGCATGCGCGCCTGAATATAAGCGGGCAGATCGGCGATCTTCACGCGTTCCTGCTCCATGGTGTCGCGGTCGCGCACAGTGACGGACTGGGTCTCCTCGGTCTCGAAGTCCACGCAGATGCAGAACGGCGTGCCGATCTCATCCTGGCGGCGATAACGCTTGCCGATGGAACCGGTCTCATCGTAATCCACCATGAAATGCTTGGCAAGGCCCTCATAGATCTCGTTCGCCAGCGCGCCCAGCTTGTTCTTCTGCAGGGGCAGCACGGCGCACTTATAGGGAGCCAGCGCCGGGTGGAAGTGCATCACATTGCGCACATCGCCGCCCTCCAGCTCCTGCTCCTCGTAGGCGTTGCACAGCAAAGCCAGCACCATGCGCTCCACACCCAGCGAGGGCTCGATGCAATACGGCACGAACTTCTCGTTGGTCACCGGATCCAGATATTCCATGGTCTTGCCGGAATGGTTCTGGTGCTGGGTCAGGTCGTAGTCGGTACGGTCGGCAATGCCCCACAGCTCGCCCCAGCCGAACGGGAACAGGTATTCAAAGTCGGTCGTTGCCTTGGAATAGAAGGCGAGCTTTTCAGGCTCATGGTCGCGCAGACGCAGACTTTCCTCCTTGATGCCAAGGCTGAGCAGCCAATCCTTGCAGAAGGAGCGCCAGTAGTTGAACCACTCCAGATCCTCACCGGGCTTGCAGAAGAACTCCAGCTCCATCTGCTCGAACTCACGCATACGGAAGATGAAGTTACCGGGGGTGATCTCATTGCGGAAGCTCTTGCCGATCTGCGCGATGCCGGCCGGCAGCTTCTTGCGGGTGGCACGCATCACGTTCTGGAAGTTCACGAAAATGCCCTGCGCGGTCTCGGGGCGCAGATAGATCTCGTTGGTGGAGTTCTCGGTGACACCGGCATGGGTCTTGAACATCAGGTTGAACTGCCGGATGCCGGTAAAATCCTTCTTGCCGCAGACAGGGCACACAATATCGTGCTCGTTGATGTAAGTCTCCAGCTCCTCGTTGGTCCAGCCGTCGCCGGTCTCTTCACCCTTGGTGAAGTCCTCGATCAGCTTGTCCGCACGGAAACGTGCCTTGCAAGCCTTGCAGTCCATCAGCGGATCGTTGAATCCGCCCACATGACCGGAAGCCACCCACACTTCACGGTTCATCAGGATGGCAGCATCCAAGCCCACATTGTATTTGCTTTCCTGAACAAACTTCTGCCACCATGCTTTTTTGACATTGTTCTTGAATTCCACGCCCAGCGGGCCGTAGTCCCAGCTATTGGCCAAACCGCCGTAAATCTCACTGCCAGGATAGATGAAGCCACGGCCTTTGCACAGTGCGACGAGCTTGTCCATGGTCAAAGCTGCCATTGTCGTTTCCCCCTTGTAATTGGTAAAAATCAAATTCTATCATAGCCCCGACCATTGTTTTTGTCAAGCAAAACCACCGCAGTAGAAGCAGAATCCCGCACGAAACTTTCCAACTTTTCCTGCGGCTTATGGAGGAGATCAGTTGATCAGCGCAACTTCTTCAGCGATATCATCGTGAACCTCGGTAAAGGAATGCTTCTCCAGCACTTGACCGGTGTAAGCGTTGATCACAACACGGTAGTTAACATTCAGGGATAGCCCCTCCACGGCAGCACCCTCGCGTTGCTCTCCGATACGCAGATTGATCTTCCACAGAGGAGCGACCGGGTCTGTGACCTCATAGAACACCCCAATTTTATCAAACAGCAGAGTCTGTTTCGCGGTCAAACCAAAAGTACTCGTCAGCTGCTCCCGAGCGATTCCGACCGCTTTTTCCTGTGAAATGGCTCGTTCATCAGGCATACCGTAGAAGTGAGTGGCCCAAAAGATCTTGGTCTGATCGCTATAGCCGGGTGTTTCGGCCATGTTTTCCAAGATGACCGGACGCAGCATATCTGTTACGTTCCTTTTATCCTCCAGAGGCCAGAAGGCAAAACCAAGATCGCCATCGATATGTTCCTGGGCATACTCGCTGAACAGCGCGCTGATTTCCAAATCATTTTCGAGCAAGAACTGCTGCTTTTTCTTCACTGATTCAGCCGGCGAATCGTAGCTTTCGCCCATCGAATGATCCATGATCTGTCCATCTTTGGTTACAGAGCAGGAATAGAAATCCGCATAGGTTTCGCCACGGAAAGAAATGTCGTAATGCATTTCCTTGTACTCATTATCAGGATAGCTCTGAAAATAGATCTCAACCTGATGCTGATCCAGTGCATGGTCTTCGAGTCCAAAAGCCTTGAGGATCGCATTTTTGGCAATCGCGATTGCTTCGTCCGGCTGAATGTTTTCAGCCTCCGGCACTGCATAAACAGCCTCGTCTGTTACATCCGACTGCAATCCGGCTGCCTTCTGCATCTCGGTATACCATGCCCTGTCTTCCAAAGACCAACTTGACACCGGCCCCATTTCCTTCTCCAGGATCGCCCACAGACCAATGGTGTCAGATTTTTCATCGATCCCATAGAGTTTGAGCATGAAGGCATCCATTTCTTCTTCCGTGTTCAAGGCGGCGGCTTCCTGTTCGTCAATCAGCCCATGCTCCAGAAGAATGCGTACCATTCTCTGCTTATCTTCCACTCCCCAATCATCGTAATAGCCGCCAGAGGCCTGAAGCTGCGCCACATCCTCAAAATACTGACGGGAAAGCGTCCACGCGAGCGCCGCAACGGTGCTCATCAAAACGATCAGGATCAGGACAAAAGCGACCGAAACCTTCTTTTTCACAACTTTCTTCTCCTTTCCATGCGCAATGTTCAGAACGCGCTGTGCCATCCACGGATCCTCCCTGATACCGTACAGCGCATGATCAAATACCTGCTGAATCTTTTGCTTATCCTTAAAATCGTCCATGACCCGACCTCCGTTCCAGCACATCATGAAGCTTTTCTCGTGCGCGCTTTAATCGAGTTGACACAGTGGAATGTGCGATCCCCAATGCATGAGCAATTTCATTCACATTCATGTTCTGCCAGTAGTACAGCATAATGACTTCCTTGAGTTTGGGCGGAAGCTCCATGATATCGCACATAATGCCAAGTTCATCGTCTTCGTCCGGCGCCTGGGCTGCTATGGGGATCTCGTCCAGCACAATGTGGCTGTCGCGATGCCTAAACCAAGCAGAGCGCTGCATATCCCGGCATGTGTTCATGGCGATCCGCACCAGCCACGTCTTTTCGCTGCACTCACCGCGGAAATCGTCCAAGGCTTTATAGGCCTTGAGGAATGTTTCCTGCGTAGCGTCTTTCGCCAGCTCCATATCCCGCAGATACACATAACACATGCGGAGCAATAATCCCTGATATTGATCCACCATTTGGATCATCATCCGGTCGCGGTCGTTGCCCAGATCTTTGACAACTTCCATCCATTGCTCACCTCCTTTGATGATATAGACGAAGCAAAGGCGCCTTCCTGTCGATCTTTTCGAAAAAATGTGAAGCTCCTTGTGGATAGAACGAGAAATGCAGGCACAGCCGCTTTTCCGTCAACTGATCTGTCATGCTCGGCTTTCTTCGAAAATCCGATCTGCCATTTGAACAAGTATACAAAAAGGCCGCCTTACGCGACCTTTTTTGATAAGTTGAACCATCGCCGCCGATGAATCCTGCGGCTTTGATTTTGATAGAACAGAGCGTTTGTGGTTGAGCATACCAGACCGACCAGTGAGCTAACTGCTCAGTTTTTCCCAGCCACTTCACGGCAACGCTTGTAGAATTCCCTTTGCAGCTTTGGTACTTCTTCGTCCCGCTTGACAGCGCGGATCCATCCGGCAACATCCTCAGCCATAGCGTCCAGCGCGATCTCGCCCTTTTCAGCTGTGGCAGCCGAAGGGGTTCCCGATACATGTTCAGGATATAGGTCATACCACCATAGCGCAGTATGCACTCCCTTCAGATGTTCAAGCTTACTGTTCGGTAAGATCGGTTCCGCAAATCTTTGGCACTCCAGTTTTACAGTGCCGGGAGCCGCCGCCATCATCAAGCTTGTTTCCTTTTCATCAGCATGACCGCCTTCAGGCGTGTCCCAAATTTTCAGGGCATTCACATGCTCACCGCCATCCATAAATACACAGTACAGCGTGTAGTCGACTTCGCGGTTGATCTGATCCATCATAAAGTAATGCAGGAAATTCGTGTTTCCTCCATGCCCGTTCACGATCAGGATCTTTTTGAAACCATTACGAGCAATTTCATCCAGCAGCATTTTCAGCATACTGGTCAGCATGGGTGCAGGAAAATTGATGGTTCCAGCAAAGCATCCCGCCTCGTGTACCTGACCGAACCAATAGGGCGGAAAGACAACGCATTGACACGCATCTTTCTGCGCAGCACGGCAGCACACTTCGTGCGCAACGATCGCGTCCGTTCCGAAGGGCATATGCTCACCATGACGTTCCAAAGAGCCAATCGGCAGCACGCACAATCGTTCTTCGCGAGCCAGTTTTTCAAACTCAGAAGGTGTCAGATATTCCCAACGTACCTGTCGCATATTCCGTTTGCTCCTCTTTCTATGCCGATTTTGATGTTTCCTAGCGCATACTATACGCGATTTCTATACCAATGGTATTTGATGTGCTGATTATAAGCCAAAAGCCAGTCCTTTCGACTGGCTTTCATTATTGGTGGAGCATAGCGGATTCGAACCGCTGACCTCTACAATGCGAATGTAGCGCGCTACCAACTGTGCTAATGCCCCATGTGTTAGTTTTTCAACCAACGGATGATATTATAGCAAAGTTCAAATCAAAAAGCAATACATTTTCAAAACTTTTTTAGAAAGCCGGCGACCGTTGAAGGAGGTTCGCAGGTCACCGGCTTTCAATTGGCTGTATCAGGTTTCCCACTGGACAAGACGTGGACGCACAAAACCGTTGTCCTCCACGCAGATCTCGGCATAAGCGCTGCGTTTGCCGTAGCGTTCACAGATAGCGCCGGGATTGATCATGGTCACATTTCGTTCCAGATCGATCTTTTCGCGGTGTGTGTGACCATACAGCGCAACCTGCGCCTCGCGTTCCTGCGCGGCGTACCAAAGGCGATCCAAGCCGTATTTCACATAGCGTTGATGGCCGTGGCAGGCGTAGAAGCGCACGCCATTCACCAGAAACAGAACTTCTCCTGCCTCGCGTCTGCCCCAGTCATTGTTGCCACACACAGCATAGCAGACCGTCCCCTGCGTATGGAGCATGGATCTGACGGTTTCAAAATCGTCCATGCCGTCTCCCAGAAATACGGCTACATCCACCGCGCCATGGCGTAGCGCCTGTTCAAAGGCTTCGCGCAGTCCTGTCACATCGCCGTGAGAATCCGAAACCACAATCACGCGTTTCATGAATCACAGCACCTCTCTGAGCACCTCACGCATTTTTTCGGAGGCTGCCGCGCGATGGCTGACAGCGTTTTTCTCCTTCTCCGTCATTTGGGCAAAGGTTTTGCCAGAGCGATACTGGAACAGCGGATCGTATCCGAAGCCGCCTTCACCGGCGCGCTCCCGCAGGAGTTCGCCCACGCACTCGCCGCGCACCACACGCGTCTTTTCGCCCGGCAAGGCCAGCGCCATGGCGCACACAAAGCGGCATGTGCGCTTGTCCTCATTCGCCATATTCTTCAGCAGAAGGGCGTTGTTGGCGGCATCATCGCCATGTTCGCCCGCATAGCGCGCGCTGTATACACCGGGCGCGCCGCCCAGTACATCTACGCTCAGGCCGCTGTCATCTGCCAGTGCGGGCAGACCCGTTGCTTTGGCGACCGCTTCTGCCTTGATCGCAGCGTTCTGCTCAAAGGTTTCCCCGTCTTCTGCAATATCGCCGCTGAAACCCGCCTGCTTCATCGGCACCAGCTCCACCATGCCGCCGAAAATATCGGAAAGCTCCTTCAGCTTGTGCGCATTGCCGGTTGCCACCACGATCCGCTTGGCAGGAAGCAGCCATTCCCCCTGTCCATGGAGCACCTCGCGCTGCACGCGCATCAGGCTGCGCACGCCCGAACGTCCCATATCCAGAATGGCGTTGAGCTCAAGATTGGTAAAAGCGCGTCCTTCGCCAGTTCCCTGCAGTTCGATAAATTCGCCGCGCTGGTTCATCACCAGGTTCATGTCGGTCTGCGCGTTGCTGTCCTCCACATAGCACAGATCCAGCATGGGCTGATCGTCCACGATTCCAGCGCTGATCGCAGCCACCTGGCCAATGATGGGGTTCTGATCGATCAAGCCGTTCTGCATCAGCTTGTTCACCGCCAGCACAAGCGCCACATAGGCTCCGGTGATCGAAGCGGTGCGGGTACCGCCGTCTGCCTGCAGCACATCGCAGTCGAGCGTGATGGTGCGTTCGCCCAGCTTGGTCATGTCCACCGCCTGTCTGAGCGAACGGCCGATCAAGCGCTGGATCTCCACGCTTCGGCCATCCTTCTTGATGCCGTCGCGCTGTTTGCGCCGTCCGGTGGAGGCTGGCAGCATGGCATATTCCGCCGTCACCCAGCCGCGGCCAGTATTGCGCAGGAAGGGCGGCACTCCCTCCTCCACGCTTGCAGTGCAGATGACGCGGGTCTTGCCGGTAGCGATAAGGCAACTTCCGTCCGCCGTTTCCATAAAATTGGGCAGGATGGTGCAGGGACGCGGCTGATGATTGAGGCGCTGATCACAACGAGTCATAAGGACAACTCCTTCGCAGATTTCATCTGACATTCGATAAAAGGCCGCGCAGCTTGCTTGCACGGCATTCCTCTGCATTATACATTCTATGGTGGTAAAAGTCCAGTCCGCAGAAAAGGGTTTGCGCCTTTCGTCCCGAATTGTGTATGTGATCACAGTCTTACGGAGGAATGACCATGCCAACAGCACGCGAACGTGGAATCATCATCGGCAATCTGCCGACCGGCCCGCGCAATCTGATCACCGACGTGCCCGGTGTGACCGTCGGTCAAGTCACCATTACCGAAGGAGCCCACAACACCGGCGTGACGGTCATCATGCCTTGTGCGGACAATCCTTTTGTTCACAAGCTGACCGCCGCGCAGCATGTGCTGAACGGCTTTGGGAAAACAGCCGGGCTGATGCAGCTGGAGGAGCTCGGCACGATCGAAACGCCTATCGCGCTCACCAACACGCTGAATATCGGTCTTGTGCATGATGCCCTGGTGGGCTACATGATCGACCGCTGCGAGCAGGACGGCGTGCCGCTCCGTTCGGTCAACCCCATCGTATGCGAATGCAATGACGCATCGCTGAATGATATCTGTCACCGCGCCGTACAGCAGGAACATGTGCTGCAGGCTATCGCCTGCGCCAGCGCAGATTTTGCGCAGGGCGCAGTGGGCGCAGGGCGCGGCATGACCTGTCACGGCCTAAAAGGGGGCATCGGTTCCGCCTCGCGCATCATGGAGCTGGACGGACATGCCTACACGCTGGGCGTGCTGGTGCTGAGCAATCACGGTTCGCTTTCCGATCTGATGGTGCTGGGAGAGCCTATCGGCCCGCGCATCCAGCAGGAGATGGAAGAGGCCCTTCCGGACAAAGGCTCCTGCATCGTTGTGATGGCCACGGATCTGCCGCTGAATGACCGTCAGCTTCGCCGCGTTATCCGCCGCGCGGGTGTCGGTCTCGCCCGATTGGGTTCCTTCATCGGGCATGGCAGCGGCGAGGTTTTCCTTGGGTTCACCACAGCCAACCGCATGCCGCACGACACCGGCGATGCATTCGTCCCCATGGCGGTTCTGCATGAAGATCTCATGGACCTCCCCTTCCGCGCCATGGCTGAAGCCACTGAGGAAGCCGTGCTCAATTCCATGCTCATGGCAGAGAGCGTGCGTTCTGCCAGTGGCACCGTGCGCAGAAGTCTGGCGGAGTTTATCTGAGAAGCTGCTTTTTCCCATTCTCCAAACGATACGAATACTCCGACAGGACTGCCGCAGCTTCTTTGCGGCAGTCCTGTCGGATAAAATGCTTTTTGAATCTTCCAAGTTGCTTTTCAGTCCAACTCCACCACGCCCGGATACTGGGCGATCACTTCTTCCTCCTTGTTGATGAAGGTGGCTTCCGCATCGGGCTGCTTTTCGAGCTTTTCTCCCTCCACCAGCACCTCCACCTTTTTCACGCCGGGAAACTGTGAGCAGGTAAACAGGATCGCCCGAATCGCCTGTTCGCCGCCATCGCTGGTTTCCATCGTTTCCTTAAACTCCTTGGAAAAATTCAGCGTCACCGTTCCGTTTTTCATGCTGACGCTCTTGATACCGCAGCCCTCCGGCAGGGCGCGTTCCAGCCCGCTGTCCGCCTGCGGGCCTTTAGCCAGCTCCAGCACAGCAGTGCTTACGTCCGCAGTGCTGAACACGGTGCGGGTAACGGGCACCAGCATGCGTCCGGTCTGAGAGGGAAAATACAGCTGCACCTGTCCGGCGCTTCCGTTGAGGGTCTCCACGCTTTCCATGTTCAAATTCCCGCCGGAAAACACGCCGCTCACATCCGTACCGTAGGTCAGCTTGCTGCGCTTCTGGCCATCAAATTCCAGCGTGACTTCATCCACGGTCGAAAAGCAGGTCATGGCATTGACGATGGCGTCTACCATCAGCACTTCTTCTGAAGCATTCAGGCAGCTGAGCGCCTCCTTGCTCACGTTGACATTGGCCCGCCCGTCCTTGATGTCGATCTCAAAGCTGGTGTTTTCCGGAATGACTGTGCGCAGTCCCAACCGGGCCGCCTGCATATCGTTGGCGCTGTCTTTCACCATCAGATTGAGCGTTGCCTTAGCAATTCCGTCGGTCTTGGGCACTTGCCGCGTGACCGGCACCAGATAGCCGTCGCCGTCCTCGTAAAACACCACAGTGGATACGGTCTCCACCTGTGTGTCCGCCATGGTTTGCTCAATAGGGATTGTCGTCTGATCCACCAGCACCTGCGATGTTGTCTGCTCGCCGCTCTTCAAGGCCAGCACCACCACCAGCGCCGCTGCGCACAAAATGAGAATCCGCTCGATATCGGCCCGTTTGATCTTCATGTTTTTCACTCCTCGGCGTTCGATTGCATTGAAATCCTATGACCATCTGTCGGCATCCATGACCAAAACCATCCGTGATTGCGCTTTTTTTCATCTTGTGCTATGATGCACACAACACCGCATTTTCAGGAGGAATGACCTTTATGCCGATGGACGGCTTTACCCTTTCATTCATGCAGCGCGAACTGCGTGCTGCCTTGCTGGGCGGACGTGTGGACAAGGTAAATCAGCCCGAGCGTGATGCGCTGGTGCTGCTCATCCGTTCCGGCGGCAATCACCGGCTGCTTCTCAGCGCCAACGCCAATCAGGCTCGCGCCCAGCTGACCGCCCAGTCCTACGAAAATCCCGCAGAACCGCCCATGTTCTGCATGCTCATGCGCAAACACCTGCTTGGCTCCCGCATAGTGGAGATCCAGCAGATCTCCGGCGACCGCATTCTGGCCATCGTATTCGACTGTCTGGACGAGATGGGGTACCATGTGCAGCGCACGCTGTATTTGGAGATCATGGGTCGTCATAGCAACCTCACCCTCGTCAATGAGAACGGCGTTATCATCGATGCCATTCGCCACGTCAACAGCGAGATGAGCCGCGTGCGCACCGTGCTTCCCGGCGGGATCTACCAGCTGCCGCCGCAGCCGGACAAGCTTACGCCGGACACGATCTCGCCCGAAGCGCTGAAGGAGCGGTTGGCTCCTCTGACCTGCACGTTATCCAAGGGATTGATGGAATGCGTGGCCGGTATGGCCAGCGTATGCTCCAAGGAGGTCTGCGCGCAAATCGGCGTATCTGCCGCCACGCCCATTGCCAAACTGGATCTGGATGTCATCGCGCCAAAGCTGTACACTTTCTACACCTTGGTTGAAAGCTCGTCGGTCACCCTGTACGATGATGCAGGTATGGCGCTGGATTTTTTTGCTTTCCCCTATCGCACCTTCACCTTGGAAAACCAGCAAGCCATGCCAACACTCAGCGCCGCCATGGACGAATTCTATTTGGGCCGCGACCTGCGCATGCGCATGCAGCAAAAAAGCGCCGGACTGCAAAAGCATGTCAAGAGCGCGCTTGAGCGTACAGAAAAGAAAAAGGCCATCATGCTGGACACGCTGCAAAGCAGCGACAAGACCGAACAGAACCGCATCTACGGCGATCTGCTCACAGCCAACCTGCACCTGATCGAAAAGGGTGCCGAGAGCGTGACCGTGATGAATTACTACGATCCAGAGTATCCGAACGTGTCCATTCCCATCTCCAGCAGACTCACACCTGCACAGAATGCGCAAAGCTACTACAAGAAATACCGAAAAGCCAAGGTAGCGGAGCAGTATGCGAGCGAACAGCTGGTAACCATTGAGCGTGATCTGCTGCTGCTGGAAAACGCGCTGGATGATCTGGACAAATGCGAAACCAGCACAGATCTGGCCGAGATCCGTTTTGTGCTGACCGAAAACGGCTTTCTGCGTCCGGATGCATCCCAGCGCAAAGGCAAGGGAAAAAAACTGCAGGAGGGCAAGCCTTACCGTTTTACCGCTGCCGATGGCACGCTCATCGAGGTTGGCAAGAACTCGCTGCAGAACGACCGTCTCACCCTGCACGCGCGCGGCAACGAAACCTGGCTGCACGCGCAAAACATCCCCGGTTCGCACGTCATCATCCGCAGCGAGGAAGAACCCAGCAATGAAACGCTCCTGTACGCCTGCAAGCTGGCCACTTACTACAGCAAGGGGCGTAATCATCCGCAGCAGGCCATTGACTACACCAAGCGCAAGTATGTCAAAAAGGCCGCCGGTTCACCCGCCGGTTTGGTGACCTACACCAATTTCAAAACCGCCATCATCGGCCTGACGCCCGAGGATGTAGCCAAAATTGTAAAAGAAGCGGGAAAGTAAGGTGGGCGCATGACCGTTCAGATCCGCACCGCGTGCGTCTCGGACGCACGCAGCATCAACGAAGTCTTTGATCATTACATCGACCATTCAGTGGCCACCTTCAACGAGAAGCACAAAACCGTTGCAGAACGTGAAAACGAGCTGCAACGACTGCTGAAAATGTATCCGTTTTTGATCGCTGAGGACGAGCACGGAAGACTTCTGGGTTTCGCCTGCGCCGAACCGTTTCGTGCGCAGAGCGGATACCGCTTCATGCCGGAGCTGACCATCTATCTGCATCCCGATGCGCCCAAAGGCTGCGGTATCGGTTCCCGGCTTTTCGAGGAGCTGTTCCGTCTGCTGCGCACGCAGGGCTTTGCCTGTGCCATATCCGTGGTGGAAGGCGGAAACGAAGCGAGCCTTGCGCTGCATAGGCGTTTTGGCTTTCAGGAAGTCGGCTTTCTTTTCCATTCGGCCTACAAGCATGGCCGCTGGCTGGATACGCGCATCCTGTTGAAGACGCTTTGCGGCTTTGCCGATCCGCCCCGCGAGCCCATTCCTTTTGCGCAAATTCAAAATCAGGAGGTTTCCCTCATGCTGTTTCTCTGTTATCCCAAATGCTCCACCTGCAAAAAGGCGCAGGTTTTTCTGGATGCGCATGCACTCCCCTATACGCTGCGCGATATCAAGCAGGCCAATCCAACAGCGGAAGAGCTGTCGCAATGGCAGAAAAAAAGCGGCTTGCCGCTGAAGCGTTTTTTCAATACCAGCGGTATGAAATACCGCGAGCTGAACCTGAGCAGCACGCTGGACAACATGAGCCGCGAAGAACAGCTGGCGCTGCTGGCCTCCGACGGCATGCTGATGAAACGTCCTTTGCTGGTCACGCAGGATGCTGTGCTGGTCGGCTTCCGCGAGGCTCAGTGGCAGGAAGCCCTGTCTGTTGACTGATGATCCATTCATAGAAACAGCCCCGTTCGAGACTTTCTCGAACGGGGCTGTTCTATTTACGCATTACTGCGCGCGCTTGAGGGTCGCTTCCCAGCCAAGATCGATGGCCTTCTGGTGAGAGGTGGCATACGGGCCGATGCTCTCCACCTGACTCTGAGTGCGCGGGAAATGGATGCAGACGTGACCATCGAAATTGTTATCCCGGATATGGTAGGTATCATGCGGCGTATCGTGGGTACTGGCCATGTACACGGTACCGTCGCTGAGCACCACCCATACGGCCTTGGGCGTCCATGTGGTCTTGCCGCCGAAGGCGCGGATCATCTCGCTGGTGTCGTGAGCGGTGATGGGCTCTGCATCGGCATGCGCGCCGAAGCTGAACATGTTCACCTGCCAGCTGATGCCGGTAGTAAAGTCGTAGATGGTCGCATTGGGGAACAGGCGAACTTTTGCACGGATCTCAGTGTACCAGTTGGCATAGCGTACCTGAGAGGCGCTGATGCTGCCCGCCGTGACCGTGGGTGCAGTGGCGACCGTGGTGGTAGACGTTTCGCCACTGGCGCTGACCGCACCGGTAGAGTTGAGCTTCTTGAGGGTCTTGGTACCGGCAACGCCGTCCGCCGTCAAGCCATTGGCCTTCTGGAAGGCGATGAGCGCCAAATTGGTCTGCGTACCGAAGTTGCCGTCCGCCGTGCCGGTCAAATATCCCAGCGCGATCAGGCGGTTCTGCAAGTCGCGCACGGCATCGCTGATGGTGCCTACGCGCAGCGTGGTGCCGGTGGGCACCAGATTGTTCTGCGCCTTGGTGTCATACAGAGCAGCCAGCGTCAGGGGCCCAGCCACGCCGTCAGCGCCCAGACTGTTGGCCTTCTGGAAAGCCTTCACAGCAGCCTTGGTATTGGTACCGTACTTGCCGTCCGCCGTACCTGTCAGATATCCCAGCGCGATCAAGCGGTTCTGCAGGGTCACAACCTGCGCTCCCTCCGCGCCATAGCGAAGGGTCTCATTCACAGTGCCGCTTCCGCTGGCGGTGGCGCTGGCATTGCCGCGCACAGCTGCATCGCTGTACAGGGCGGTCTGGGTCTCGTATCCGGCCTTGCCGTCCACCTTCAGGCCATTGGCCTTCTGGAAGTCGCGCACAGCCTGAATGTCCTCGGTCAGATAAACGCCATCCAGACGGGAGGTGTAATAATCCAGCTCCTGCAGACGTTCCTGCAGACGCAGCACCACCGCGCCCATCGATCCCGCCTTGATAACGATCACATTTTCGGGCGTGATGGGTTCCATGGTAGCGGCCGGACTGTCGGTAATGACCGGCACGGCGGTAGGCACCGCATAGATGGCATTGACACCATAAAGCACGGTGCGGGTCACAGGGCCGCACACACCGTCGTCATCCAAAGAGCTTTTCTTCTGGAAAACTTTCACAGCGGCTTCAGTGGCTTCGTTGTAGGTGCCGCTGATCTTGCCGGTATAGTAGCCCAGATCCGTCAGCCTCTGCTGCAGGGATTTCACCTGTTCTCCCTTATCGCCTCGGCGCAGCGTATCGGTGGGCGGCACCAGCGTGGGTGCAGGCGTGGGCGTCACGATCGCCGCCGCGTCGATTACACCGCCGCCGAACATCACTTCCTGATCGCGCGCATCGGCTTCGCCATCGGCCGTCAGGCCGTTGCGGCCTTCAAACATCTTCAGCGCAGCCACGGTCTCATCGTCGCACACATTGGTCACTTCACCAGCGTAGTAGCCCAGTTCTTTCAGGCGCAACTGCATCTTGCCAACCACTTCGCCCATGGAGCCTTTGCGGATCAGCGCGCCAGCGACAGGCGGCACGGTCATGACATACTGACGATATCCCTTGTAATCCTTCGGGGTGGATTCGTACATTTTCCACTGGAGTTCAGCGCTGGCAATGCCATCCTGCGTCATTCCGTTGCGCTTCTGGAACGTTTTCAGGGCGGATTCTGTGCCGAAGCCGAATTTGCCGTCCACGTCATCCTCGTCCAGATAGTCCAGCTCCGCCAGTGCAGACTGCAGCGCCTTGACAAAGCTGCCGCTGTCGCCCTTCTTCACTTCCTTGTACTTTTCCACACCGGGCTTGGGGGTGGCGGTAGGCACGGGAGTAGGGGCCGGGATATCAGCCAGATTGATGTGCGTTTCCACCACATAGCCGGTTTTACCATTGTACTTGACCTTTGCAAAGCCGTTGTCCGTGCGGTCGATCACCTCTACCAGCGAACCTTCCAAGATCATGCACAGCACATCGCCCTCTGCCTCGGCCGTTTTGCGCAGCTTCACATTCTGCAGCACCACCGTGTCGTAGGGATAGCTGTAAATGGCGGGCGGAGCCTGCATGGTGCGGCTTTCGTCAAAAGGCGCGTCTGCAGAGGGATCGGTACCGTCGATGAAGGACTTCATGGCATAACCGGTCTTTCCGTCATACTCAACGCGATAGAACTTGCCGGACTCGCCCAGAACAGTCACAGTATCCCCCGCCTGAATCTTTTTCAGCACAGTGGATGTTGTGTTGGCACGTCTGCGCAGCTTCACATTCTCCATGCTGACCGTGTCGTAGGGATAGGACGCAGCCAGCGCCGTGGTGATCATCGGAAGAACGAGCGCCAATACACATACAACTGCCAGTACGCGCGCCCAGGCTTTTCCATGCTTCATCTGCATGCCCTCCAAAACAAAGGTACTTATGACCAATGGCCTTTCTTTCCATACTTCATTGTAGGATAGAATTTGTAACATGTCAAGCATGTTCTTCATATTTATGTAATACTTTTATCTCTTTTTCTTCTTTTCCGAGTTTTCTGCTGGCTGCACTTTCGCTTTTTTGACCCGCTTGAGCTTTTTGCGCAGATAAGCTTCTGCCTCCGGCAGCTCGGAAAAAGGTACGCGCACGGCTGCTACCTGCCAAAATGAAGGGCGAAAGAACAGCATTGCGCCCCCTTCGCGCCAGATTTTCACGCGGCGGATCTCGCTCCACGGCAGCGTAACGCGCCGCACCAGCATCAGCCCCTCCAGTTCCGGCCGATCGTCGCTTGCCGCCAGCCGTTCCACCGTCTGCATGCTGGCAAACCGCGCATACAGGCTGATGGTGTTTTGTCTGCGCACATAAGTACGCACATGCACACCCTGCTTGTCCATCACCACATGTACGCTTTCCACACCCTGCAGGGAGAGCAGCCCCCAGATCAGCGCCAGCGCCGCCAGCAGCAGCCCGGTCATCGTCTGCATCAGCCCCTGCTCCAGCAAGGCCACCGCGCCTTCCGCCCCGGTCGCCGCCATTTCAGCAACGATCACGATCATCAACGTTAATCCCCATACCGGTAGCAGGATCCGCAGCAGGTTGTTCCATGCGAACCACTCTTTTACCGCACTGCGCACCACACCGAAGGAGATCATCTCTCCCGTTTGCGTCAGTTTTCCGCCGCAGTACGGGCAGCTTGCGCCCAAGGGTGTTTCCGCCCGGCACTTTTTGCAATAATTCACAAGCGGCATTCCATTCACTTCCTTTTTGCTGATACATTTGCCCAGCATGGGGCATGATAAAAACCGGAGGTGATCTTCGGATGGTATACGAAACGCTTCAGGATCTGATCGCGCGCGATGAAGCCAGCCGCTGTCTGTACGAAAGCCTTGCGCCGGATGTGCAGACTGCGCTGCAGGAGCAGCGGCAGAACATACGCACCTATGGCGAGCTGAAACGCACCGCTGAAGGATTTGCCAAACGGACAAACCCGTAAAAGGAAAATTTGCGCAAACACGCACATAGGCTGATAGAGACATTGCTTCGAAAGGAGAACGATCCCTATGAGCCAAAGCACCAACGGCACCCGCTGCGCCGAGGAATACACCGTTCGGCGCGGCGACAGCTTCTATCTGATCGCCCACAAGCTGGGCGTTCCGCTGCGCGACCTGCTGGCCGCCAACAGCGACATTCATCCCGCCCGGCTGATGGTGGGCGATGTGCTGTGCATCCCTCGTGAGGAGGAAGACTCGCCTGAACGTGGCGGGCTGGGCGGCAGCGAATCAGCCAGTCCTGACTGTTCGGCCACCGGCACAGCCCCCGATCCGGCGCTGCCCTGTCCGGAAACCGAACAGTACACCGTAGAAGAAGGCCAGACTGTATCCGATTTGCAGATCCGCAATCTGGTGAGCCGCCACACGTTGGAAACCGCCAATCCCGGTGTGGATCTGGATCATCTGACCACCGGCCAGTCATTGTGCATTCCCACCGAAAACGTGCCCTGCACACTGCCGGAGACCTACACCCTGCTCAATGGTGAAACGCTGGAAAGCGTGGCTGTGCGGTTCAATCTGCCTGTGGCCAGCCTGCTGCGGGTCAATCCATGCCTTGCGCCGCAGGATTTTGAAGCGGGCGTGACCGTAGTGCTTCCGCGCTGATTCAGCCCACGTCCGCCAGCAGCCGATTCACCAGCCGCTCCACATAGCGCCGCGCCTCCTGCGCGCTTTGCAGCGCTTCCGTCTGGCTTTGCGGCGCATCGCCCATCAGGCCCACGAACTGGCTCACCTTCAGGCCCAGCGCATCCTGCATGTCCTGATCGCTGCCCTTGGAGGATACCAGATAATAGCACAGGATCGAATCAGTCTGTCCCATGCGGTGGGCGCGGTCCTCGGCCTGACTGTGCACAGCAGGCGACCAGTCCAGCTCGCCAAACACCACACAGCTGGCGCGCTGCAGGTTCAGCCCTGCCGCCGCCCGCAGCGAAATGCAGCATAAATTGGTCTTGCCCGTCATGAACCGCTCCACCGAGCGATCCTTCATGGCGGGCGTTTCGCGTCCTGTGATCCATGCCGGCGAATACGCGTGCAGCTCCTTCTGGTAAATGTCCATCACCTCGTGATGATGGGCAAACAGCAGCACCTTTTCCTCCGCATCCAGCAACGCGCGCACAAACTGCGCCACATACGGCGCTTTGGCAATGCCGGTGGCCTGCCGTTCGCTTTTCTCAATCTCCATCTCCCACAGTGCGCGCTGGCTAGCATCGGCCTCGCTGGCATTTTTGAGCTGCCACAGTGTTTGCTGCACCGGCTGCATCAATCGGCGATACACCGCGTCATCCGCATCCACCTGCATCACCAGTCTGCGCTTGGGCGGCAGATCCTTGAGCACTTCCTGCTTCGTGCGGCGGAGCATCATGCCTTCTTCCCGCAGCTTGTTTCCCAGCAGCTCCGGCTTCGCCACGATCTGGTTGCCATAACCGTAGCACCATTCGCGCGTGAAGCTCTCATAATCGCCAAGGAAATGATAATCCAGAATGTTAACCACATTCCAGATCTCCCCACCGCGGTTGTAGATGGGGGTACCGCTCAGCCCGATCACCCGGTGAGCGTTCTGTGCCACCCAGCTGGCGGCCGAGTATTTTTCCGTGCCTGCATGACGCAGCTCCTGGATCTCATCGAAGATCACCGTGGGGATCTCCGCCTGCGGCAGCGTCTCCTTCCAGCCGCGCAAAAGCAGATAGTGCATCAGATAGATATCTGCCTGCGGCAGCGCGTAAGGCTTGAGGCCCTTCACAACATGCACGTTCAGCGGTGCTCCGTCCGGTTTGCGCACAAAGCGTTCGATCTCGTTCTGCCAGTTGCGCATCAGGTGCGGCGGCGCGACGATCAGCGCGGGATATTCGCCTGTCTGGGCCAGCGTCGCCAGCGTCTGCACCGTTTTGCCAAGGCCCATTTCATCCGCCAGCAGTCCCCGGTCGGTACGCAGCAGAAAACTCAGGCCTTCTTCCTGAAACGGGGTGAGCTTGCCCATAAACACGGCGGGGTTCGGCGTCACCCGCACGGGCATCAGACGCGCTTCTTCGCGGCGGATCACATATTCCCGCGCCTCCGTCAGCGCATTCTCCCAGCGCTCCATGTCTGTCTGACGCACAGTCAGCGGATAGCGCAGCATCAGCCAGTTCAGGTCGCCCACGATGCGCCTGTGCGCCGTAAACCGAGCTTCGCCACGTTTGCTGGTTTCCGTGCCGGGAAACAGGCGCTTGCACAGCTCCGTTACAGTCGGGTCGCCCTTCACCACCCAGCATTTGCGGCGGTTGTTGTAGCTGAGCGTGCCGTAGGTGCGGCGGTTCGCCCCCAATTCCGGCTGCGCGCCGCTATCGTCCAGCAGGTAGGGCGGCATCAGGATCATTTCGTCCTCATCCATCACGGCAGCGCCACCCCCCATAGTTGATTCAGCACGATGACGTGCACGGATTTGCCAAGCACGCTTGCGGGCAGCGCGACTGTGCGCTGCGTCAGCACGATCAGCGCCTGCACGCTGTCAAACGCAGCATAGCGCGCAAGCTGCTGCCGAAGCGCAGCCGCATCCGGCCGCCCTTTCTTGATCTCGATCCCGACATTGCCCACCAAATAATCAATGCGGCAGCCCGGCCCCAGACGGGCCTCATGAATGAATGGCAGTCCGCTCTGCTCCAGTCTTTGAGCCACCCATTGGTGGATGTCCGTCTCATACAACGCAAAAGGAGACCGCAGCTCCTTCAATGCGTCAAGCACTGTGGTCAGCATACGAGTCTCCTTTCCGCAGGGCAGTTTTTCCCCCATCCGCTTACAGTTCGATCCGCTTGTTGGTGTTGCTCTGGCGATACATCACAAAGCGGCGGCCGATGCACTGCACAGGCTCGGCATGCACACGTCCGCACAGCTCGTCAAGAGCTTCTCGTGCGGACAGATCGCAGTTCTGCTGCACCGCGCACTTGATCAGTTCGCGGGCTTCAAGCGCGTCATAGGCTTCCTTGACGGTGTTTTCGGTGATGCCGTCCTTGCCGATGTAGAGGATGGTTTCCATGGTGTTGGCCATGCTGCGCAGCGTTGCGCGCTGTTTGCTGGTAAGCATTCTATCTATTCTCCTGTATCAATCGATAAAGTCAAATTCCATATCGCCAATGGTAATGGTGGATCCTTCCCCTGCGCCCTTTTCACGCAGCGCGTCGATGATGCCGCGGTCGCGCAGGGTGCGGTGGAACCAGTTGAGGGATTCTTCGTCATCGAAGTTCACGCTGTCGATGAAACGCTGCATGGCTGCACCTTCCACAAAGAAAACGTCGTTTTCGCGGCGAATGGTAAAGCCATCGTCGGGCAGCACGCGGGTCTCCTCCGCTTCCTCCTCGGCGAATACCAGCGGCGGGGGCAGCTCGGGCAGCAGACGCACCACCTCGTCCAGCAGTTCATCAAAGCCCTTGCGCATGGCAGCGCTGACCGCAAACGCCTTGTAGCCCATTTCTTCAAAGGCCTTTTTGAGCGCTTTGATCTCATCGCTGTCATAGATCAGATCGCACTTATTCAGCACCACCAGCTGCGGCCGATCCACGGGCTCGCCGTACTTTTGCAGTTCCTCATTGATGATGCGGAAGTCGTCCAGCGGATCACGCCCTTCGCTGCCAGCGGCATCCACCACATGCAGCAGCAGCCGCGTGCGCTCCACATGGCGCAGGAAATCGTGACCCAATCCCACGCCCTCGCTCGCGCCCTCGACCAAGCCGGGAATATCCGCCAGTACAAAATCCGTTTCATGGCGCTTGACGATGCCCAGATTGGGGGTGAGTGTGGTAAAGTGATAATTGGCGATTTTGGGCTTGGCGGCGGTCAGCGTGGCCAGAATGGTGCTCTTGCCCACGTTGGGGAAGCCTACCAATCCAACATCCGCAATGGTCTTGAGCTCAAGGCGGAACACATGCAGCTCCGTCTTGATGCCGGGCTTGGCAAAATTGGGCGCTTGGCGGGTAGGGGTAGCAAAATGCTGATTACCATGGCCGCCGCGGCCGCCGTGCAGCAGCACCTTGGTCTGGCCGGGCTCATTCATGTCAGCCACCACTGCGCCGTCCTCATCGCGCAGGAACACCGTGCCCACCGGGACCTTGATGAGCAGATCTTGTCCACGCTTGCCGTGGCAGCGCCCGGCACTGCCGTCCACGCCGTTTTCAGCCAGATACTTGCTGTGGAAACGGAAGTCCAGCAGCGTGTGCATATTGGGATCGGCATAGAGGACGATATCGCCGCCGTTGCCTCCATCGCCGCCGTCCGGGCCGCCGTTCTGCACAAATTTTTCGCGATGGAACGACACGCAGCCGTTTCCGCCGTTGCCGGCCTTCGCGGTGATTCTTACTCGATCAACAAATGACGCCATTGATTTTTTCTACTCCTTATTCTCAGGCCTGAATGTCCTTTTTCCTGACGGCTTTCGGCGTGATGACTGCGCCGCCCGCAGCCTTGGCCGCCTTGCACAGCGGCTGCAGCGCACAGGATGCGCACGCCGGGTTGCGCGCGTGGCACACGCGCCGTCCGTGGAAGATGAGCCAGTGATGCGCCGCCACCCAGTCCTTCTTTGGAATGGCTTTCTGCAGCTGGCGTTCGGTTTCCTCCACGTTCTTTGCGTCGGCCAGCCCGATGCGGTTGCTCACGCGGAACACATGCGTATCCACCGCAATGGTCGGCACGCCGAAGGCATTGGCCAGCACCACGTTGGCCGTCTTCTGCCCAACACCGGGCAGCGCCGTAAGCGCCTCCATGGTTCCCGGCACCTCGCCGCCGTGCCGCAGCATGATCAGGCGGCAGGCTTCCACAATATTGGAGGCCTTGGTTTTGAAGCCGCAGCTCTTGACCATGGGGTATACGTCGTCCACACTGGCGGCAGCCATGCTTTCCGCCGTGGGGTAACGTTCGAACAAGGCGGGAGTCACCTTGTTCACCTGCTTGTCCGTACACTGGGCAGACAGCATGACCGCTACCAGCGTTTCGTAAGGATTGCGGAAATTCAGCTCCGGTCTGGCATCCGGATACATCTCCCGCAGCGTTTCCAGTACGGCCTTTCGGCTGAATCGCATCTTGCTACTCCTTCCAGAACTGCACCGTGGGCGGCAGCTTGATCCGTTTGAGCAGCTGCAGGCACAGGTACATCACGATCATCTGTGCAGGAGCCTCCAGCAGATACACGCTGGCCCGCACCGTCACCCAGCCCCAATAGGTTTTGCTTCCATACAGCATGCTCAGCCACAGTGAATTGAGAAACAGATTGGCCAGCGCAGCCAGCAGCACTGCTGCAGCCACGCGCGGCGCCGACGTTCTGTGCCGATACAGCGGCAGCGCATACAGCGCGCCCACCAGCGCGCTGGTAATCGTGAAGCCCGGAAAGTACGCACCTGCCGGAAACAGATGCGCGCCGATCAGATCCCCCAGCGCGCCCACCAGCAATCCGCCCGGCACGCCCAGCAGCGCGCCCGCCACGGCCACCGGCAGGAAGCCGAAGCTGAACTGTTTGCCCTCCAGCGGTACCTGCAGCAGATTGCCCAGCACAACCTGCAGCGCCACCAGCAGCGCCAGCAGCACCAGCTGCTGCGTGGTAAACCGGTAACGATTCGCTTTTTCTCGCATACGAAAAAAGACCTCCTGTCAATGAATGTCGACTCGCAGGAGGCAGCACCAAGACAGCGGGATGCGCCGCAGGCACCGCGCCGGTAAACCGGCTTCGTTTCATGACAACTCCCCGTTCATGAACACTTAACGCGCTTGCAGCTACTCTGCCTGACACGAATCGCAGGACGCTGATATTGTACGATGAGACGCGGAAAAAAGCAAGCGTTCTTCACGCTTTGCAAAGCATTTCGCACAGTTTTTCCAGTCCGGACAGGTCCTGCTGATCGAATCGTTTTTTCACAGGGCTGTCGATATCCAGCACGCCCAGCAGCTGTCCTTCCCGCATCAGCGGGATCACCACCTCGCTTTGCGAAAGCGCGTCGCAGGCGATGTGACCGGGAAACTGATGCACATCCGCCACCAGCTGGGGCTGAAGCGTTTGCGCAGCCGTCCCGCATACGCCGCGGCCAATGGGGATACGGATGCATGCCGGCTTGCCCTGAAAAGGCCCCAGCACCAGCATGCCCTCTTTCAGACGATAGAATCCTGCCCAGTTGATCTGCTCCAGCGCGTCAAACAGCAGCGCGCTCATATTCGCCATGTTGGCGATCAAGTCGTCTTCGCCCGCTATCAATCCGCCAAGCATCGTTTCCAGCAGCGCGTATTTTTCCTTCTTGTCCGTGGGATAGTTTATCCCCTGCCATGCCGACACCCGCATTCCTCCTTCTCGGTTTCTTTTCCAGTATACCATACTTTCGCAGTTTTTCCATCCCGCCCTGCGGGCAAACTATCCGCATCCACGCTCACAGAAAGGATGATGAAAAAATGGCGCTGGATCCCACTGCACTGTTTACCATCAGCTATGGCCTGTATGTGCTGACTACCCGCGATGACCGCCGGGACTGCGGCTGTATCGTCAACAGCGTGATGCAGCTGACCGAAAAGCCCCTGCGTATCGCCGTAAGCGTGAACCGGCAAACGCACACCGCGCACGCCGTGGAGCAGCACGGCCTTTTCAATCTGTCCGTCATCAGCGAACAAGGCACGATGGCGCTGTTCCGCCGTTTCGGCTTTCAAAGCGGACGGGACACGGATAAATTTGCAGAGAGCGACGACCCAAGCAGTGAAAACGGGCTGCGCTATCTGAACCATTCCTGCTGCGCGCTGATCAGCGGAAAGGTCGAGCGCGTCATCGACTGCGGTACGCATGTGCTGTTCATCGCCGCAGTGACAGAGGCGAAAAAGCTTTCCGCGCAGCCGCCCATGACCTACGATCACTATTTTGCGCATGTCAAGCCGCAATCCGCCTCCAAGCCAAAGCGCGGATATGTATGCCGCATCTGCGGTTATTTCCACGAAGGCGATGTGCTGCCGGAGGATTTCGTGTGCCCCATCTGCAAACACGGTGCAACGGATTTTGAACCGGTGGGCTTCTGACACTTGCGTTTCCGTCTCAAATGCGGTATGATAAATACCCAACCGAGAAAGGAGACAGAACGATATGTCTGAAGAACGCAAGTCCCTTGAAGAAATGACTGCCGACCAGCCCGAGACCGCCAAGCGCGACCGTAAAAACTGGGTCGCTTTCGTGGAGAGCGATGTGGTGAATTTCCTCACGCTCAACGAGATCGAGAAAATGACCATCGACGACGGAGCCGGCAACAAGGCCAAGCTGACCCGCCGCAAGGACGGCAGTGTTTATGTGGAGTGCACCAGCTCCAACGTGCTGTAACAAATGAAGCGCCGCACGCCTGATGACCACAGGCGTTGCGGCGCTGTCTTGTTGTAGGGAGGAAGCCGATGAACCACTTTTTTGCCTATCTGGACCGTATGAAGCTCATCCGCCGCTGGGGATTGATGCGCAACACCCTGCCGGAAAACGACATGGAGCACACTCTGCAGACCGCTTATATCGCCCACGGTCTGTCGGTACTGGCAAATGTGCGCTACGGCCGCTGCGTCCATCCGGAGCATGTGACCATGCTGGCTCTGTACCACGATGTGAGCGAAGTCATCACGGGCGATCTGCCCACGCCGGTCAAGTACAAAACCCCCGCCATCCAGGACGCATACCGCAATCTGGAAGCCCATGCCAAGGAACAGCTGCTGGACATGCTGCCGGATGATCTGCGCCCCCACTTCGTCCCCTATGTGCAGCCGGACGAAGAAGGCTGCGAATGGCAGCTGGTCAAAGCGGCCGACCGCATCAGCGCCTACCTCAAATGCGTGGAGGAGGAAAAGATGGGCAACCGTGATTTTGATCAGGCCAAAGCCACCATCTATCAAAGTCTGTCGCTCCATCCCCTGCCGGAGGTACAGGACTTCATGCGCGAATTTGTGCCCAGCTTCAGCCTGTCGCCCGATGAGCTGAGCCGCTGAATCAATACAGACACAGGAGCCTGAGGTTATATGTTCTCAGGCTCCTGTTTGATTGGGTCATTTTCGGTTTTTCTTCTCAAAAATCGCTTTCAGGCTTTCCGTGTACGGCGGATAGGCCACGCCTTCTTCCGTAACGATACCGGTAATGAGCTCGTGCTCCGTCACATCAAATGCGGGATTGTATACCTTCACGCCCTCGGGCGCCATGCGCTGCTTGTACCACATCTCCGTCACTTCATGGGCAGGGCGCTGCTCGATCACGATCTCTTCGCCGCTTGCAATGCTCATGTCAATGGTCGAGGTAGGGCCCAGCACATAGAAGGGAATGCCGTAATGCTTGGCCAGGATCGCCACACCGGAGGTACCGATCTTGTTGCACGCATCGCCATTGGCCGCCACACGGTCGCATCCTACAAACACCGCGTCCACCCATCCGTTCTTCATCACCTGCGAAGCCATGTTATCACAGATCACAGTGGTGTCCACGCCGTCTGCCACCATCTCGAAAGCGGACAGTCTGGCTCCCTGAAGCAACGGGCGCGTTTCATCCGTGTAGACACGGAAATGCATGCCGCGCTCTCTGCCCAGATGAATGGGCGATAGGGCGGTGCCGTACTTGGAGGTAGCCAGCTGGCCCGCATTGCAGTGGGTGAGGATGCCTGCGCCGTCATGGATGAGCGCCAGTCCATGTTCGCCGATCCGGCGGCACATCTCCACGTCCTCCTCATAGATGGCAACGCTCTCATCATGCAGCAGCGTCTTCAGTTCCGGCACGGAGGCGTTCCTGCTGTCCAGCGCCTTTTGCTCCATGCGGTTGAGCGCCCACGACAGATTGACAGCCGTCGGGCGTGCGGAATTGAGGTATTCCCGGGCTTCGTGCAGCCCTGCAAGGAAAGCGTCGCGGTCATCGGTCTGCAGCCCCTTGGCGGCCAGATACATGCCGAAGCCCGCAGCCACTCCAATGGCTGGCGCGCCGCGCACCTGAAGCAGATAAATGGCGTTCCAGATCTCCTGCTGCGTTTTCAGGTGCAGCATCGCGATCTCGCCCGGCAGCTTCGTCTGATCCACGATCACCAGCGCGCTGTTTTCATCGTCCAGCGCAACGGTATCGTACCGCAGGATGTCGTTCATTCGTGTTCTCCCCCATTCTGCCCGCCAGGATGATCCTGCAGGTTGCTCTCCGCGTCTGCGCCCGCAGGCATGCCGCCGGTGGTCACGCCCAATCCATAGCGGATCTCGATCAGCCGCGCTACCTGCTTCTGGCTCAGCACGCGCGGCGGTTGCGGCTCATAGCCGGTATAGCGCAGGATCATCGCATAGTGCTCGGTCGATTCCATGCGATACCACGCCTCCATCAGATCCTTGCCCCACGTCACCACGCCATGGTTGCCCAGCAGAATGGCATTATGCTCGCGGCAATAAGGCGCGATGCTGTCCGGAATGCCCTGCGAACCGGGTTCCTCGTAATGCACACAGGGCACCACGCCCAGATTCACCACGGCTTCGGGATAAATGGCCTGATCCAGCGGCATGCCGGCAATGGCATAGGCCGTGCTCACCGGCGGGTGCGCATGGCACACAGCCTTCGCCAGCGGATTTTCCTGATAGATGCGCAGATGCATCTTCACTTCGCTGGACGGTCGGCAGGAGCCATCGATCACCGTGCCATCCATGCGCATCTTCACCATCATCGCTTCCGTCATGAATCCCTTGGACACCCCTGTGGGCGTGGTCAGGATCGTGTCGTCGTCCAGTTTCAGGCTGATATTGCCATCGTTGGCGGCCACAAAGTCCTTCTCGTACATTCTGCGGCCAATGTCCACCAGCAATTGGCGGGCAGACCGCTCGTTCATTTTCTCCATGCGCCCCTCCTGTGCCCGTCAGGAAAGCAGTGTTTCCTTCATGGCTTCGTACTGTTCTCGGCTCATGAGCACCTCGCGCGGCTTGCTGCCAGCCGATTTGCTCACGATGCCGCGCGCGGCCATATCGTCCATCAGCCTTCCTGCGCGCGCATAACCGATCTTCATGCGCCGCTGCAGCATGCTGATGGAGGCCTGTCCATCGGTGATCACCATTTCAATGGCTTCGGCCAGGCGATCGTCCAAGCCGCTGTCCTCATCGCGGTCTCCCAGCGAAACGGAGGATTCGTCGTCGCTCTCCATGGCTTCGATCACGTTGGGATCAAACTCCACGTGGGAATGATCGCCGATGTAGGTTACCACGCGCTCTGTTTCCGCATCGCTGAGGAAGCAGCCCTGCACGCGGATGGGCGAACTGGCGCCGGTTGGGAAGTAGAACATATCGCCGCGGCCCAGCAGTTTCTCCGCGCCGTTCTGATCCAAAATGGTGCGGCTGTCGATGCTGGAGGAAACGGCAAAGGCGATACGCGATGGAATGTTAGCCTTGATCAGGCCGGTGATGACGTCCACCGTGGGGCGCTGTGTGGCCACGATCATGTGAATACCGGCGGCGCGCGCCAGCTGCGCAATGCGGATGATGCTCTCTTCCACTTCTTTTTTGCAAGCCAGCATCAGGTCGGCCAGCTCATCGATGACGATCACAATACGCGGCAGCTTTTCCTCATCCGGCCCCAGCTTGGCATTATAGGCCGAGATTTCGCGTACGTTCTTGCTCTGCATCTTGTGGTAACGATCCAGCATTTCCGCCACCGCCCACTGCAGCGCGCCGGCAGCCTTGTGCGGGTCGCTCACGACAGGGATGAGCAGATGCGGCACCACATTATAGCACTGCAGCTCGACCACCTTGGGGTCGATCATGATCATGCGCACTTCTTCCGGCGAGGAACGGAACAGCAGGCTGTTGATGATAGCGTTGATACACACGGATTTACCGCTGCCGGTCTGACCGGCGATGAGCAGGTGGGGCATCTTGGCGATATCGCAGATCACGGGTTTGCCCGCGATATCGCGTCCCAGCGCCACTGTCAGCGGCGACTTGGCCGCCCGCATTTCAGGGCTCATGAGCACCTCGGCCAGCGTTACGCTCTGGATCTCCTTGTTGGGCACCTCCACGCCAAACAGGTTGGTGCCGGGGATCGGGATCTCGATGCGCACGCCGCCGTTGGCCGCCATGTCCAGCGCGATGTTGTCGGCGATTCCCATAATGCGCTTGACATTGATGCCGCTGGAAACCAGACCGAGTTCAAAGCGGGTCACCGCCGGGCCATGGGTCACGCGCTGCACGCGCGCCGGAATGCCGAAGCTCTCCAGCGTTTTTTCCAGCCTGCCAGCATCCTCCGCATCAGCGGAACGGGTATCCGGCGTTTCGCGGCGCTGCTGCTGGTTGAGCAGATCAATGGAGGGATAGGCATAAGAAACGCGCTCCGGCTGCGGAGCTGGCGCAGTCGGCTGCACGGGCGAAGGCTGCGGCGCAGGCCGCTTGTAGGCCGCATTGCGATCCGGCGCAGCAGGCTGCGGTGCAGGCTGAACCGGCTGGATCGGCTGAAGCGCCTGCTCCGGCTCTGCTTCAGTCGCGGGCAGTTCCGGCTCTGCGGATACCAGCGGCGCAAAGGTATTGGGCATGCTCTCAGCCTGCCGCGCGGCTTCCGCGCCCGCGATCTCCTCATTCAGTTCTGCTTTACGCTTGCGAATGGCCTCAATGCGCTCCAGCGCCTTTTTGCGTGAATTGGACAGAATGAGCGTATCGCTGAGCTGGGTCTCCTTGTTTTCCACGCCCATTTCGCTGGGGGTGAAGGTCATGCGCGTCTGATAAGAAGCATCCTGCGGAGCCTGCTTTTTCTTTTTGGTGTTTTTCTGCCACGGCAGCTGACGATTCTGTGGAACGATGATCTCATCGTAGATCTCTCCCTGCGGCGGCTGCGGTGCCATGGCAGGCGCCACAGGGGCATACACAGGCTGCTGTGGCTCTGCAGCGCGCTGATAGGCGGGCATCATGCGCAGGCGCTCGACCTCTTCCGCCTGCCTGCGCTGCTCCTCCATTGCCTGCTGATAGGCCTCCTGCTCCATGCGCTGACGGCGCTTTTCGCTGGAGGCATTCAGGCTGTCGCGCACGGCGGTGATCATCTGCAGCAGATCAAAGCTGGACACCAGCAGGATGCACACCAGCGCGACGGCCACCAGAGCCACCGTGCCCAGCGTGGTTCCAAGGAACGTCCACGCGGGCCAAGCCAGCAGCATTCCCAGCGCGCCGCCGAATGCGCCGCTGTTGGCGCACGCCGTGTAGCAGGCGGTGAGCATATTCCAGAATCCAGTGGAATCTACCTTGGGGGGATTGGCTGTTCTGTTTGCTTTTTCCAAATAGTCCATCAGCGCATAGGTGCCCACTTTGCTGAGAGCCAGATCGATGATGCCCAGCGCTGCCAGAAACAGAATGCAGACCAGAATAAAACCGCGCTTGGACATACTGCGGGCTGATGAAAATGCCACCAGCACGCCCAGCCACAGAATGAGCAAGCTCACGCCGATGCACAGTCCGCCGCCCAACCCCTGCATCACGCGGCGCACCGTTTCAAAAAACGCGCCTTTCAAGCCGCCAACGATCGCCAAAAGAGACACCGTGCCCACTGCAATGAGCACGATGCCGATCACGGCGAAAGCCGCCAGCGTATTGGATTCATATTGTGCAGCGCTTTTCTTTTTGCTGCTCTTTGCCATACCGGTTCGTTCCTCCGCTAATGTTACTTGCAGATCTGCACTGCGCACAGCAGGCCGTTTTCATCCGCGTGCAGCCGCAGTTCGTTGCCGCCAAAGCGATACACATCGTAGCTTCCGGCGGGCAGATCGTAATCATACGCCATGTTCTGGGAAAAGGCAATAGTCTGTTCGGGCGTTCCAAGCACAGCGCGCCATTGCTGCACCGACGTCTGACCAATCTTCAGACCGTGCAATCCGCCGCGTTTGAGCTGGATCCCCTCCACGACGGCATTGGCCTCATCCCCCGCCAGCGCATCGGATAGCACCAGCACGCTACGGAAAGCCGGGTCTTCCAGCACAAAGTAGCGGCCGCCCGGAAACGCATCCGGTTCGCGCAGCAGGCGATAGGCTTGCGTCACTTCGGAAAGCGGCTGGCCCATTTGTACCGGTATATGCGGCAATTGGCCTTTCTCCACGCTCTGTGCAACAGCTTCGGCCAGCTGCACATCCGTCATCTCCTGCGTTTGCGGATGTAGCCACAGGCCTTCCAGCTCTTCATACCAAAACTGGCATGCGCCGCCATAGCCGCTGAGCAGCTGGAACTGATCTGAAGGATACCAGAAGGTGATGCCGTCCGCGTCCAGCGTAAACGATTCGCGCGGCAGAGGCAGGATGTCGCTGTGCTCCATATAGCCGTTCAGCTCGTCCGAAAGCGTGTCCAGCGCAATGGCTTCCATCGCAGCCACAGCCTTCTCCACATCTGCAAACAGCTCGTCCAGCGTCACGCGCTTGCCGGTCTCAAGGTCGTAGGTGGCGACAAAATACGCGTGTCCATCACGCTGACCGCCCACCTTGCTGCCCTTGGCGCTGATGACCACGGAGAAGTAGCGCTCCTGTGCAAAGGAAGCCTTGTAGTCCACCGTCAGACCCGCGCCGGGCTGCGCCAGCGTGACCAAAGTGATCAGGTGATCGGTCACGCCGGAGGACAGCACGATATCGTCATTGATGGCCTGCTGCACAGCCTCATCCGCCATGCCTGCAAGCTGAGGATAGGCCACCACGCTCTCCCCTATCTGTGTGCGTATGTCCGTTATTTCCACGCTGCTTTCCTGTGCAAAGGCAGTGGGAAATATCAACAGCAGTATCAGCAGACAACACAGTATCTTTTTCAGCATAGCGTTCTCTCCTCTCGTATCTATGATCTTACAGTTTCTATTGTACCGCAGATCGTCCTTTGTTGCAAGTTTGTTACAGCATTTCTCATTACACTCTTATTTCTGCAAAAGAACATTCATTTTTCAAAGGAGGACGCCGTTAGCATGGGCTGAAGCTGCACGCCGCCCAGTGCCGCAGCAATGGTCTTAGGCAGCTGATCAAAGTCCGCCACCAATGACCTCGGCTTTTTCACCGGATCATCCTGCCCGAAGGGGACAAAGAACACATTGCGCCACGTCAGCAGCCGACCAATGTTCTGCGCTGCCGCGCCCAGTCCATCGTTGGTGGATACCGCCAGCACCAGCGGACGATCATTGCGCAGATGGCTTTTCGCCCCCAGCAGCGCGGGCGTATCGAACTGTCCGGCGGCCAGCTTGCTCAGGCTGTTGCCCGTGGCGGGCGAGATCACATAAAGATCGCACATTTTCTTGGGCCCGATGGGTTCAGCCGCAGTCAGGGTATCGATCGCATCACGGCCGGTTATCTCATGGATCCGCTCGCGCAGATGCTGTGCCGTCATGAAGCGCGTATCCTGCTCACCCGCGTGAAAGGACGTCACCGGCAGCACATCGTAGCCGCGCTTCACCAGCGCTTCCATTTGCTTCAGTGCACGTTCAAAGGTGCAGAAGGAGCCGGTTAGAGCAAAGCCGATGGTGATCTGTTTCATTGCTGCACCTCCGAAAGTTTTTGCATGACGGCCTCTTTCAGCGCAATAGCGGCGCTCATGGGGGCATAACGTGCAGGCAGCGCCGGCAGAACGGCGCAGTTCAATCCAAGCCCGGCTGCCGTCTGACGTTCAAAGCCGTATGGTTCGCTGGCCAGTTCCAGCAGCCATGCGCCCGGTTTCATATTCTTCAGAGCGGAAGCATCCAGCACCTGCGCCGGGATGGTGTTGCACACCATGTGCATATCGCACAGCACTTGTCCCGCATCGGCAAGCGGCACGGCCTGCAGTCCGTTGGCCCGCGCCAGCGCACGCTGTTCCTCGCGCCTTGCTGCGATCCACACCCTAGCGCCAAGAGCCGATAGCTTCCGTGCCAAAGCGCGGCCGAACAGACCGTAACCCGTCACCAGCACATGTGCATCCGTCAGTGCAATGTCCATGCGCTGCATCGCTTCGCATATGGCGGCTTCGGCGGAAAGATCCGCATTGCGCGCCTCCAGCTGGGTGCCTGTTTCGTAACGCAGCAATGTATGCCCCGGTGCTTCCAGCCCCCGCCCGGCGATGATGGGCGTCTCCATGGCGACTTTGTCCAGCACATCCTGCGGATGGATGGTCAGCCCGCTGAGGGCCGGCACACAACCGTTCTTGACTGAAAAAGGGTAAGGAAACAGCACCGCCTGCGCCTGCTGCGCCTGCACGTTCTGCTCATCTCCCTGCCAAAGCCCGAGGGTATCCACATGGCAGCCCTCCCGCCTGAGCAGTCCGCAAAGGCATTCTGCCCGCCTGTCGCCGCCGATCATCAGCAGCCTTGAAATCACAAAAATCGCCTCCCGCCGATGCATGATACTGCATCCTATGCGGGAGACGATTCATTGTGCGATTAGTTTACAGCGCGTGAACGATGCGGTCTTCCAGCTTCATTTCTTCACCGCAGAGGCTGAGCGTAAGCGGCATGCCTTCCAGCAGCTCCACACAAGCCTGACCCGGTTTGACGCTAACGCGGATCACACGGCCGCGATAGTGGAACTGGAACGCATAGCCCTGCCATGCTTCGGGCAGGAAGGGCTTGAGGCTGAGGCCATCCGTGGTGCGCATGCCGGCAAAGCCGTGCGCCATAGCCAGCCAGCTGCCCGCCATGCTGGTGATGTGCAAACCGTCGTCGGTATCATTGTTGATATTGTCCAGATCCAGACGAGCGGTGCGCTGGTACATCTCCACCGCTTTGTCGTGATAGGCCAGCTGCGCAGCCAGAATGCTGTGCACGCAGGGAGACAGGCTGCTTTCATGCACTGTCATGGGCTCATAGAAATCAAAGTTGCGGCGGATGGTATCCTCGTCATAAAGATGATTGAGGAAATACAGTCCCTGCAGCACGTCCGCCTGCTTGATGAAGCAGCTGCGCAGGATGTGATCCCACGACCAGTGCTGGTTGATGGGCCGCTCGCCCGCAGGAATATCGGTCACAGGCATCAGGTCTTTGTCCAGGAAGGTGTCATGCTGCACAAAGATGCCCAGTTCCTTGTCCTCGGGATAATACATGCGCTCCACCACATCCAGCATGTGGGCCAGTTCTTCCTTCGTCACCCCCAGCTGGTCGAGCCGCTCCTGCGAAGCACGGTTCGCCTGCGTTACAAACAGACCGATGCTCCATGCGGCAATCCGGTTGGTGTACCAGTTGTTGTTGACGTTGTTCTCATACTCGTTGGGGCCGGTCACGCCGTGGATCATGTACTTCTGCTGCCGCTTGGAGAAATGCACGCGGTCGGTGTAGAAGCGGGCGATGCCGCACAGCACGTCCAGTCCTTCCTTGAGCATGTAATCATAGTCGCCGGTATAGGTGGCATAGTTGAAGATGGCGTGGGCGATCGCACCGTTGCGGTGGATCTCCTCAAAGGTGATCTCCCACTCGTTGTGGCACTCGATCCCATTGAACGTCACCATGGGATACAGCGCGCCCTGCAGGCCCTGCTGACGGGCGTTTTCGTAGGCGCCGTCCAGCTGCAGCCAGCGGTACAGCAGCAGCTGCTTGGCCACGTCCTGACCGGCGATCGCCATGTACACCGGCAAACAATAAGCCTCGGTATCCCAATAGGTCGCACCGCCGTATTTTTCGCCCGTAAAGCCCTTGGGGCCGATGTTCAGGCGGGCATCGTCGCCGGAATAGGTGCTGAGCAGCTGGAACAGGTTGAAGCGGATGCCCTGCTGAGCAGCATCATCACCCTCAATGGTCACATCGCAGCCCGCCCAGCGTTCCTTCCATGCAGCGGCATGAGCGGCGCGCAGCTCGGCATAGCCCAGTTCGCGGGCGCGGGAAGCGGCGCGCAGCGCGATGGTCGTGAGCGCCTTCTGCTCATAATCACGGCTGGTGAAGCACAGAACGTACTTTTCCAAAGATACGGTTTCGCCGGCCTGCACAGTGCCCGTGTAGACGGATTCCACATAGCCGCTGGACAGATTGCGCTTTTCCATCTCAAGGCCGTCGGCCCAGCAACTCATGGCGGCGGCCACGGCAAAGCGGGGCGTGTCAAAGGGATTCTCCTTAGTCTTGGTCAGCAGGGCAACGCCGTCCTCGCCCTCTTCCTCAGCCAGCAGATCCCAGAAGGTCTCTTCGTAGTTACTGCCCAGATCGCGCACGTTCGCGTCCAGATACGGCTTCATCGTCACCTTCGCGGCGTTTTCGGTGGTCACACTGTACTTGATGGCCAGCAGTTCCTTTTCAGCCAGCGATACAAAACGCTCCGCCTCCACACGGATGTTGCCGTTAGGCGTGCACACCGTGAACCGGCGCAGGAATAGGCCGGTCTGCATATCCAGCTCGCGGTAGAAATCCAGCACATCCGCCTTGTTCAGGTCCAGCGCCACGCCGTCCACTTCCACGTGGATGCCATTCATACGCACCGCGTTGATGACCTTGCCGAAGTACTGCGGATAGCCGTTCTTCCACCAGCCCACGCGGGTCTTGTCCGGGAACCACACACCGCCGATGTAGGTGCCCAAATGCGTATCGCCGCTGTAATCCTCTTCAAAATTACCGCGCATACCCATATAACCATTGCCGATGGAGGTCAGGCTTTCGGACAGGCGCATATGTTCCTTGTCCAGCGATGTTTCAACGACTTTCCAGGGATGGATCACAAAACTCATATCAGTGGACTCCTTTCGGATGTGCAATCGTTTGTACAACCTTTTCTTTATCGTACTGTATCAATTCCTGCTTGTCAAGTCCTTCTTTGCTTTTGGGGCTGAATTTTTGCAATCAGCAGAGGCAAGAATACCAGCAGCAGACACACCAGACCGGCTGGTGCATACATTCTGTCTACGATATCCTCAAACCCCATGCAGGAGGCGAGCAATGGCAAACCGGCCGACAGCAGCAGCTGCAGCGGCATCGGTTTCACATATTGGCTCGCAGCACCGCGCAGAGCGCACAGGATCGCAGCCAAAGTCGTAAACACAGCTAGATACAGCATAATGCTGGTCAGCCAGAATCCCCCCATGCCAAAGCCCCTTAGCAGCGCCACAATGGGGAAGGCGCTGTCACGCACTTCCGGATGGCGCAGATACAGCGCATTGCAGAGATAGAGCAGCAATGCCATCAGCCCGCCGAAGATCCTCCACACGCTGCGCAGATTCGGCACGCCTGCCTTGGCGCAGCGGCAAATCACGCCCATTGCCAGCGTCATATTCATCGCCGCATATCCGACCGCACGCAGCGCCGCCCAGCCTCCAGCCTCCGGTGACGACAGAAGCACGCTCTCCGTTTCCGGCGCATACCACAATGCCAGCTGTACCGCCGCGATCAGCAGTATCGTCATCACAGTGCTCACAGCCGCCAGCGTGCGCATGCTTCGCCCGCCCAGCAGCCATGCCGCCATCAGTGTACCCACAGCGCCAATGGGATATGCCCACCGCTGCGCCCACATCAGCGCTACCATTTTTCCTGCTGCCGAAACCATCGCGCCGCCCACAAGCACCAGCGGCAGCGCCGTGCACAGCCGCGCGCCGATCCCATCCCGCTCAAAAAGCCCGCACCAGCTTTCACAACCGGATGCACTCGTCAGGCACAAGCGGCACAGCGCCGTCATCACCCCCACAGCCAACGCGATCAGCCACCACGTGTTTTCACCATAGCGCGTAAAAAACGACAATATCTCCCGACCGGAGACAAACCCTGCGCCAACGACTGCCCCCGCGCACACCATCGCCGCCGTCAGACTGCTTTTCATCGCCACACTCCCCTTTTTCCTTCTGTTTGGGAAGCGTATGCGAAAAGCCCTGCCGATTTGACTCGACAGGACTCGAAAAGCAAAAGCGTTTTACTTGCGGGTAGGACGGCGCAGGAAGGCCGGCACGCCCAAGCTGTTGCGCTCCGGCTGCTGGGGCGCGGGTTCGGGCTGCTGAACAGGCTGCTGCGCAGGCTCTGCGGACTGCTGGGCAGCGGTGGGCTGCACGGCCTGATACTGCTGGCCGTACTCCATCTGCGGCACAACGGGCTGCTGCAGCTGCTGAGCGGCCTGATACTGCTGGCCATACTCCATCTGCGCATACTGCGGAGCCTGATACTGCTGACCGTAGGCATTGGGGTAATTCTGCTGCATCATCTGCGGCATTGCGGCCGGAGTGGGCACGGCGCTGCCGCCCATGTTGTAGCCGCCGAAGCTGGTCTGGTTCTCCTCGTCCATGGGCATGTTGAAGCTCATGTCCTCATAGCTGGGCGTGGGATAATCCTGCTGCACCAGCGGCGTGCTGCCATAAGCGGAACCGCTGTTGCCGCCAAAGCTGCGGGTCCAGTCCCTATCGGACGAAGCCTTCTTCTTGTCCTCACGCTTGGGGAAGGGCGTTTTCTCGAAGCCCGTGGCGATCACGGTGATGCGCACCTCATCCTGCAGGTTCTCGTCAATGCCGGCGCCGAAGATGATGTTGGCCTCGCTGTCGGCGGCCTGCATGACCAGATTGGCAGCTTCGTTGATGTCGATGATGCTCATGTCCTCGCCGCCGGTGATGTTGATCAGCACTGCGCGCGCACCATCGATGTTGGTTTCCAACAGCGGGCTGGAGATGGCGTTCTTTGCGGCTTCCACCATGCGGTTCTCGCCCTTGCCCACGCCGATGCCCATGTGCGCCATGCCGCCGGATTCCATCACGGTCTTCACGTCGGCCAAGTCCCGAGTGATCAGCGCAG
>CAZDEF010000011.1:0-47661 GCA_964504385.1 uncultured Oscillospiraceae bacterium
TACTAAAACGCCATGCTTTCTCTTGAAAACATGGCGTTTTTTCAGCGGTCTGAGGGTATGCACATCAAAGTGCATACCCTTTTTGTCAGCTTTTGTCAGCAACCCTTGCATGGCAACTGCCATAATTCTTGTTTTGTAAAACCTGTTTTATGAACAGCGACCCGCAGGCGGCCTTTTTGTTATGCAAATGTGAAGGTATGGAATTGGAGAGCGCCTTTCCCGTGGTAGCACAGATACAGCGGATGAACGCCATCCGGGAGCGGCAAATCCATCGGCAGGCTCGTCCATTCGGCCGTGTCGATCGCAATGGACAGTCTCCCGCAGCCTTCCACCTCCAGCGTGCCCTCTGCCTTGCCGCGAACGCAGATCTCCGTCAGTCGGCTGTCTGCAAAGGCAAAATACTTGAAGCCGATCTTTGTGCCGTCCTGAATGTTGGCGATGTACTGCACAGGGCTTTCCCGATCCGCCAGAACCGTTTCCGGCGTGGGGTCGAAGTCCTTTTCATCCTGCGTGAAGTAGGGATACGCCCCCTTCATGACCGTTGGAAGCGATTCAACATTTTTGCCGTTCCGGGTCAGATGACAGGCAATATAAGCGCCGTAGGTCCCTTTTCCGTCCAGCGGTGCAGCGTTCATCCCAAGGGACGTGACCTCCGCCTGACCAATGCTGCCGTCCGGCCGGAAGAAGATCTTTTCCGCGCAGGCCTGACGACTGTACTGCGTGGTGTTGGTCTGCCGGTGATAGAACACATACCATTGGCCGTTGACGCACTCGATGCCGCCATGCGTGTTGCCCAGAGCATTGACAGCTTCATCGGCTGTACGCCCCTTTCGGAACACATCGCCGATATCCACCAGCGTGCCGCCGTAGGCATAGCCTTCGTCCGGCTTGGCGCTGACGGCGTAGCACAGCTCGTGGCTGCGCACGGAAGAATAGACGAAATAGTATTTCCCGTTGATCTTGCGGATGGAGCTGGCTTCGAAGAACTCGTGGCCTTCATAACCGGTACCGGCGCTGTTGCGCAGGTCGGGCATCAGGCGGCGAGGCGGCTCGCGCAGGGTGAGCATATCGTTTTCCAGCCGCATGACCTGCGAGTAGTGACCCTCGCCGCACCAGCCCAGATAGATGGGCGCGTTGCCGGAGTACAGGTACACCTGCCCATCGTCATCCAGAAACACACCGGGATCGAACTGGAACGGGTCGCCCGCTTTCGCCCCCAGCGGCGTGCCGTCCGCATGCTGCACAAAGCCATAAAAGACGTATTCGCCAGCGGGCGTGTCGCACACCGCAACGCCGATCTCGGGCAGGAAGTCCAGACAGTAGTACAGATAATACCGTCCATCCGGGCCCTTGCACACATCCGGCGCAAACATGGCGTGCACGCCCGGCTCGTTCAGATCCCTGGGCTCGTAGGCGGCTTTCGCGCCAAAGCCGGGGCCGAACGGCTTGGCGTCCGGGGCGATGTTCTGATTGCGCGGATCCAGCAGCTTTCGGAAAATGATCCCTTCATAGCGCCATGCGGTCAGATCCGTTACAGGCGCGGAATAGCAGATGTAATCATTCAGGCAAAAGTCCGCTCCGTCGAAGCGGTCATGACTGCCATACACATAGATCCGTTCGCCAAAGACATGGGGTTCTCCATCCGGCACATATTCAAACGAGGGCAGATAGGGATTGGTGATCTGAGAACGCATCGGCGCGCCTCCTTCCTGTTGATGAAACCATTATAGCGTATTCCCGCCGGAAGCGCACGACATTTTTCGCACCCGCTTTCGACAGGCTCGCCGCGCTTTGCACGCTATACTGAGGACAGCATTTCGGAGGGAGGGGCTGCCGTTGGTGTGCGCAGAGGCTTATCTGTTCTGGAACGCAGCCATGCATTTGTGCGCGCTTCCACTGGGCGGCAAGCTGGCGGGCTTGCCGCTGCCGGAAAGGCGTCCCATGATCGGCTCGGCGCTGCTGGGCGCAGCGCTGTCGCTTTCGTCCCTGCTGACGCCGCGCCTTGCGCCGCTGGCCCTGCTCGGGCTGCCCGCAGCAGTGCTGTGCTGCTTTCATCAGCACGGTGTTCCCGCCTGCCTGCGCTGCCTGCTGATGACGCTTTGCGCCTCTTTCGCAAGCGGCGGCGCGATGAACGCCTGTCTGCGCGGAGGGATGGCGGCTGCGGCTTCCGGCGTGTTTGCGGCGGCGCTGAGCATGGCCGTCTATCTGCTTGCCAATCTGCTGCCGCAGGCGGTCTGCAACGTGCGGCAAGTGGAGCTGCGCGTGGAGGAAAGGGCGGTCATCCTGCCTGCCATGCTGGACAGCGGCAATCTGTTGCGCGATCCCATCACCGATCTGCCCGTGCTGGTGATCCCCGCCCGCGCCGCGCGGACGCTCTTTCCCGACATGGGTGATCCCTCCTGCCTGACGGGGCTTCCACTGGGCTTTCGCCTGCTGAATGTGCACACGGCGGCGGGTTCAGCGCTGCTGCCCATGTTCCGGCCGGACGAATGCCGCATTTACCTGAACGGCAGCGTATGCAAAGCCGCGCTGCTGGTGGCCGTGGCCGGGCGGGAATACGGCGGCGTGCAGGCGCTTGTGCCCATGTCGGCCATTCCTTCCGGGGCGCTGCCCACTTGAGAGGAGGAGCATGCATGCAATCATCCATTCAGACGGCGTTTCAAAAGCTGCTGACACGCCTGTTTCCGCAGGAACTGTTCTACATCGGCGGGCCGGATCCCCTGCCGCCGCCCCTCACGCCGGAGGAGGAGCGTGAACTGGCGCTGCAGCTGCAGCAGCAGGACGAAGCCGCGCGCAAAGCGCTGATCGAGCACAATCTGCGGTTGGTGGTGTTTATCGCCCGCCGGTTCGAATCCACCGGCATTCCGTTGGAGGATCTCATCTCCATCGGCACCATCGGGCTGATCAAGGCCGTGAGCACCTTCAAAGCGGACAAAAAAATCAAAATGGCCACCTATGCCAGCCGCTGCATTGAAAACGAGATCCTGATGTTTCTGCGCAAGACCAGCAAGCTACGGCTGGAAGTGAGCTTGGACGAGCCGCTCAAAACCGACTGGGACGGCAACGAGCTGCTCCTGAGCGATGTGCTGGGCACGCGGCCGGACACAGTATCCATGAATCTGGATCAGGAGATCGAACGGGAGATCCTGCGGGAGGCACTCGGGCATCTGACCCAGCGCGAAAAGCAGATCATCACCCTGCGCTTCGGCATCGGCGGCGAGCGGGAGCGCACGCAAAAGGAGGTGGCCGATCTGCTGGGCATCTCGCAGAGCTATATTTCCCGCCTTGAAAAGCGGATCCTGTCCAGATTGCATGCAGAGCTGGCTCAAAATCCCTGAATGTGTTATAATGGGAGACGGTGCTTTGATCACATACTGAGAGGAAGCTAAACCATGGCAAAACGCATCGTTCTCACCGGCGGCGGCACAGCCGGTCACGTTACGCCCCACCTCAGCCTGATCCCGCTTCTGCGCGAGATGGGCTATGAAATCCACTATATCGGCACGGAAAACGGCATCGAACACCAGATGATCGCCAAGTTTCCGGACATCACCTATCACGCCGTCAAAAGCGGCAAGCTGCGCCGTTACTTCAGCCTGCAAAACTTCATTGACCCGTTCAAGGTCATCTGGGGCGCTTTGCAGAGTGTGGCGGCCATTCTGAAGATCCGCCCGGATGTGTGCTTTTCCAAGGGCGGCTTTGTGAGCGTGCCCGTGGTAGTGGGCGCATGGCTGTGCCGCGTGCCCACCATCTGCCACGAAAGCGATCTTACGCCCGGCTTGGCCAACCGCATCTGCGCCAAATTTGCCCTGAAAGTATGCACCACCTTCCCCGAATGCGCCAAAGCGCTGGGCAAGAAAGGCGTGCACACCGGCACGCCGCTCCGCCCGGAGCTGTTCAAGGGCAGCCGCGCCGCCGGATTGGCGCTGAGCGGTTTTGACGGCAGCCGGCCGGTGTTGCTCATGACCGGCGGCAGCTTGGGCGCGCAGAGCGTGAACAAGTGCCTGCGCGAATCGTTGCCGGAGCTGCTGAAGCACATGGATGTGCTGCACCTGTGCGGCAAGGGCAATCTGGATGAAAGCCTGATGGATCTGAAAGGCTACTGTCAGAAGGAATTCCTGTCCGAGGAAATGCCAGACGCGCTGGCCGTGGCCGACATCGTGCTCAGCCGTGCAGGCAGCAACACGCTCAGCGAGCTGCTGGCGCTGCAAAAGCCCATGCTTCTGGTGCCCTATCCCCTGTCCGCCAGCCGCGGCGATCAGGTGGAAAATGCCAAGAGCTACGCCGCGCAGGGCTTGGCTCGCGTGCTGATGCAGGAGGATATGACCCCCCAGACCATGACCGAGGGTCTGCTCAAGCTGCTGGCTGAGAAGGACGAACTGCACAAAGCCATGGAAGCCTACCCCGTGAAGGACGGCACCGACAAGGTGCTGCAGCTGATCCAGCAGGCAGAAAAATAAAAAAACAGCCGCCCGCTGCAGACCACAAATCTGCAGCGGGCGACTTGGGTCATTCCGCTTCGGATACTTCGCGCAGGAAGCGCAGCGACTGCGCAATGAGCGCTTCACGGTTTTCCTCAGGCACATAGGCTTCGATGGAGCAGTCGCCGTCGTAGTCTATGCTGCGCAGGCAATCAAACACCGCTTTCCATTCCACTTCATCGCCCGCGCTGGGAAGGCTGCGGCCCAGTACGCGCGCCAGATGCACATGCTGCAGCAAGGGGCCCGCTTCGGCAATTTCCCCAAGGCTGCCGCCGCTAAGCATCATATGATAGTTGTCCAGAAGGCAGCGCACATGGGGCAGCTGCAGACTGCGGACCAGCTCCACCCCTTCATGCAGAGAATTGAGTAGATTGCTTTCCAACCGGTTCAAATGCTCCATTACAAAGAAGATGCCGTTTTTCGCGGCGATGGGATCCAGCATGCACAGCGCATCAGCCAACTGCTGCTGCGCTTCCGCGCGCGAAAAGCCGATCGGATAATTGCGCGCACCGGCTGAACCGAACACGATCTTTCGTGCGCCCAGTTGCCGGGCGCGCGCAAGAGCGATATCTGCATAAGCGCGCAGGGCGGCCTTGTCGGCCTGCGGTCCAGTCAGGTGCATGGAGGCTGGAAGGAAGTTGTTGCAGCAGTTGCAGGACAGACCGGACGCACGCAGCGGCTGCACGAACAGGCGCTCAAATTCCGCATCGTCATACGCCATCATCTGTGCCATGGGCAGTTCTACATAATCAAAACCGAGCCGCGCTATTGTCGGCAGCCACTCGCGCCCGCTCCCGTCTCCCGTGGGAAGGGCTAACATATTGATGCAATAACCGAAACGCATGCTTTTCCTCCTTCACAAATGCCGGAATATGGATCGATAATAGCACATGTTTTTAAAAAATTCAACAAGGTTGAACAAAGTACTTCCCTTTTCGTTAAAAATGTGGTATGCTCGTTCTAAATGAGGGTTTCATTCCCTCTGGCGAACAAATGGAAGGGGATATCCAACATGGAACAGCGACTGATTGGAAAGACTCTCGGCATCATCCATGCTGCCGTTTTCACAGCAAACACCGTAGCGCCTTATTGCAAGGAGATCATTCCCGAGGTGGAGATCATGCATCTGGGCGATGACACCGTGCAGCGCGATAATCTGGCCGCACCCGTCGGCACAATCCCGAAGGTGAATTTCTTCAAATTTGCCACCTACTGCCACTTTCTGGAGGAAGCCGGTGTGGATCTCATCATGCTGGGGTGCTCCACCTTCAATCAGGCCGCGCAGCTGGCTCGTCCCATGATCAACACCCCCATCCTGAACATCGACCGTCCCATGATGGATCTGGCGGTCAAGCAGGGCAAACGGGTGGGCTTGCTGGGCACGCTGCCTTCCACCATGCCCGCTTCGGAGCGCTTGCTGCGCGAGGCAGGCCACGACGCCGGCATCGACGATCTGATCGTGAAGCCCGTGTTGGAAGCAGAGGCCTTCAAGGTGCTGCGTGCGGGCGATACAGCCAAGCACAACGAGATGCTGCTGGACGCGATCAGCAAACTGTCCAAGGAAGTGGACGCGATCGTCATGGCGCAGGTGTCCATGTCCGCCTTGGAAAGCGAACTGAAGAACCACGACTTTGGCATTCCCGTGTACAACTCCGGCCGCACCGGTTTCCAGCGCGCCCGCGAGATGCTGCTTGCCATGGACTAAAAAAACAAAGTTTTTCAAGCAGGAACCGCGATTTTTGCGGTTCCTGTTTTTTGCGTTTTGTTGTATACTGGCAGAGTGCTGCGCGCTTTTGCCGGCACCCACACACAAACCGCAGATTTATCCGAAAAAAACCGAATTACTATTGACAATTCAACTATGTTGAATTATAATTCAACCGTAACGATGAAACGAGAGCAAAACGGTGTGATTCGGGATGAACCTTCCCAATACGGATAAATCCTTGCGAGCTGTTTGTCTGATGGAGATCACGGACAAGGAGATTGCAAAGATGAGCGAAACAGGTAACTTTATCGGGCGGAACATCCGTTCGATCCGGCTGAAGGAATCCATGACTCAGCAGCAGCTGGCCGATGCATGCTCGTTGAGCAAGGGCATGATATCCAAATTGGAAAACGGCGCAGTGGTACCGGCTCTGGCCACGCTGCAAAAGATCGCTACGGCGCTGCATGTAAAGGTAGCCGAACTGATCGAAAGCAGCAATCAGTCACCTTCAGTGATGACCGTGAATCCCTTCGCGGATCTCAGCCGTTTCATCAAAACGCAGATGGGCTACTGGATGTTCAACCCTGCGGTGGGTCTGCCCAACGTTTCGACCCAGCCGATCCTGGTGATCGCCAACGAGGGGGAAGTAAAACCCCATCTGGTATGTCACCCTGGGGAAGAATACATCTTCATTTTCGACGGCGAAATGAATTTTGCAGTGGATGGCACGCTGCATCTGCTGCGCCGTGGAGACAGCCTGTTTTTTGACGGAACGAAGCCCCATGGCATTGCCAGTGTCAACAACTTCGTTCAGTATGTGGACGTGCTGGTGGGCCACAATCTGGAGGACAGCAAACCGATCCCCCAGACGCACCTGATGCGTGCAGACAGTATGCGAACCTGAACGCAGCGACGAGCAGGGACGCAAGTCGACCTACCACTCCTGCTGGATCACAATCTGGCCTGAAGAGCCGGTCAGATGACAGATGGTTATGCAGCAATGCGAGCCATCGGTGATATAATTCAAAGGAGGTACCTTGGTTATGAAGAGACTGGTTTCCCTGTTCCTGCTGCTTTGCATGCTGATGTCGACCGTTTCGTTCGCGGAAGGCAAGACGTACGGCGAAGCGCCTGTTCTGGCGGCTGAAGTTGCCGCTGGCACTCTGCCCGCTGTGGAAGATCGTCTGCCCCTTGAGCCCTATGTCTCCAAGGCAGAAGAGATCGGCGTATACGGCGGCACGTATCGCGGCGCTGGCTTCGGTCCCACCCACGGCCAGTTGGACACCGAAGGCATGCGCTTCGTTGGTCTGCTGCGCATCCTGCCCAATTGCTCCACCACCGAACCCTTCGTGATGAAGGATTACACCGTGAATGATGACTTCACCGTCTACACGCTCTATCTGCGCGAAGGCATGAAGTGGTCCGACGGCGCCCCCTTCACCGCTGATGACTTTGTGTTCTGGTACGAAGACATTGCCACTCAGAAGGATCTTTATTCCGTGCTGACCACTGGTATCACTAACGTGACCATGTGGGAAACCGCCAAGATCGAAAAGGCAGATGATTACACCGTAGTTGTCTCCTTCGAGGCCAGCACCCCCTCCTTCTTGGCCAAGATGCAGAAGGGCAACCCCAGCAACTGGATTTGGGCGCCCAAGCATTATCTGAGCCAGTATCACATCAAGTACAATCCCGACGCTGAAGCGCTGGCCAAGTCCGAAGGTTACGAGAATTGGATGATGTGCTTCTCCGCTCACATGGATCGCGGCCAGACCTCCCGTGACTACGGCCCCGACATCACTCCCTTTATTCAGTACAACATCGATGAGAACGGCAACAAGTACTTCAAGCGCAACCCCTACTATTTCGTGGTTGACCGCGAAGGCAATCAGCTGCCCTACATTGATGAACAGCTGTGCGTGATCGTGCAGGACGGCCAGACCCGCACGCTGAAGTTCATCAACGGCGAACTGGATGGCGCTGGCGAGAACCCCCTGCCCGTTTCCGATTACACCCTGTACAAGGAGAACGAAGAAAAGGGCAACTACAATGTGTACCTGTTTGACAACAGCCGCGGCTCTGATGCTGCGTTCACCTTTACGCAGACGCTGGAAGACGAGACCCTGAACGCCCTGTTCACCAACGTCACCTTCCGTGAAGCCATGTCTCTGGCCATCGACCGTGATATGATCAATGAGACCCTGTACTTCGGTTTGGCCACTGTGCGTCAGGCTGTGCCGCCGGCCAACACTTCCTTCTACGAGGATTGGATGGGCGAGTACATGATCGAGTACGATCCTGCCGGCGCTGCCGAGCGTCTGGATTCTCTGGGATGCACCATGGGTGCTGACGGCGTGCGCCTGATGCCCAACGGCCAGCCCTTCAACATCATCCTCGAATCCACCGAAGAGTTCAATGCAGTGGGTGAAATGGTTGCCGAAATGTGGACTGCCATCGGCGTGAAGACCACCTACAAACAGCAGGAGCGTTCTTACGCCCGTGAGCGTTATTCCACCAACGAGCGCGAAGCTCAGGTCTTTACCTTTGACAACGTTGCCGAGGTTTCCCTTTACGCTGAGCGTTGGGATAAGATGCGTCCTCCGTTCTCCGAGGATACCGAAATCGGTCAGGCTCCTCTGTGGGCCGAATGGTTCAACTCCAACGGCGAAAAAGGTCAGGAGCCCCCGGCCGAAATCGTTGAACTGCGTGAAAAGATGGAAGCCTTCTGCAACATGTCTCAGGGCACCGAAGAGTACCTCGCTCTCGGCAAGGAAATCCTGACCTACATGACCAAGCAGCTGTACTACATCGGCACCACGGTTGCGCCTCGTGTTATCCTGCTGAGCAAGGATCTGGGCAATGCTCCCACTGAGGGCATCTTCGCTAACGACTATAACTTCTGGTATCCCTTCAACTGCGATGCTTGGTACTTCAAGCAGTAACAAATCCACTACGGAGGGCGGGAAAGGATCTCTCCTTTCCCGCCCGTTTCATACCTAAAACAAGTTTTTTATGCAATACGCCGTGTGATAGGAGCACACGCGGTGTGCAAAGCGGGCCGCCGGGGCTCTGCTCCTCTCCGATTATTGATTGCACTGGCGGAGCGTTCACCCGGTATGGAACCATTGCCGTGCAAGTGAGGAGTGTTTACAGAGATGAAAGGGTATATCCTGCGCAGAGTTGGTTATATGATCCTGACTCTGTTTCTGGTTTCTATTTTTGCTTTTATCGTCATTCAGCTGCCTCCGGGCGATTATGTGAGCGCCTATATTGCTCGTATTCAGTCCACCATGGGCACCATTGATCCGCAAACGGTTGAAAATCTTCGTGCTGCCTACGGTTTGGACAAATCTATGATTGAACAGTATTTCTACTGGATGGGCAACATTCTGAAAGGAAATCTCGGCGAATCCTTCGAGTGGAAACGCCCCGTTCTTGACCTGATTGTAGATCGTCTGCCCGCAACGCTGTTGCTTTCCATACTCACCACGATCGTTACCTATGCGCTGGCCATCCCGATCGGTATTTTCTCGGCCAGACATCAGTACTCCATTCGCGATTATGTGTTTACTGTCATTGGGTTTATCGGGCTGGCCACGCCCAGCTTCTTCCTTGCGCTGGTGCTGATGTTCATCTCGTCCACGCAGTTTGGCGCAAGCGTTGGCGGCCTGTTCTCGGCTGAATACATAAACGCACCGTGGTCGCTGGCCCGTGTATGGGACATGATCTGCCACCTGCCCATTCCCGTGTTCGTCATCGGTTTTCAAGGCATTGCCAGCACCATGCGCGTAATGCGCTCCACACTGCTGGACGAGCTGAAGCGCCCCTATGTGGTGGCCGCCCGTGCGCGCGGTCTGGAAGAAAACCAGATGACCTACCGCTACCCAGTGCGTGTGGCGCTCAACCCCATCATTTCCTCCATTGGCTGGATGCTGCCGAACATCGTATCCGGCATGACGGTTACAGGCATTGTGCTGAACATTCCCACCATTGGTACGCTTCTCTACAACGCGCTGCTGGCGCAGGACATGTACCTGTCCGGTTCCTGCATTTTGATTCTGGCTGTGCTTACGGTCATCGGCATGTTTATTTCGGACATGTTGCTGATGATCGTTGACCCGCGCATCCGAATCGACCAGTAAGAAAGGAGAGGCGGACCATGAAAAACAAGAAACAGCTGTCTGGTCAGGAAAAGCTGTACCAGGCGACACAATGGCAGCTGATGATGCGCAAATTCCGCAAGCACAAGCTGGCACAGATCGGCTTCTGGGTACTGGTAGTGCTCTACACAGTCGTTATCTTTGCGGAGGCTTTTGCTGTTCAGGATTATCAGGCACGCGAAACGAAGCACATCCTGCACCAGCCAATGAAGATCCACATGTTCCACGAGGGCACGTTTGTTGGCCCCTTTGTGTACACCTATGACCGTTCCAATGACCCTGTCACACTGAAACGCATCTACACCGAGGACAAAAGCGAAGACGAGATCCATCGTCTGGGGCTGTTTGTGAAGGGGGATGAATACAAGCTGTGGGGGCTGATTCCGAGCAGCATTCATGTGGTGGGCACCGTAGACGGCGCGCCGCTGTATCTGTTCGGCACAGACTCTGCAGGGCGCGACCTGTTCTCCCGCGTGTGCATCGCCATTCGCATGTCGCTCACCGTCGGTTTGGTGGGCGTAGCGTTCACCTTCATATTCGGTTGTGTGTTTGGCGGCATTTCGGGTTACTACGGCGGCACGGTAGACATGGTGATCCAGCGAGTGATCGAGTTTCTGTCTTCCATGCCTTCCATCCCGCTGTGGATGGCGCTGGCTGCCGCTTTCCCCAAAGAGTGGACGCCCGTGCAGGTCTACTTTATGATCACGCTGATCCTGTCCATGATCGGCTGGTGCTCGCTGGCGCGTACCGTGCGCGGCAAGATCCTGCAGATGCGTTCCGAGGATTTTGTTACAGCTGCCAAGCTGGCCGGTGCGTCCGATAAATACCTGATCGTGCGCCACCTGCTGCCCGGCTTTGCCAGCTATCTGATCGTCAACGTAACGCTTGCCGTGCCGCAGATGATCCTGGGCGAAACCAGCCTGTCCTTCCTGGGCATCGGCCTGCGCTCCCCTGCGGTTTCGCTGGGCGTGCTGCTCAAGGATGCGCAGAACATCAGCGCCATTGCCAACAGCCCGTGGCTCATGATCCCCGGCCTGTTCATCATCATCACCGTGATGGCGTTCAACTTCCTGGGCGACGGCCTGCGCGACGCGGCAGACCCGTACAAGTAATGAATGGGAAGGGAGAGAAGTGATATGAAACCAGAAAACATTCTCGAAGTGCGAGACCTTCAAACCACATTCAAGCTGTACGAAGGAATGCTCAAGGCCGTTAACCATGTGGATCTCACCGTTCGCACCGGAAAAACGCTGGGCATTATCGGCGAAAGCGGCTGCGGCAAATCCGTGACTGCGCATTCCATTCTCAACACTGTGCAGACACCGGGAAAGGTGATCGGCGGCGCCGTCATGTACCGCACCCGCGACAGCAAAGAAGTAGATCTCATCAAGGAAAAGCCCAACAGTCCCTACATGCGTTCCATTCGCGGGCGGGATATTTCGATGATCTTTCAGGAACCGATGACCAGCATGTCGCCTGTGTATACCATCGGTCAGCAGATGATCGAAGCCTATTTGACCCACCAGCCCAAGGTGAACAAAGGCGTCAAAAAAGAAGCTGAGGAACGCGCGGTGGAAATGCTCACACGTGTTGGTATGCAAAACCCGCGTCAGCGCATGGCCGATTACCCCCACCAGCTGTCCGGCGGCATGTGCCAGCGTGCGATGATCGCGATGGCGTTGATGCTCAACCCCCGCATCCTGATTGCGGATGAGCCCACAACAGCGCTGGATGTGACCGTGCAGGCGCAGATCACAGACCTGATGCTGGAACTGCAGGAAACCATGGGCATGTCCATCATCTACATCACGCACGATATGGGCGTCATTTCCGAAGTGGCGGACGATATCTGCGTAATGTATCTGGGCCGTGTGATGGAGCAGGGCACCGCAGAGCAGATCTTCCTGAATCCCACCCATCCCTATACGGTTCGTCTGCTCAATTCCATCCCGAAGCTGGGCCGAAAGGTGCCGGGCGCGCGGCTGGATGCCATTCAGGGCAATGTGCCTGTTCCCATTGATCCAAAGGATGAGTGCGGTTTCTGCAGCCGCTGTCTGGAATACCGCGCCGGGCTGTGCGACCAGGCAGTGCCGGAAATGGTGGAAGTAGAACCCGGTCATTTTGTCAGATGCTGCCTGCGAGAGGGAGTGTGATCGAAAGTGGCAGTTGAAAAGTTCGTCAATACAGGCGAAGTGCTTCTTGAGGTCAAGCATCTCAAAAAGTACTATCCCATCGAAAGCGGCATGATGAAAAAGCAGATCGGCACCGTGAAAGCGGTGGACGACATCAGCCTCTACATCAACCGCAACGAAACGCTGGGTTTGGTGGGTGAAAGCGGTTGCGGCAAAACCACGCTGGGTCGCTGCATCCTGCGGGCGATCGAGCCAACGGAAGGTGAAGTGCTGTTTCATCTGGAAAAAGGCCAGGAGCCGATCGACTTTTTGAAGCTGGACAAACGCGAACTGCAAAAAGTGCGCAAGCAAATGGCGCTGGTATTTCAAAACCCCTACTCCTCGCTGGATCCGCGCATGACAGTGCTGCAGATCGTTGCAGAACCGATGCTGCTTGATGGCATAAGCATGGATGAAGCCGTGTCGCGTGTGGCCGAACTGCTGGAAATGGTCGGTCTGGAAAAGAAGCAGATGAACCGCTATCCCCATGCATTCTCCGGCGGTCAGCGCCAGCGCATCGGCATCGCCCGCGCACTGGCCCTGAATCCGCAGTTTGTGGTGGCGGATGAAGCTGTTTCCGCTCTGGATGTGTCCATTCAGGCACAGATCCTGAATCTTCTGCAGGATTTGAAGGAAAGCCTGAAACCAACGTTTTTGTTCATCGCACACGATCTATCCGTGATCGAACACGTATCCGACCGTGTGGGTGTCATGTATGTGGGCCACATGGTGGAACTGGCACCGACGGAAGAGATCTACCTGAAGCCGCGTCATCCGTACACCGAGGCCTTGTTGTCTGCCATTCCCCGCGTGAATCCCACGCGCTCTTTCAAACGGATCCTGCTGCCCGGCGAAGTAGCGAACGCGGCCAATCTGCCCAGCGGCTGCTGCTTCCACCCGCGCTGCAAATACTGTACTGAGCGCTGCAAAACCGAAGTGCCCGAGTGGAAGGAAGTGTCCACCGGTCATTATGTAGCCTGCCATCGTGCAGAGGAATTGGAACTTGTAGGCGTAGAAGCCGAATAACTCGAAGAAAAACAGGAGGTTTCCGCAATGAACGAACAGGTATCCGTGCGCGTAGACGCATCCAAGTGGACCGGCAAACTGGAGCACACCTGGAATTATATTGGCTATGACGAATGTAACTACACTCATTCTCCGGGCGGCATGGAGCTGATCCATAAATTCGGTCAGCTGGAAAAGCCCTACTACATGCGTGCGCATCACATGCTGTGCACCGGCATCCTGCACGCGTTCTACAAGTGGGGTTCCACCAATGTCTATATTGAAGACGAAAACGGCAATCCCATTTACAACTACGATGTGATCGACCAGATGATGGACATCTGGCTGAGCAATAACTGCAAGCCTTTCTTTGAGCTTGGCTTCATGCCGCGTGATCTGGCGGATCCGCGCGATGCAGAAAACGGCGAATACTATCAGATCGCTTATGGCATTAGTGAATACCAGCGCGTTGGTTGGGCCATGCCTCCCAAAGATTATCAGAAGTGGTACGATCTGATCTATCATCTGGTTAGCCATTTGAAGGAGCGTTACGGCGAAAAGGAACTGGAGACCTGGTATTTTGAGATGTGGAACGAGCCGGATATCTTTTACTGGCGCGGAACCAAGGATGAATTCTGCAAGCTCTACGACTACACCGAGGCCGCCGTGCACGCAGCCATGCCTACCGCCCGTTTCGGCGGCCCCGCTACCTGCGGCAACATGAAAGTGACCGATCGCGCCAGCGTTTTCCTGGATCACTTCCTCAACCACATCAAGAATGGCAAGAACTATGTGACCGGTGAAATCGGCACCCGCATCGACTTTACCACCTTCCACACGAAGGGCGGCGGCTATCGTTTTGACACGCTGGCCAAGAAACAGATTCCTTCGGTCAAGGAACTGCTGGTTAATGTAGATACCCAATGCAGCATTATCAAAAAGTATGGCTATGACAATCTGGAATGCGTGCTGTCCGAGGCCGATCCTGATGGCTGGGCTGCCGGCGGTCGCTATGACAACTTCAATCTGAATTTCCGCAACACGGAATACTACGCCTCCTATGTGATGTCTTCTTACAAGAACCTGTATGATCTGGCTGAAAAGCTGAACATGGATATTCGTCCTTTGGCTTGGGCATTTATGTTTGAAGCCGAACGCTGCTTCGAAGGTACCCGCACCTTTACCACCCAAGGGATCGACAAAGCCGTGTTCAATCTATTCAAGTTCCTTGCCCGCATGGGTACGCAGAAGGTCGAACTGACCACGACCCGCGCTTTGGATCCCATGACTTTCAAGGATCTGAACGGTACTGAGGAAGGACCCGAGGTAGACGGCTGGGCAACCATGGACAGCGAGGATAAGATGCAGATCCTGCTCTACTGCCACCACGATGACTGGGATGTTCATCAGACCTTTGATATTGACTTGGCCATTCAGAATCTGCCGATCGAGGGCAAGGTTCAGGTGCGGCATCTGCGCATCGACGCCGATCACTCGAACGCGTACGCCGAATGGGAGCGTCAGGGCCGTCCCAACTACCCAAACGAAGGACAGCGCCAGGCGATCATCGAACGTTCCGGCCTAGAGTATTGCGAAGCGCCTGATACCGTGCTGGTACACGATGGCAAACTGCAGCGCCGTTTCACGCTGCCCACTCACGGCATCTCGCTGTTGGAAATTGTAAAAGCCTGATCTTTGACAGCCCATGCGGATACATTCTTTTGTACTCCGCATGGGCATGAAGATTGCAAAGAAACGAGGAGACTGTATGGATAACAAAGCATTACAGCGCAAAGCACTGCAGCTGCGCAAGGATGTTGCACGCATGATCGGTGTGGGCAAGGTTGGCCATCTGGGCGGTTCGTGCTCGCTAGCCGATATCGTCACCGTGCTGTATTACGACGAAATGAAAGTCGATCCTCACAATCCCAAGCTGCCGGATCGCGACCGTTTTCTGCTGAGCAAGGGCCATGCCGCGCTGATCCAGTACGCGGCGCTGGGCGATCTGGACTTCTTCCCCAAGGAAGAAGAAGCCACCCTCAAAAAGCTGGGCACGCGCTTGCAGGGCCATCCCGATCTGCGCAAGCTGCCCGGCATCGAGGCCAACACCGGCTCGCTGGGTCAGGGAATCTCGATGGCAGCTGGCATGGCCGCCGGTCTGAGATTGGACAAGAGTCCCGCCCGCGTGTACTGCGCGCTGGGCGATGGCGAACTGGCTGAAGGTCAGGTGTGGGAAGCCGTCATGTCTGCCGGCGTATTCAAGCTGAATAATCTGTGCGCCATTCTGGATATGAACGGACTGCAGGCAACCGGGCCTGTGGCAGAGCGTTTTGATTCCAGACCCTACAAGGAAAAGTTCGAAGCTTTCCGTTGGAACGTGCTCGAAATCGACGGTCATGATTTTGACCAGATCAAGGCTGCATTCAAGGCCGCCCGGGCCGAGACCGGCAAACCGACTGTGATCCTAGCCCGCACTGTCAAGGGCAAGGGTTTTGCATTCGCAGAAAATGTGGCGAGTTTCCACAACGGCGCTCTTACACAGGAGCAGCTGGACGCGGCGCTTGCTGTGCCGGAGGAGGAATAACAAATGAAAACGTCCAATCAGCGCGTCGTGTATGGTCAAACGTTGCTGGAGATCGGCGCAGCCGATCCGCGCGTGGTAGTGCTGGAGGCCGATCTGGGCAACAGCACGCAGAGCATTCACTTTCAAAAGGCCTATCCGGAACGCTACTTTGAAATGGGGATCGCCGAAGCCAACATGACCTCTTTCGCCGCCGGATTATCCCTGACCGGAAAAGTGGCCATTACCAACAGCTTCGCCGTATTTGCGGCAGGCCGTGCTTATGATCAGATCCGTCAGGGCGTTGCCATCGGATCGCTCAATGTCAAAGTGGTGGGTTCCTCCGCTGGTTTCAGCGATTTCGGCGATGGAGCTACTCATCAGTCTGTGGATGATGTTGCCATCATGCGTGCCATTCCGAACATGACGGTGCTGGTGCCCGCAGACGGCCCCCAAACTGCCGCCATGGTACGCTGGATGGTGGCTCACGACGGCCCGGTATATCTGCGCATCAGCCGCAACGATCTGCCGGAGCTCACCGGCGAAGCGCCCGACCCCATCACTCCTGCCATGCTGCGCGACGGCAGCGATGTAGCGCTGGTGGCCTGCGGCATTATGGTAGACAAAGCGATGAAAGCTGCCGAGCAGCTTGTGCAAAAGGGGATCTCCGCCCGCGTTATCAATGTGCCCTGTCTCAAGCCATTTCCTGATGAAGCCCTCAAGAAACTGCTTGAAGGTGTGAAGGCTGTTGTCACCTGCGAGGAGCATTCCTACATTGGCGGGCTGAGTCAGGCCACCGCCTGGTTGCTGCGCGGAGATGGCCGTCCATTGGAAGCCATAGCTGTACAGGATGCATTCGGCCAATCTGCCTACACGCATGAGGAGCTGTTGACGCACTATCATCTTCAGGTGGACGATATCGCCCACACAGCGGAAGAACTGTTGAACAGAAAGGAAAACCGTGTATGAAAATTGGTTTGATCGGACTTGGCATCATGGGACGGCCGATGGCCAAGAACATGCTGAAGGCCGGCTACGAACTGCTGGTCAACGACCTGAATCAGGACGCCGTGGCTGATGTCGTAGCTTCCGGTGCGACTGCCGCCACCACAGCCGAAATCGGCGCGCAATGCGACGTGGTAATGACCATGCTGCCCAACAGCCCCCATGTGAAGGCGGTCATACTGGGAGAAAACGGTGTGATCGCCTCCATGAAGGCTGGGCAGATTTTCATCGACATGAGTTCCATCAACCCCGTCGCCAGCAAGGAGATCGCCTCCGCTTTGGCAGAGAAGGGCGTGGAAATGCTGGATGCCCCCGTTTCCGGCGGCGAGCCCAAGGCCATCGACGGCACCCTGTCCTTCATGGTTGGCGGCAAGCAGGAAGTGTTCGACAAGTGCAAGGATCTCCTAGCCTCCATGGGTGCTTCCGTGGTGCGCTGCGGTGAGATCGGCGCGGGCAATACCACCAAGCTGGCCAATCAGATCATCGTGGCCTGCAACATCCAGGCCCTGAGCGAAGCGCTCACGCTGGCACAGCTGGCCGGTGTGGATCCGGAAGCCGTCTTTGCTGCCATCAAGGGGGGGCTGGCCGGTTCCACTGTCATGAATGCCAAAGCTCCCATGATGATTGTCGGCAACGACAAGCCCGGCTTCAAGATCGACCTGCACATCAAAGATCTGAACAATGCGCTGGACTGCGCCCACACTGTCGGCGCGCCCGTGCCCATGACTGCCGCCGTGCAGGAAGTGCTGCAGTGGCTGCACAACCACGAAGGCGGACAGAAAGACCATAGCGCCATTGCTCAGTATTACGAACACCTCACCGGTATTCAGATCGGTCGCTGATCCAATCACCGCTGCCTTGCTTCCGCACGGCAGCGGTAATTCTTATTCTCCCCAGAACATCGAAGCCTGATTTTCCGTCATGCTGGTCACGGCGTTTCCGTCATCATCATCGTCGCTTTGCAGCCAGTCGCGGATGCGGCCCCAGAAGCCCTGCGCGGGCAAGTTGGCCTGCGCCACCTGCACGGACTGCACGCCTTCCAGAAGCACGCCGTTGTTGAGCAGCTCTGCGTGAACGGGAATGATGCGGTAGGTGTAGACGATGCCCGGCTTGGCGGAGGTGTCCGTGTAGTACAAGGTCTCTCCCTTGGAGCCATACAGCTCGGTCAGCACAAAGCTTTCGCCGTAGGTGTCGCGCTGCACGCGGTAGAGCGCGGTATCGGCGGGCTGCAGTTTGAGCAGCGGATAGCCCGCTTCGCTGTGGCCGACGGTGAAACTGTTCAGCGCGCGCGGCGGCGTCCACACGTCGCTTTTTTTCGTAGGATGGTTGCCATCGGCAAAATACTCGGTGTAGCGGTAGTTCTTGGGCGTCAGATCGACCGCCAGCATGGCCTCGCCGCGCCACTTGATGGACTGCTTGTCAATTTCCAGCGCTACAATGCCATCGGGCCGGGTAAACTGCGGCTTATCGCGGTTTTGATACAGCGCCTTGAAGTAGTTGCGCGCCATGGCGGCGGTGTGGTCGCCGCCGCTCACCCAGCTTTGCAGCTTGTGCTGCGCATCCGGCGCGTCAAAGCCCATCCAGAACGCACAGGCGATCTCCGGATTGTAGGCAGCCATCCAGATATCACGGTTGCCGCCGGTCATGTTGACGGTGCCGGTTTTGCCGGCCACAGGCGTGCCGGCAGCGGAGAGCTTTGCGCCCGTGCCGGTAGAGGTGACGGACTGCATCAGGCTGGTCATGAGGTAAGCCGATGTGGTTTTGAGCACCCGCGTGCCATCCTCCCGGCGCTGGTAGAGAATGCGCCCCGTGGGATCTGCGATCCGGCGGATGAAATACGGGCTGTGGAACGTGCCGCCGTTGCCAAAAGGCACATAGGCCGCCGCCAGTTCCACAGGCGATACGCCATACGTCATGGAGCCGAGCGCCAGCGACAGGTTGGCATCGCGGTCATCCAGCGATATCCCTACCGAGCTGAGGTAGTCTCTCCCCGCCTGTACGCCGATCTGGTTCATCAGCGCTACCGCCGCCACATTCAGGCTGGAGGTGAGTGCCGAACGGATGGACACGTTGCCGTAGTAGGTATACCCGGCATTGCGCGGCTTGTAGCCGTTGAAATTGGTGGGCTCGTCCTTGAGCACGCTGGCGGGCGTATAACCAAACCGGTCGATGGCGGGCGCATACACAGCCAACGGCTTCAGCGCGCTGCCGGGCTGGCGGCGCAGCTGTGTGGCCCGGTTGAAGCCGCGGCGCACCTCGTATTCCCGCCCGCCCACAACGGCCAGCACAGCGCCGCTGCGCACGTTCACGCACGCGGCGGCTGCCTGCACCTTTGTGCCGTCTGCGGCGTTGGCGGGAAACACATCGCGGGTGAACTGCTCCTCCAGCACGCGCTGATGCTCTCGGCTGAGGGTGGTGTCGATGATGAAGCCGCCGGTCAGCACCTGATCGCTGCTCATGCCCAGCAGGCGCTCCGCTTCGTCCAGCACCGCATCCACAAACCAGCCGTGCTCCAGCGTTTCCGGCTCGCGCTGCGCCACGTTCACCGTCTCGTTCGCAGCGTTTTCATATTCAGCGGTGCTGACCATGCCGTTGCTGAGCATGGTAGACAGAATGTAGTTGCGCCGGGTGCGGTTGGCCTGTGCATCGGCCGTTGGGGAATAATAGCTGGGCGCTTTGATGGAGGCAGCCAGCGCTGCCGCCTGTGCAAGGCTCAGCTCCGCCGCGTCCACATCGAAGTAGGTTTGCGCGGCAGCCTGAATGCCATATGCTCCATTGCCGAAATAAATGTAGTTGAGATACATGGCCAGGATCTCGTCCTTGCTCATCTGGCGCTCCAGCTGAAAGGCCAGCCAGATCTCCTCCAGCTTTCGTGAAATGGTCTTTTGCGTGCTCAAATGGCTCTGCCGAATGAGTTGCATGGTAATGGTGCTGCCGCCCTGCGCATAGCCGCCCTGGCGGATGTTGGCCGCCAAGGCGCCGAACAGCCGTACCACATCCACCCCTTTATGGCTGTAAAAGCGCAGATCCTCCGCCGCCAGAAACGCCTGCTGCGTATGCAGCGGGATCTGCTCCAGCGGGATGACCACCCGGTTTTCCGCCCCACGGATCTTGGTCAGCAACGCGCCTTCGTTGTCATACATCAGTCCTGTCTGCGGCGCTGCGGTGATCTTGTTCACGTCCAGCTTCTGCCATTCAGACACGTCAAAGGCAAAATAAGCGCCGACCAGCGTGATGGCCAACAGGCTGCACAGTGTTGCCAGCGTAGTCCGCACAGGATGTCTGCGCACCGGAAGGCCCGTGTCATGGCGGTTTGGCGTGCGCAGTGCGCGCGTTGCAGCGTGGCGGGCGCGAACGTGGCGCATCGCTTGCCCATGTGTCAGATCTGGTTTGCGCTTGCGGAATGCATCCGCCCGGCGCAGCTTTTCTTCCCGCAGAGATCTGCGCGAAGGCTCGGGCTGCGGTTTCTCCTCCTCTTCCGGGGAGAGGGCCTCGCTGTCGCCGCTGCGGGCCGCGTCCTCCACGGTTTCCGCTTCACGCGCCACTGGTGAATCCGCGCTGGCAATCTGGCTTTCCTGAGCCTGCGTGTTGGCTGTCTGACGCGCTTTTTCGCGTTTTTTCTTGGATTTGGACATGCAATTCCCCCCAAACCAGATGCTGGCTGCAAAACAGCAAATGCTTTTCCAAAGCCATGCGTGCTTACTATGCGCGTTTTGCGCGGCGAAAAACCGTGGAAAAGCCAGCAATAAGTACCATTTACAACAATGAAGTATGGTTTGTATACTGTTTTCGCAACCACAACGGGGGGATGTTTGATGAAACGATCGATGGAACGCACGCATGCAATCGCCGCTTCGGGGCTGCTGATTCTGATGATATCTGCCATCTGGCAGCAAAGCGGCGCGCTGCCAAGCAGTGCGAATATGAGCTATGCCATGCTGCTGGGCATGACGCTGCTGCTGTCATCCGTCTTTGCCGGACGGCCGCGCTCCGCAGAATGGGCAAGCCGCCCAGCCTTTGCCGCTCAAAGCAGCATTCCGGAAACGCGCTTCGAGGATGTAGCGGCGAATGACGAAGCCATGGACAGTCTGCGGGAGCTGGTCGCGTTTTTGCGGTCGCCCGAGAAATACCGCCGCATGGGCGCGCGCATTCCGCGCGGCGTGCTGCTGTACGGGCTGCCGGGAACAGGCAAGACGCTGATGGCCAGAGCACTGGCGGGCGAAGCGGGCGTGCCGTTCTTTGCTGTCAACGGCGCAGATTTTGTGGAGATGTATGTAGGCGTGGGGGCCAGCCGTGTACGCACACTGTTTCAGAAGGCGCGCAAGGCAGGGCGCGCGGTGATCTTTTTTGACGAGATCGACGCCGTGGGGAAAAAGCGCGATAACCGCAGCGACGAGCGCGAACAAACCCTGAACGCGCTGTTATCCGAAATGAGCGGTTTTTTCGAGCATGACGGCATCGTGGTGGTCGCTGCCACCAATCGCGTGGATACGCTGGACGAAGCGCTCCTGCGCCCCGGCCGTTTCGACCGGCAGATCGAAGTGCCGCTGCCCACGCAGGAGCAGCGGCTGCAGATTCTGCAGGTACACGCGAAAAAGAAGCTGATTTCGCAGGAAATCAGTCTTGCGGACATCGCGCGGCGAACCGTACTGTTTTCCGGTGCCAAGCTGGAGACGCTGATGAACGAGGCCGCCCTGTGCGCCGTGAAGCGCGGTGCGGAAAGGATCGAGCCGGCGGATCTCTTCCTTGCGCTGGACACCGTGCTGCTGGGTGCGCAGCGCCGGGATCTGCAGCGGCTGGAGCACGAACGCCGCATCACCGCCGCCCACGAAGCCGCGCACGCCATCGCCACCGCCGTGCTGCTGCCCGGGCACGAGCTGCAAAAAGTATCCATCATTCCCACCACACGGGGCGCTGCAGGATACAGCCTATCGCTGCCGGTCGAAAAGCTGTTCCATGAAAAGCAGGAGCTACTGTGCCACATCGCCGTTGCGCTGGCCGGGCGTGAAGGCGAACGGCTGCTGCTGGGCAGAGACCGCGTAGGCACCGGCGCTTCCAATGACATTGAAAAAGCCGCCCTGATGGCGCGGCGCATGGTGTGCGAATGGGGCATGCTGCCGGAGAGCGACGAGGCCTATCTGTTCAGCCAACAGCAAAAGGATGCGGCGTGCCAGCAATGGCTGCACCGCGGGCAGCAGCTGGCGGCGCAGGTACTCAACGATCGGCATGATGCATGGCTTCGTCTGCAGGAAAAACTGCTGCGCGACGAGAGCGCCACCGGCACGGACGTGATGGAGTGTCTTGAAATGTAAAAAGCAACGCGGCTGCCGCAGAAAGCGGATCTGCGGCAGCCGCTTCTGCCGTCTCATGCTCCGCCGTTGAGTTTATCCCGGATCAGCTCGATGGCATGCTTTTCCACGCGCGATACATCGCACAGCATTTACTGTAAACGATAGCCGCTAAGAAAGCGCTTCCGGCTCATGGAAGCGGAATCTGAGGATGATTTGTTTGTCAGCGGTGAGTTCCACCCGCTGGATCAGGCTGACCAGCAATTCCCGGCTGGCGCAGGCAGAATGCAGATACTGCTGCACCAGTTCCCTTGCCCTGTCCTCTATGGAAAACGGCTTTTCTTTTTGTTCTTCCAGCTGCTTGCACTTTTCTTCCAGCAGTTCCCGCTCCATCTTCATCCTCTGATAGAGGCGCTCAAAGTCGCTTTCCGAAAGCAAGCCACTCAATCGATCCATGTATATTTTGTACAGATGAGATGTCAGTTTTTCCAGCTTGTCTTGTACGGCTTGCATTTCTGCCCCGCAATCATTCATCTTCCGCGCTTCCTCTACAGCTGCGGCGGCAATGGGCAGCAGCCTGTCCGGCTGAAGGAAAGCCCGGCACACCTCCCCCACCTTGGCGATCACCGCTTCCGTCACCGTCTGCTCCTTGATGGAGTGGCAGGTGCATGCCCCCGCCTTGGTGAACCGCTGATAGGTGCGGCAGACGAAGAAAAGCCTGTCTTCACCGGCAGCGTTGGGGCGGTTCAGTACCGCCATGGGTGAACCGCACTCGTGGCAGCAGATCAGCCCTTTCAGCAGAAAGTCATAGGTTCGGCTACGGGTATGTCTGCGGCTTGCAATCATCTGCTGTACCTTTTGAAAGGTTGCCTCATCGATCAGCGGCTCGTGCGTGTTCTTTACGATTACCCACGCCTCTGGCGGTTGCAGCAGACACTTTTTGGACTTGTAGCTGATCTTCACCGTGCGCCCCTGCACCATATGTCCAATGTAGGTTTCGTTGCGCAGCATTTCCGAAATGCGTTCAGATGACCACAGGCCAGAGTATGCGCCCTTTGTGCTAAGTGTCAGCCCGGCGTAGACCGCCGGTGTGGGAATGTGCTGCTCATTCAGCCGCATGGCGATCTGTCGGCAGCTCACGCCCTCCAGCGCCATGGCGAAGATGCGCCGCACCACAGAAGCCGCTTGTTCGTCCATGACGATCTCGTTTTTCTCCGTGGGGTGCATTTTGTAGCCGTACACGGGCTTCCCACCGATGAACTGCCCCTTGCGCTGCTTGTCGCGCTTGACGGACTTGATCTTTTTGGAGATATCTTTGGCGTACATGTCATTCATGATGGCACGAAAGGGAGTGATGTCGTTGGCGGTGGACTCCACGCCGGTATCGATGCCATCCAGCAGGGAAATGTACCGCACCCGCTTTTCTGGAAAGTACCTCTCCATGTAGTGACCGGTCAGGATGTAATCCCGCCCCAGACGGGACAGGTCTTTGGTGATGACCATGTTTACTTTCTTGGCTTCGATATCGGCGATCATCCGCTGGAAGGCTGGGCGATCAAAGCTGGTGCCGCTGAAGCCATCGTCGATATAGGTATCATAGACGGTCAGACGATGCTGCTGCACGAATTCGTTCAGCAGGGATCGCTGGTTGGTAACGCTCTGGGATGGGCCTTCGGTCTCATCCTCCTTTGACAGGCGTATGTAGAGAGCCGCATGATAATCCATTGGGTTGCTGATCTGCAGAACCATGGCTGTCTCCTTGCCGCAAGCGGCCGTTCATCGCCCGCATGGGGCTGCATACTTGTCCATTGCAAGGATACGGGCCAGATACAGCCGAAAGGCTTCCTCCAGCAGAAGGGTCAGGCTCTTCCCCTCCTCGCTGTATTCGCAGCGAACTACAGGCATCGTGTTGGTTTTCACGCATCCCACCTCCTCGTTGAGCGTATGTACGCCAAAGAGGAGTCTTGCCTGTCCATTCGGAAAAACTTTTCTGAGCATTTTTCGACAAAAAAGCACCGAAGGGAACACAACCCTTCGGTGCTTCTTTGCCATTTTTGAGAAAGTCTTTATCCCTTTACACCGGCCTGTACCGAGATGCCCTGCAGGAAGTACTTCTGGGCGACAAGGTACAGCACGAAGGGAGGGATCATGGATACCAGACAGGAGGCGATCATGTGAGCCCATTTCTGCTCGTACTGGCCGCTCAGCAGGCGCAGACCGGCAGTGAGGGTCTGGTTGTTTACATCGGTCATAACGATGGTGGGCCACAGGAAGTCGTTCCACGCGCCGTTGAAGGCGAAGATGGCCACCACGATCAGCACCGGCATGATGGAGGGCACGATGATGCGGGTGTACACTTGGAAGCTGCTGGCGCCGTCGATGGTGGCGGCTTCGTCCAGCGCTTTTGGGATGCCCTTCATAAAGTTGCGGATCAGGAAGATGTTGAACACGCCCGCCATGCTGGGCCAGATCAGCGCGTTCAGGTTGTTGACCCAACCCAGCGCGTTGGCAATGCGGAACTGGGGCAGCAGCGCCACTACGTTGGGGAACATGCTCATGTACATCAGCGCCCAGAAGATCTTGTTGCCGCCCTTAAAATCCAGTCGCTCATAAGCATAGGCCGACAGTGAGGTGATGATCACAATGCCTGCCGTCTGCGCAAAGGAGACGATGAAGGAGTTCTTGAACATGGCCAGCATGTTGGCAGTGGTGTTGGTGCCGCTGCCGCCAACGAACATTTCCACATAGTTCACCACTGTCCACTCGCGGGGCAGCAGTCGGGTCAGGTAATCCCACGGGCCTTGCAGGTTGGCAAAGGAGGTAATAAAGTCTGCATCCGTCTTAAAGGAGTTCACCACCAGCCAAAGCACCGGCACCACCCAAACAATGCCCAGGAGGAACAGGAAACACAGCGCGAACATTTTGGTATGCTTTTCGGCTTTCATTGTTGTTTTCCTCCTTTCTTTAGTCCGGCGTATTGGCACGCATGACCTTCATCTGCACGAAGGTCACCACCATGATGCACAGACCCAGGATCAGGGCCATGGCGGCGGACATGCCCGCCACCTGTTTCTTGACGGAGTTTTCATACACATACATCAGCAGCACAGCGTTTGCTTCCTGATTGCTAAAGCCCGTCAAAATCAGCGGCTGACCGTAAATGTTGAACTGGGCCACAACGGACATGACCAGCGTATACATCAGCGGGTAGCGCATGCCCGGCAGGGTGATGTTGCAGAACTTGGCCCATCCGCCAGCACCATCCACCGCCGCCGCCTCGTACAGCTCCTGCGGGATGGAGGCCAAAGCGCTCTGGTAGATGACCATGGTGCCGCCGGTACACCACCACACGGTGACGATGACCAGCATGATCCATGTATAGGGCGGCGTGAACCAGTTGTGGGTGGAGCCCAGGAATTTGTTCACCACGCCGTAGTCCACGGAGAACATGTAGCGCCATGTGAGCGTTACCGTGGTGATGGACAGCAGGCTGGGCAGATAGTACAGTGCCTGATAGAATTTGCTGCCGCGGCAGCCGGTCTGCAGGGCCAGCGCCAGACACAGCGGCACCAGAATGCAGAAGGGCACGGAATACACCACAAACTTGAAGGTGTTCCAAAGACCGTTCCGCAGCTGTCGGTAATAGGTATTGGAGGAATCAAACAGCAGGGTCTTGAAGTTTTCCAGTCCGATGAAGACGGGCTCGTTAAACAGATCCCACTTGGTAAAGGCAGCGTAAACGCCATAAATGGCGGGCGTAATGAAGAAGATAACGAAGAACAGCAGATGGGGCATGATATAGGCGTACGGCACCAGAGAGCGCTTCACCAGACGGCGGTCGTTCTCCTCTTTCATGGGAGGGATGGACAGGAAAGCCGCCATGCCGGCGCAAGCCAGGGCAAAGTAGCTGAAGGGATCAAAAGAAGTGCTGATGCTCTTCACATCGCGCTTTTTGAATTTGACGCCCAGCTCTTTCAACTGATCGCTCAGAGGCGTATACAGCGTGGCGTTGTTCTTCTCCAAAGAGAAGAACAGCAGGAACAGACCGAATGAAATAAAGGAGATAAATGCAAACAGCATCGCCACGCCGCGCTGTTTGCCCAGCAGTGCGATGACCGCGCCCACCATGGCGCAGAAGGAAACGGGGATCAACAGGATGCTGGCGCTGGACAGGGACAGCAGCAGCCTCATCAGCGACATCTCAATGACAGCAGTGGTCTCCTTGACCGTTGTTGTCGCCGTTACACTTGAAAAACAGAACAGCAGGATAAAAGCCAGCGCAAACAGCGCCGCCAGTCTGGACCGTGTCATCGGGACACCTCTCTTATCATATCCGCCGGCTGACCAGCGGTCAGCAGTCGGTATAATCGTATCTCCCGGCTTTGCCGGGAGGGGTTTTCAACATTTTAGAAGGGGGCAGGAGAGCGTTCTCTCCCCTGCCCCGGAAACTGGGTCATGATCACTGAGCGGCGATAGCGTCAGCGATCTCAGCATCGATCTGAGCCAGAGCATCGTCGATGGAGATGGTGCCATCGGTGAAGTCCCAGCCAATGCGGCTGAAAGCGGTGTCGAACAGGCCCCAGTACTGGTAGTAGTAGATGGCCAGCTCGTCGGAGCGCTCGGGATCAGCCAGGAAGGCCTGAGGCATATCCTTGAACTCAACAACATCGTTGATGGACAGGTGGGCGGGGCACTGGCCAGCGTCCTTGGCCCAGGTCAGGGAATGTTCGCCCATCCAGTTGACGAACTTGGCAACGGCTAGGTCCTCTTCCTCGGTGCGGTTCTCATCAGCAAACTGCACGAAGTTGTGGGAAGAAGTCCAGCTCTTGGCGTTGGCAGCGTCGAAGCACACAGCGGGAACCATGCCGAAGTTGATGCCGGCATCCACAGCCGCAGCCTTCATCCAGATGCCCTCGCTCCATACCAGCAGCTCGCCGCCGTAGAACTTGGAGGAGTAATCGGTGGTCTTGTCGGTGGTGTAGCCATCCTCGAAGAGGGACTTCATGGTCTCGAAGACCTTCTTCATTTCTTCGTTGTTGATGGCGGGAGCGGTGCCGTCAGAGGTGAGGGCAGCGTCGGCCTTCAGCTGAGCATAGTAGCCCAGCAGCTGAGCACGCATCCAGCCCAGGTTGAAGATCTCGCCTTCCCAGCCGGCAGCGCGGGCCTTGTCGCCCAGAGCGCGGATCTCGTCGAAGGTCAGGTAGCCGTCTTCCACGAAGCTGTTCAGATCATACTTGTCGAACAGATCCTTGTTGTAGTAGGTCACGTAGGAGTGAACATCCAGCGGGATGCCGTAGTGCTCGCCATCGATATCAGTGCGGGCCCAAGCAGCAGCGTTGTAGTTTTCTTCCTTCACGCCAGCCTCGGCGATCAGGTCCAGGTCATAGCTGTACAGCATTTCCTGAGACACGAAGTTGGGGATGCGCTCGATGTGCACGATGGTCACATCAGGCACGCCGGAGCCGGTCTGCACGGTCATGGGGATCTTCTGGTACAGGTCATCAGCGGTCATGGGGGTGTGGTTCACATGCACCTCGTCCTGAGAAGCGTTGAACTCATCCACCATGCCCTGCATGGTAGCGCCGTCAGCGCCGGTGAACACGGACCAGTAGTCGATTTCGACGGTTTCGGCATGGGCCAGAGGGGCCATGGCCAGAACCATCAGCATGGCCAGTACGAGAGCGAGGGTTTTCTTCATGGGGTGTACCTCCTTGGTTTTTTTATTTTTACCGCTTGGCTTTGTAAACGTTCGGGTTTTCCAAAGCGGTAAGAAACGTTTTTCAGGGATGGCCGTCCGGGTTGCGGTTCAGGGCGGCGAAGCGCTCCGCATCCACCTTGGGCTGGCGGTCCGGGGTGAGCAGGCCGTTGACCTCCTGCATCACGTCGGTCAGCTGGGTATAGCAGTAGCCCTGACAATAGGGCAATTCGCGAATGCCATCGGTCACTTCCTGGAAGCGGCGGAAGAAGGCCTCTTCATCCGTTACCTTGTCATGGTAGCCCCAGGTCTCCATGCCGCCCATGCTGCCCTGCAGGCCGATGTTGGTAAAAGCGATGCCGCCATATTCCGTGACCATAAAGGCTTCGCGCCCGGTGGGCTCATGGCCGATAGCATAGCAGGGGCGCAGGTCGCAGCCATGGGCTTCCACCTGCTGCCGGGAGGCAAAATGGGCGGCAATGTCCATCTTGGTGGCTGCGTAGTCGTGCAGGGCGCAGATATCGGTCTCCACCTGCTCCCAGCCGTCGTTGGAGGAGCACAGGCGGGTGCCGTCCGCCGTTTTGGTCAGGTGGTAGAGCATGCGGCCCAGCTCCTGCTGGCGGCGGTTGGCATAGATCTGCCGCACGCCCCAGCTTTCGTTCAGGGGCACCCAGGCAATAATGCAGGGATGGTTGAAATCCCGGTGGATGAAATCCATCAGCGTTTCCGTCAGGTTGCGGATGGACTCGTTTGTGAAATCATACGCGCTGGGCACCTCGCCCCATACCAGCAGACCCATACGGTCGGCCCAGTAGTAGTAGCGCGGGTCCTCCAGCTTCTGGTGCTTGCGCGCGCCGTTGTAGCCAAACTGCTGCGTGTAGCGCAGATCGGCCTGAATGGCCTCGTCGCTGGGCGGGGTGATGAGGCTTTCCGGCCAGTAGCCCTGATCCAGGATCAGCCGCTGATAGATGGGCGAGTTGTTCAGGTACACCCGGCCATCCTTGACTTCCACCTTGCGCATGCCAAAGTAGGTATCCACACGGTCCAGCTCCTGCCCATCGCGCAGCAGGCGCACCCGCAGATCGTACAGGTTGGGCTGGCCCGGGCCCCACAGATGCAGGCTGTCCAGCTCGCCGCGCACGATCATATCCACCGCCACGCGGGAAGTGCGGTCGCCAATGGAGGTGCGCACGGTGCGCCAGTGCTTGCCCTTGAAGGAGACCGTCAGCTCCAGCTCCGCGCCCTCGCCGGGATGCTGATCCAGCGCGACTTCAGCGGTAAAGGAAGCGTGGTCGATATCCGGGGTAACAAAGATATGGCGGATGCCCACCGGGCCGGTGGCTTCCAGATAGACCGTCTGCCAGATGCCCGTCACGGGGGTGTACCAGCAGCCCATCAGGCCGCGATCCCAGTACTGCTTGCCTCTGGGCTGGGTGCAGTCCGGCGCATCCTCCACGCGGACGCACAGGTCGTTTTCGCCATCGCACAGCAGCGAGGTGATATCAAACAGGAAAGGCGCATAGCCGCCCCGATGCTCACCGGCCATCTGGCCGTTGACATACACCTGGCAGGCAAAGTCCACCGCGCCGAAGCGCAGCAGGATGCGGCGGCCCTGCATATCCGCAGGCACCTCAAAGCTGCGGCGGTACCACACGATGGGATGGATCTCGTCCGTGGGGCCGAGGCCGCTCAGGCGGGTCTGGTAGGCATAGGGCACCACGATCTCCTGATCCAGCTGCCTGCCGGGCTTGTACCAGCCCTGAAAACGTCCTTCGTCCTGATCGTCAAAGGCAAATTGCCACACGCCGTTCAGATTGTAAAAGGTATCGCGCATAAAATCGGGACGGGGATGCTCGGGACGCGGGATCCGCTTCTGGGTCTCAGTAGCCATACTGACTCCTCCTGATGGGTATTCTCTTCAAGCAGCAAACCACAACTCCCATGTTTTGTTTCAAATAAAATGAAACAAAATATATATTCAAATGGGAAAAGAATGGTCATTCAAGAATAGTCACCGTAACTTTTCCTGAATTTTTCAGCCGTTTTATGGTTAAAGTATACCCCCCCTGGAATAATTATGTCAATAGTTTTGGAACATTCTATAAAACCTGTTTCTTCCACAACCAAACCAACAGCTTTTTTGTTGGAAAGCTCCATACCGTTTCCTTTTGGGCATAACAATTCCCCCTGTGTAGCGATGTGCCTGCACAGGGGGGATCGCGCTATGTTTCTTTTTTACTGGATATGATAGCCTACCCGCAGGATCAGCCCCTGCGCAAAATCGCCGAAGCCCTCCCCAAACAGATTCAGCCCGCCTATGTTCTGCGCGTCGCCCGGCACGCCGATGCGCACGCTGATGTAGGGTGTCTCCCGCAAATGCAGCTGTTTCAGCGTTACTCCGCTGAGGGGATTCTTATCCAACGCTGTGCCAGAATCATCCACCCGCCACGTTTTCAAAAACCCAAACTGGGTGCTCAGGTCATCCCACCACGAGGGCGTGAGCACACCGCGCCGCCCACCGCAATCGCAGGGGCAGGTCCACAGGCCCAAACGCACGCCGTTGATCTCCACAACAATATCGCTTTTCCACGGATCCCGGTACATGGGCGCCTCTGAGCAGGCTTCAAAGGACAGTTCCAACCAGTCGATGGTGATCTGCTCCATTCGGGCCATGGCGAACCGGTATTCCAAAAAGCCCTGCCGCAACCACACCAGCTGGGCGCGGAACCGCTCCGGTTCGTAAAACGACATGGGGTAATCCATCACGCCAATGATATTGGCCGAATCCGCCAGCCCGCAGGTAGGCTGGATATCCTCCGCAGAGCTGTAGCCGCCGATGGGCATTTCCATAGTCAGGCAGGAGGAGGGCTGTTCCTCCGGCGGCTGCAGGGAGATATCCACCGAGTCCAGCCGCCTGCTGCACAGCTTCATGGAGCCGCGAATGCCGGGCTGCGTTTCCGTTTTGATCAGCCCTGCATCCTCCAAGATCTTTACGTTCAGCGCCGCCGTGGACATGGGCAGTTTCAACTCGGCCGCCAGCTCACCCACGTTCATGATCCGCCGTCCAAGCACGCGGATCATCTCCAGCCGCACGGGCGATGCAAGGGCGTGGGCGATCTGCTGCAGCGTTTCCGGCCGCGTCACAGACAGCTCCGCATGTTTTCCGCAAATCTCTGTCAAAGGCCATTCCTCCTTGTTTGCTTTTCGTACATTTGCTTCTATTATAGCAGAAAAATAGCAAAAACAAAAACAGAACAGCGAGCAGCTTGTCAAAAAACCACCCATGGGTGGTTTGGAGGGCAGCAGCCCGCCAAACACGATCGTATCGACCGGCTTTGCCGGTCGGGCGGGCGTTTCCATTAGCGGCGGTGCGATACATAGGAGCGCGATATGTTCAGCCGCTGCGCGATCTCATGCTGAGGATGCACCACGCCGTCCTCCAGCCCGTAGCGCAGCGTGAGCACCATCCGCTCGCGCTCCGGCAGCGTGGGCAGAGCCTTGCGCACCATCTCCAGTGTTACGCGCCGGCGCACCTCTTCTTCCACCAGATCCGGCGCTGTTCCCAGCAGATCCGAAAAGGTCACGGCGTTTCCGTCGCTGTCCGTTCCCAGCGGCTCATCCAGGCTCACATCGCACTGCTGCTTTCGGCTCTGGCGCAGGGACATCAGGATCTCATTTTCAATGCACCGCGCCGCATAGGTGGACAGCGATGTGCCCGCGTCCGGATCATAGCTGCGCACCGCCTTGATCAGCCCGATTGCGCCGATGGAGATGAGATCGTCAAAGGTGCAGCCGGGCACCTTGTATTTGCGGGCGATATGTACGATCAGGCGCATGTTGTGCTCGATCAGCATTTGCCGCGCATCCTCGTCGCCTTCCTTCATGTGCGCCAGCGCCTCGCGTTCTTCCAGCGGGGACAAGGGCTTTTGAAAGCTCTGCCGTCCGGAGATGTACCCCAGCAGGAACAGGCAATCCTTGATGATCCAGAACAGAAAACTTGCGATCAATGTGCATCCCTCCTAATGCAAAAGGCTATGCCCGTCACAGCTGTAACAGAAACGAAACGCACCGTTTATTTGACCGGCGCGATTTGCACAGATGGGCTGCATGCGTTATAATGTTGCTGAAAATTCAGCCGTACAGAGGAGACAAGCATGAAGATACGTTTGCGGACAATCTGCATCCTGCTGGCTGCTTTGCTGCCATGGTCGGCGCACGCGGAAACTTTGCTTACACTGAGCGCAGAGCTGACCGCCGCATTCAGCCCGGTGGATTTTACCGTATCAGGCGAAGAAGCGCCGCTCTACCGCTACACGCTGCTGTACGAAGGCAAGCAGCTGTTTGAGACCGAAACGCCGTATGCGTTTGGCTCCTATGTGCCGCGGAAAACGGGAACGTATCAACTGAAAGCAGCTGCCCTGCGGGAAGACGGCGAAGAAACGGCCGAAGCCAGCTTCACCGCAGTCGAGGCGCTGAGCATGAGCCTTGCCCCATTGCCGGAGACTGTGCCGACCGGCGAGCCCCTCAAGGTGCATGTGCAGACGAGCGGCGGCGCGGGCGGCGAGCGTTATGTGTACAGCATCCTTACGCAAGAGGAAACGGTGCTGCGCACTGAAGGCGGTGCCGACTGGTACTGGGTGCCTGCGCAGCCCGGCGCGTATACTCTGCTGGCAACGGTGCTGGATGCTGGCGGAGCAGCGGCGAAGGCAACGGCCGCGTTTGACGTGGTGGAGGGCAATGGGCTGAGCGCCGAGGCGACTGGCGGCGATCTGAGCGCAGGCGGCGGCCAGAAAAGCTGGATCATCTACGCCACCGAGGAATGGACGGCGCAGACCGGCTCGGATTTTCTTACGCTGGAACAAACGTCCGGTGCACCGGGCGATGTGCTCACCGCAACGATCAGCACGCCGACAGACGAATACCGCGAAGCAAGCATCCTGGTGCGCAGCGGCCGTCATCAGTTAATGCTGACCGCCGCGCAATCCGCCGGATATGGCGTGGATGAGGAAGTGTCGCTGTTCGAAACCGCGCAGCCGCTGACGGTCGAAGGGCAGACGCATGTTGTGTGGACAAACGCGCAGGGAAGCCGCGCATTTGGCGTGGAAGCAGCGGGCGAATGGCGCGCCGAAACGCAGGACGCTTTCATTCAGCTGGAGCAGAACGGCAACGAGTTGGTCGTACACCCAGAAGTGAACGATGCCGCTTCCGTTCGCAGCGGTCTGGTCACGATCAGCGGCAATGGCGGCAGCGTTTATCTGCACCTCTATCAGTCCCCCGTCCTGCCCGCCGTCAAAAGCAGCGCGGCTTCCGATTTGCCCGAAGTGGCTCCCCTTTCCCTATACAGCCAGTCCAGCGGTCTGTGGAAGGACAAGAAGTACGGTTCCAGCAATCTGCAAAAATCCGGCTGCGCCATTTTTGCCCTCAGCCATGCGCTGCAATGTCTTGGCTTCGAGGGAGCCGCCATCGCGCCGGAAGCGTTGGCAAAGAAATACGCCTTCTGCCTGCGGGAGGACGGCACCATCAACAGCACGCTGGTGGGCAATGCCGGCGATGATCTGGGATTTCAAACGCGCTATGAGCTGTATCACGATCTGCGCACCATCCGCAGCCGCTTTGGATCCGGCGCTGTGTTCTCCTTTGCCGTTGTGAACGGCCACATTGCCATGGCCGCCCAGATCAGCGAGGACGGCAGCATGGTGCAGGTGATCGACTCCGCGCCCTCCTCCACATGGGAACGTATCGGGGATCACCAACTGTACCTTGATCAGAACGGCAGCTTCGCCCCCATCGGCGATCTGAGCGAGATCCCCGGCATCCGCTATTATCCGGAGAACGATGCTTTCGGCGCGGCTGCCTACTGGCTGGAAAGCAGCTATGTGGCCAAGCGCGGCCTGCGATTGATCCAGCCGGAAGAATAGCGCACAAATATCTGTTTTCATTTTGGCGATCCTGCGGTATAATAGAACCAGCTCTCCGGTCAAAGCTCAGCGGATACGTGAAGCGGAGAACCGAAGGCAGCAAATACAAGCTCCGGGTTGCGGACGCGGGAGAAAGCGCTCCTTCGTCCAAGATGAGGAAGGAGGATCTGCCGTGCGCAGAAATGATGAAGGAACATCGTAGGCTTGCATGCTGATGCATGGAAGCCTGCGGTTTGTTTTTTGCAAAAAAAGAAAGGAGGCGGGATCATGGAACGTCTGGGATTTGTGGGGATTGTGATCGAGGATCGAACCTCCGTGCAGGCAGTCAACGAGCTCCTTTCCGCCTATGGATCCATCATCCGGGGCCGCATGGGCATACCGGATCATCAAACGGGCGAAGCAGTGATCGGCCTCATCGTAAAGGGAACCAACGACCAGCTGGGCGCTATGGCAGGCCGGCTGGGCAATCTGAAGGGCGTGCAGGTCAAAAGCGCCCTGACCACTGCCAAAAACCAAACTTCACCAATGAAAGGAATATGAACATGAAAAAGCTGCTTTCCATTCTGCTCGCGCTGAGCATGCTGTTTACCCTGACGGCCGCCGTGGCCGAACCTGCCGCGAAGGTCGCCGCGCTCAAAGGCCCCACCGCCATGGGCATGGTCAAGATGATGAGCGATGACAACGGCGAGACCTACGCCTTCTCCATTCATGCCGCCATCGACGAGATCACGCCCCTGCTGGTCAAGGGCGAGGTGGACATTGCCGCCGTGCCCGCCAATCTGGCAAGCGTGCTGTACAACAACACGCAGGGCAAGGTGCAGGTGCTGGCCATCAACACGCTGGGCGTGCTGTACATCGTGGAAAACGGTTCCACTGTCTCCAGCGTGGAAGATCTGCGCGGCCGCACTATTTACGCCAGCGGCAAGGGCGCTACCCCGGAATATGCGCTCAACTACCTGCTCACCGCCAGCGGTCTGGATCCTGAAAGGGATGTGAACATCGAGTTCAAGTCCGAGCACAGCGAATGTCTGGCTTCCCTGCTGGCGGACGAAGGCTCCGTGGCCATGCTGCCCCAGCCCTTCGTGACCACCGCCCAGATGAAGCAGGAGGGCGTGAACGTGGTGCTGGATATGACTGCGGAATGGGACAAGCTGCAGGAAGGCAGCGAAAACCCCAGCTCCATGATCACCGGCGTGGTGGTGGGCCGCACCGATTTCATCCAGGAGCATCCCGAAGCAGTCGCCGCTTTCCTGGACAGCTACCATGCCTCCGTGGATTTCACCAATGCCAATGTGGATGAAGCAGCCGCCATCATCGGCCAGTACGATATCATCCCCGAGGCAGTGGCCAAGAAGGCCGTGCCGCACTGCAGCATCGTTTGCATCGAAGGCGCCGAGATGCAGACCCGCCTGTCCGGCTACCTGAGCGTGCTGTTTGAGCAGAACCCCAAGGCCGTGGGCGGCACGCTGCCTGATGACGCCTTCTACTTCAAGCGCTAAAACCGATCGGCTGCCCATTTGGCCGGTGATCTTCTGGCTTCTCGTCTGGCAGATCGCCGCCATGTGGGTGGCCGAACCCATTTTGCTGGTCACACCACTTTCGGCGCTGAAACGGCTGGGCCAGCTGATCTTTGAACCCGCGTTTTGGAAAAGCATCAGCTTTTCAGTGGGGCATATCCTGTTGGGCTTCGGGCTGAGCGCCGTGCTTGGCATCGGCTTGGCTGCGCTGGCCTATCGGCTGTGCGCAGTGCGCGCGCTCCTCTCCCCCGTCGTGGCGGCCGTCAAGGCCATCCCGGTGGCCTCCTTCGTCATTCTGGTGCTGCTGTGGGTGCCCAGCAAGCGGCTTTCCATCATCATCAGCCTGCTCATCGGCTTTCCGGTGATCTATTCCAACGTGCTGACCGGGCTGGACAGTACCGACCCCAAGCTGGTCGAAATGGCAAAGGTATTCCGCGTGCCGTTTCTGCGCCAGCTCAAGGCCATTTATCTGTATCAGGTGCTGCCCTTCCTGCGCAGCGGGCTTTCCATCGCCATTGGCCTGTGCTGGAAAAGCGGTGTGGCGGCGGAAGTGATCGGCATTCCTTCCGGCTCCATCGGCGAAAAGCTTTATAAAGCCAAGGTGTATCTGGAAACGCCGGATCTGTTCTGCTGGACGCTGGTGATCGTGCTGCTGAGCATCGGCTGTGAAAAGCTGCTCAAGCTGCTGCTGGATCAGGTGGAAAGGAGGGCCGGCGCATGCTGGAAGCACGGGATCTGAGCAAGGCATTTGACGGCAAGCGCGTGATCGACGGCCTGTCCTTTCATCTGGAGGAAGGCGGGCATTACTGCCTGATGGGTCCATCCGGCTGCGGCAAAACAACGCTGCTCAACCTGATGATGGGATTGCTGAAGCCGGATGGCGGAAGTGTGCATCTGCAGGAGGGAGCGCGCATCAGCGCCGTCTTTCAGGAAGACCGGCTGCTTGGGCAAATGACCGCTGAAGCCAACATCGCGCTGGTGAACCCCGCTGCCAGCGGCAAGGCTGAACCGCTGCTGCGCGAGCTGGGCATCGTCCCGGAAAGCCTGCCCCAGCCTGTATCCGCGTACAGCGGAGGCATGAAGCGCCGCGTAGCGCTGGCGCGGGCGCTGCTGGCTGATTTCGATATTCTGTTTCTGGACGAGCCTTACAAAGGGCTGGATGAAGAAACAAAAGCGCGCGTGATGCAGATCACCGCGCGCAATACAAAGGGCAAAACCGTTGTGTTGGTCACCCACGATCCCGCCGAAGCAGTCGGCTATACGCCCATATCATGGTAAAAGAGCGTCCCAATAAGAGAATATCATCCTGTTTTCGTGAAAGCGGCATGATCAGATCATGCCGTTTTCACATTCATTATGTCATAGGGCGGATCAAAACGGCGGAGACGTAAGGTTTCGCCGATCCGTGTTATGCCTTTTCTCCCACAAATAGCAGATGATTGGTCATACCGAGCAGTTCCGGCTTTTCGCAGATGTAGAAGTGATAGCGGAGATACTGTGCATAGTCCTCGTCGCTCATTTCGTTGATCTTTGCCGCTAAAAGTTCGCTTGCGCCGTCGGATGCTACCTCGTGCAGTATGTTTACGTCACAGTCTGCAAGAAGTTTTTTTGCAGCACTGACCGTATGGAACACAAATGGAAAGTCGTTGAGCTTGAATGTTTCCTTGTCGTAATGACCGCTGCTGAAATAATGAGCATCGTATCCGAACTCAGTCAGAAAAACAAAGTCATTGGAGATAAAGGTAAAGAAGATCTTACCGTCATCCCTGCAAACGCGCTTTGCTTCGCTGATACATTTCTGTTTGTCCGCATCATTTTGCAAATGATAAAGCGGGCCGAACAGCAGGACAATATCATATGACTTGTCTGCATAGCGAGAGAGCTCCATGGCGTTGCCTTGAACGAGATCGAGCCTGTCTTCGGGGGTGAGCTTGTTTTTGAAAGCGGCAATATTCGCATCGGCCAGTTCAAGAGCTGACACTTCATGCCCCTTACGGGCAAAGTAAAGGCTATATTCACCTGCGCCTGCACCGATGTCGAGGATCCTGTCGCCCTCTTTCAAGTATTTTTCTATGTAGTGAACAGTGGTCAGGAATTCGACCCGTGCGGCTTTGGAATGGTTCAGCCTTGTGTCCTCGTTGAATATATCATAGGTTCTGTTTACACGTTCACTTTCATTTTCTATTCTTGCAAGTTGTTCAAAGTCCATGGTTTACTCCTAATAAACAAAGTACGGGATCCATGCTCATACCCGGTATAGCTTCAAGAGTTTTCTATGTCAGCAGCTCCCATTTGGAGGGCTGCAGCCCTCCAAGCCTCCTGTTCGGACTTTTGCATTCTTTTTCTGGCAATATGTACAGATCGCATCGCGAAGATACTGCGCCGCGCCGTCGCCGCAGGACTGATCGATTTCGCGGGCAAAGCGTATGTTATCCACAAGCGTTTGCCCAAACGCCGCCAGTATTTCATCTGTGCAGGTATAATAGTTTTGGTTCATGCATTGCTGCAGGGCTTTCACTTTTTCCTGCACGCATTCTTCCGAGGGCGGCAGCGCCTTCAGCGAAGCGATGTCCATCATTGCCTGCATCAATGCTTCTCCCGACTGACGGAGTTCCTGATCAGTCTTTTGCAGCACGCGCTGCGCGTATTCGCGGCAGGCATCGTTCTGGCCCCAACGCGCCTTGGCCTCCTCTTTGTAGCACTCCATCTCCGTTCTGTCGAATGCCCGAAAATCCATCTCATCGAGCCCGTTCTGCTTCAGGTCATACGCCAGCGCAAGCAACCGTCCGATGCGCTTATACTGCTGCTCCAGCAGGCGGATCTGCTGCGCAAGTGCCTCCTGCGGGTCGTAATCCGGGCTGTCCAGCATACGGCGGATCTCCTTGAGCGGAAACTGCAGCTCCCGGTAAATGAGAATGGTATGCAGCCGTTTCAGGCTTTCTTCATCGTACATTCGATAGCCCGCTTCCGTCACCTGTGCCGGCTCGAGCAGGCCGATCTGGTCATAATAATGCAGTGTGCGCACGCTTATACCGCTGCGTCTGCTTACCTCCATCACTGTCAGCATCATCTCGCCTCCCTGCATGCTCATTGTATCCCCTTACGCAGCGTGAGATTCAAGACTTTTCTTTCAGAAAACTTCGTCACGGATGGAGAGCGATCTCCAACTGGTCGATCTGCAGCACGCTGGCGTTGCCGCTCAGATCCTGATAGAGGTACACCAGCGCGTAATACGGCTGTGCATTCGGATAGACGACCGTCGCCCGGCACAGGAAACAGTAGTTCGTACCGGCAACCAGCTGAGACCCCAGAACCGCCACGGGCATATAATCCACCCCCACCATTTCGGCCATCGCTTTTTCAAACAGCAGCTGCAGGTCTTCCGTCACTTCCGCAGAGTCGGCAACCGTCCAGCCGCCCGCCAGCCCCGCTTCGCCCAAGGCCGCAGAAGCACACAGCAGCACTGCCGCCACGAAACACGCCATCCATCTTTTCATCTTTCATCGCTCCTCATCGTTATCAAAAAGGCTGACTGCCGTTTGCCGCGGCAGTCAGCCTCAGCTTGTCGAAAACCACCCATGGGGGGTGGAAGGCCGCAAACGGAGCCTTTCCTCCGGTCTCTTTCTTGTGTTATGCCCTGCGGCGGCGAATGAGCATGAGCACGGCCGCTGCAGACAGCAGCATCAGCGCAGCCCACAGCGCAGGCTGTGCAGCATCGCCGGTCAAAGGCATCCGCTCCACCGTCAGCACCGCGGCATCAGAAGTGACGGTCTGGCCAAACGAATCCTTCACCACGCAGCGGAAGCATGCACCGTTCTCAGCCATTTGCACAGCTTCGAGCAGCAATTCCGGCTTTGTTTCACCGCTGATATCATTCCATGCGCCCAGCGCCTCCTGACGCTGCCACTGATAGAAGTACGGTTCCTGACCTCCAGCAGCTTCAACGGTGAAGCTGACATCCGCGTTCTCCGTGGCCTCGACAGAAGCCGGCTGCCGCACGATATGCAGAGGCGACATGCTGCCCAGCCATACGGTGCGCTCATTGTCCATGATGGAGAAGTCGGCGTAAGCAGCGTCCGGTTCGTTATCCGTCAGGCAGAACGTTACATAGTCGCCTTCCGTGCCAACCAGCAGCTGCGCTGCAGGAATGTCCACCGTGTAGGCAAAATCTTCATCAATGGCATTGGCGAAGGTATGGTTCAGCACCTCGGTGCCGTCAGAAAGCTTTGCCGTCAGTGTCGGCTGGGCGGTGCATTCTTCACTGGTCGTGGAACGGCCGACAATACTCACCCGCACATACTGCGTCCCATCGTCCGACGTATACGGCTGGCAATACAGTCCCATATCGCCGCGTCCGATGCCAAGCGGCTTCCTGCTGTCCTCGGCCGTACCGACGCGGCCCACCCGGAGCGATGATCCGCTGTCTGCATTGGCGGCAGACTGGACGTTGCCTTCTTCGTCAACGCAATAAATGCTTTCCAAGGGCAGCGCCAAGTCGGCGGCGTCTTCATCGCCGTTTGCCACAGCACCGGCAAGGTTCTTCGCAATGTAGATGTTCTTGATCGCAGCCGTCAGTTTTTGCGTGCCTTCCCAGTCCTTTGGCACATGGAAACTCGCCTTGTAAGTGTGTACCCCGCCAGGCATCAGCAGCGCGGTCGCTTTGACCTGAGTCGCGCTCTGGACGGAACGCCCATTGGCTTGGCTCAGCTCCATATCGATCTGCTGTACCCAGAGATCGCCGTTCTGCTCGTTGAACACATTCGCCACGCGCTCCACGGAGTAGGCCGAGGCCTTGTCCGGCGCGGTCGGATACTGAGCTGTGTCTGCGCTGCTGAGGAAGCCGTTCACACTGTTCGTCGGATTCGCGCAGTTGACCAGCACATAGCCAACAATCTTTCCATCTTTCTGCACTTCGACTAAGAAGGCCGTGATCGGCAGGTTGCCCGTGTTCTCCACAGAAAAGAGAAGCGTGGCGTTGCTGCCCGGATTCACGCACGGATCCTCCGACACGATGCCAAGGAAATCCAGACCGGCAGCCGTCTGCACCTTTGCGGCATACAGCGCTTGGCTGATGCGTGCATCCTCATCGTCGTTCGATGCTGTGTCTGCATCTGCGGTGAAATAGACCCTGTAGCGGCCATTTCGCCTTGCAGCCCGATCATCGGCAGAATCATAGACCAATTCCGGACTGATAAAGAGACGGTTGGGCGTTTCGCCCTTCAGTTCCGTCAGCGTGTAGGGGCCATACATCACGTTCTCCGTGCGTTCGAAGGACACGGCGCGCACGCGGTAGACTTCTGTTTTTTCATCGCTTTCGGCGTCGCCCTGCGCTTCAGTCGCATACTCCAGCCAGTACAGATAGGGCTGGCCATAGCCGGTGCCGTCGTTGATCACCGTTACATTGAACCGGCCGGTGGGAACCGTGATATCGTAATCCGTCAGGGTCAGATTGCACAGGCTATCGATACAGGCGCTCTTCAGCCGATAGCAGTCGCTGCCGTCAGCAGCCGTGCCGCGCTTGAGGTAGAACAGATATTCCTTGCCATCTACGCCCCCCTGTCCCGTCACGTTCAAGTTCGCCAGCGGCGCAATGAAGCTCACATCCGAATCCACCTGCTTATGGGTGCCGTTCAGATTGATGTACAGCGTTCCCTGATAGGCTTCGCCCTTCTCTTCGGTGCTTTCGTTCGTGTCGTCGCCCAAACTGTAATAGCAGCGCTGGCTATCCATCCCCATATCGATGTATTTGCCGCTGACCGTCAGGTTAGTGGGCGTCATGGGCATAAAGCTGCTGATGCCTTGCTGCGCATCATAGGAATCCGTCATCAAGTTGTATTTCTGATATACGTTTCCCTTTTTGCGCTGCATCGCCATGAAGTAAGCTTTGGTGGCCGATGTAGCCGTTGCATCGGAGCCTTCCAGTTCAGCGCAGCCGGCGGTCAGGTAGTAGACCGCTTCCTCAAAATCGTAGCGCGCCAAGGTGACCATCGGCTGTCCCAAAACGCCTTCTCCGGCATAGTTCTGGGCGTGCCGAAGCAGCTCATAGTCCAGCACTTCCAGCTTGCCGTCCTGATCCATCTGCAGCACGGCTACATCCGCGCTGCAAGCCTCGATCTTGTCATGATCAACGCCATAGAAATAACCGCCGATCACCGTCACTGCCACCAGATTGCCTTGTCCCATCACGGAGAAGGCATAATCCGTGCCTACCTCGCGCATCGTTTGCTGCGCGCTCGAACGGTCCGGCTGGATCACCGTACCGTGCTTGGCCGTATCGTCCAGGTTATACCATATCAGTTCCGCCGTTCTGGATGTGCTGTTCGAACCTTGGTTGGCCGCCGTCTGCCGGATGGAATCGTCTCCAGTGGGCGTGATCCAGAAGGCGAAGGTATTCGTCCGTTCTCCGCTGGTCAGCGTCACATACTGGATCTCCTGCGCCACGCTGTCCACCTGCGAGAACAGTTTCGTCACGTCCTGCACCTGCACCCCGGAGGTCGTGCTGTTCGATGCCGTCCCGGGCAGCGGCATGGGCAACACGGGCTCGTTCACACCGGGCCGAGCTGCCGTCAGCCCCGCCGATACGACTGCAGCTTCATTGGCAGCGGAAACATAGATGGCATCATTATCAGGCGTCAGGTCGTAGCTGCCCTCCCAAACACTATGCGTATACTTCAGCAGCAAAAACTGCGCAATGATCTGCAGGCCCATTTGCCCTGTAACTTTTCCCGTTGTCGGCGAGCCGATTTTCAGCAGGGCAGCCAAACGGCCGTAAAAACGCGCCCCAATGGAGATCATGTTTTTGATGCCCGCGCCAACGCTCACGCCCATTTCCGTCAGGAAATGGATGATCCATCCGCTGCCTTTTTTCAGCGAAAGATCCGACAGTTTTGTTCCATCCCAGTCCCATTGCAGCGCCAGACTTGCCGCTGTGCCCAGAGCCAGCTTCACATCCAGACTCAAATAGGTGGGGAAGCCCCACAGCCACAGCGTCTGGGTAAAGTCAGCGTCCAACAGCGCTTGGATCCCGGCATAGCCGCTGAGGGCAAAAGCCTTATCCGCGATCGTATTCTCCTTGATGCCGATCTTTCCCTGGAAAGCGGCAAATGGTGTATAGGTAGCTTTGGCTTTGCCCAAGAACTTCGTTCTCACGGCAGGCGTTCCCTGATAGACGCCGTTTTCAACAGCGTTTGCGTCGTTCCTGTTTTCACGGGCCGCTTCATCATACTGCCTCTGGCTGTCCCAAGTGTTTTTGTATTTCCAATTCTTTTCTTCGTCCGTGTAGTTCTTTCCGTAGGCAAAGAAGATCTGACCGTTCGGATCCAGCAGCAGGTTATAATTCGGCATCGGCGTTTCCAAAGAGAGCGGATCGCCGCCAAAGAAAGGAACCGCTTGGGGAATGGTAAAGCTGAGCTTGTCGCTGAGCAACGAGAATACCTGATCCAACTTGGTGAGCGGTTCCTCCACCACAGCCGATTCGATCACCAGTTGGGTCTTGAAGGGGATGGTCTCGTTTTTGGTCACGAGCTGCAGCGTAACATTGCTGCTCGGCGCCAGCGTTTTGCACCACTGGCCTGAAAAGCTGACAGTTTCCCCCTGCACAAACGACTTATCGATGGTGTGATCAGTCAGCGAGCCATCGCTGTTCACGGTTTGGTAGCACAATACCAGCTTATCGTCATTGCCGCCTGTCGAAACAGCTTTCACATCAAAGCTGAACGTCGCGTCATTTTTGGTGGAATAGTAAATGGTCTGCTGCTGGCTGAGGATGTCCATGCCATTAAACGAGACCATGCGCAAGTAGTTCTCGCCGGTAGCGGCAGACAAGCGGAACGGAACAAAGTTGCCGCCCTTGATATGCAGCTTCTGCGCCTCGCGCACGCCATAGGCGGATCCGGCGTCGATCACCACATCCAGCATGACCGTGTTGTTCTCATCCGGTGTAAAGCTGCCGACCAAAAAGGTAGCCATGCCGTCCGCGTTCGTTGTGCCTTCAGCCGTTGTACGGCTGGCCAAGCCGGAGGTGGTGACCGTTACCTTGGCCCCGGCGATCGGCTTTTTGTCAGTATCCATCACCTTGATGCCAAACAGCGAGGAAGACAGAACGTCTATGATAAAGGACTCGCCGTCATTTGCTGCAGACGCTGCCGCCTGCTCCTGCTTTGTCAGCGCGGCGGCCTCGCTTTCCAGCTTTGCCAGCGCTCCTTTGATCGCATTGTCATCCGCCGCCGTCAGCGTTTGCTTCAGCTGCTCTGCAAACCGTTCATACTTTGCTTCGTAGTTCTCACCGTTCGCTGCATAGGCATCCGCCACATGCGCGATCGCGTCCTTGATCTCCTGCATCGTCTGGCGCGCGCTGCGGTTCAGACGGTACTGTTCCATGAGCGTACCCTGATTCAGGTTCTGCAGCTGCATATTGAGCGTAACACGACCGTTCTCCAGCACCTGCTGATAATACTCCGCCTCATTGTGCAACTGCCGTATGCTCTGAACGAGCGGCTCCAGCGAAGCTGGCGGCTCCTCCAGCAGAGCATCGATATCCTGAATGGACAGCAGTAGCCCCTCGATCCGCTTGTCCAGCAGCCACTCCAAGTACTCCTCGACCTGTCGCGAATTGGAGCTTGCAGTGATCGCCTGCCCTTCCTGCCAATGTGCGGCGCTGTCATCCATGGCGATCAGCTTCTTGGCTTCCGCCTGCTCGGCAGCGGTGAGCGCGGATGCCTGAACCATGCTTTCCAAGGTATCGGCCAGCGCCGTCATCGGCAAAGCCGCGAAAACCAGCGTAAGGGTCAACAACAGGCTAACGATTCTCTTGAACATACCGCACCTCGCATTCTTGGCTTAGAACTGGTTGGTGTTCAGATCATAAACGAGGGTGTCCTCCCAATGGCGGCGCAGGACGATCTCCACGGTTTTGTCGGTATTGTTGTAGTTGAGCGACCACTGGGTGTTGCTGGTAATATCATTCGGGTTGGGTTCCTGCGCTGCGGCGCGCAGGGCATTCCACACGGTTTGGGGAGTATGCTCGCTTTCGGAGGCAAACACCGTTTCCACCGCATCGTAACGCTCGCGGCCATGGCCGTAGATGCCGTTCTTCTGGTTTGGCAGCACACGATCCTTATACAGAATGAAGAAGTTCGTCAGCACATCGGTCTTGGTGTCGACCAGCGGACGGGTCTCATCCTCGCAGTCGTACTCCACCACGCGGCCGTCGCCGGAAGCATCGGTGATGTAGAAATGGTAGTCGCGGCCGGACATGGCGAACATATCATAGCTCTGCAGCAGTTCCACCGCCTCCTGCGTGGTGGCAGCGCGGTCCAGCACCAGACGGATGGCCATGCTGGTGGAGATGACCGGTTTGCCGGTCTGCTGATGCGTAGGCTCGCTGTCCAGCGTGAGCACGGCGATGGACACGCCCTTTTCGTTGATGCCGTCCAAGCAGATGAAGGGCGCGGTGAGCGCGGCCATCTTCTGCACCGCGCCGCTCTCCGGCGCATTGGCGCTCACATTATCCAGCGCTGCCAGCGCAACGGATCGATAGCCGTTCTTGGGCGTGCAGTACACCACCATGGCGGAGGTATCATAGCGGAAATCATAGTTTCGGCCCATATGCACGTCGCCGTCCGTATCGGTCAGGGTAAAGGCTGTACAGCCGAAAGACGGGGCCTCGATATGGACCGGAAGCAGCGGCAGCGTTTCCTTCACCATCGCGTCGATCGCAGACTGATTGTCCTTGATGCCCTGTGCGATCACCTGATCCAGATCATAGTCGTATTCGATATTCATGCGGTATACATTGTACCCGTCATCATAATCCGTCAGTTTTTCAATGGAAGCGATGCTTTGAAAACGGGTCCAGTACAGGCCGCAGAAGGCAGCAGCGCACACCACCAACGCCAGCAAGCCGAGAAGAATTCGTTTCAGAAGCTTTTTCATGGTCAGATCCCTCCATATTTTATGATCGTAATAGAATAGCCGTTCATGATCGCGGGTACATTGGCTCTCCTTGCGGTACAGCCGCCCTCTTTGTCTCGTTGATCCAGCCTTATTATACCTGTGCCCCAGAGATGGTGCAAGTATTTTCAGGTTCCGTTCACAAAAAGAGACAATCTTCATCTGCCAGCATTTTCTTTATTCGTTCATCATGATCTTCAGGATCTCTTCATCCGTCTGCTTCATGCCGTTCTTGCCCAAACGTCCCACACTGACGATGGTGTTTTCCACGCCTTTTTTCACAATGCCCTCGCCATGGCGGAACTCTTTATTGGAAAGCGCCATCTGATACCCCAGCAGCGCCGCATCGACTGCAGAGGCAATTTTGGCAGCGCAGGAGGGCTTCGCGCCGTCGCAGATCGTGCCGGAAAGAATGGCCAGCGAATTGACGATGGTATGGTTGATCAGGTGGAGATCGCCCCCGCACAGGAAGGCGATGCCCGCGCCGGCAGCACAGCCCGCGCTGATGGCCCCGCAATAGGCCGACAGGCAGCCGATGAGCGTTTTGCAGCGGATGGCCGTCAGGTTGGCCATCACCAGCGCGCGGTAAAGTTCTTCATCCGTACAGCCTCGTTCTTTGGCATATTCGATCACCGGCAGCGAAACCGTTATGCCCTGGTTCCCGCTGCCGGAGTTGATGACCACGGGCAATTCACACCCGGCCATGCGTGCATCGGAACCGGCCGCAGCGTATGCCTTGGCGCGCACACGCACATCATCAGCGCCGTAGCAGTTCAGGATCACACGGCCCACGCTCGCGCCCCAGCGCCCGCTCAAGCCTTCGCGCGCAATGGCGCTGTTGCAGTCGATCTGGCGGCGAAGCACCTCCTGCACGTCCGCCGTATCGCAGCTTGCGGCAAAATCATAAATGCCCTCAATGGTCAGCAGGGCCTCGTTGGCGTCCGTGTCCGGGCTCTCTCCCGTCAGTGCGCGGCTCTCCATCACGCAGCCATCGCGCTCCACATCCACCACATTGGTGTGGCGATCGGTGATCCGGACGGAGGCGTTGTGGCCTTGGCCTTCTACCTCGATCAGAATATCAAACAATCGTGCGTCCGGCTTTACGCCAACCGTGATGACTTTCTTTTGCAGATACGCGTCCATCTCTTCCAGCTGATCAGCGCGGACATCAGCGATCACCTGCAGCTCTCTGGAGGGATCGCCCGCGATCAGCCCTACGGCGCAGGCCGCATCAATTCCCTTCCTGCCGCCGGTATTCGGCACGGTGACTGCCATCGCATTTTTGATGATATTGCCGCTTACCAGCACACGCGCGCGTTCCGGCAGGCAGCCCAGCGCCTTTCTGGCAATAGCGGCGGCATAGGCAATGGCGATGGGCTCCGTACAGCCCATTGCCGGACGCAGGTGGCTGTGCAGCACCTGTACATAAGCAGCGTAACGCGGATCATTCTTTTGCATCGTCTTTCTCTCCTTCAGTACAAAGCCTATTTTTACCTTAGCATGCGTTCCAGCCGGTGTCAAGCGTTTTTGCCCGCTCCAAGTGCTTTTCACCGATTGACGAATCGTATGGTTCTTGTTACAATATATGGAGGGAATTGATTCAATTCCCGGCACTCTCATCCCATTACTACAGGCAAGGAGAAAGGACGGAACATTCCCATGAAAAAGATTCTTTCCCTCGTGCTGGCTCTGACCATGATGCTGTGCGCCTTCGCGCCCGCCATGGCCGAGGAAGCCGGCGCACTGGCTGGCAAGCTGATCATCCTGCACACCAATGACATCCATGGCCGTGCTGTGGCCGACGACGACGTGCTGGGCTATGCCCGCATCACCACTCTTGTGAAGAACCTGGAAGCTCAGGGCGCGGAAGTGCTGCTCATGGACGCCGGCGACTTTTCTCAGGGCACGCCCATCGTGAACCTGGGCTACGGCAAGAACGCCATTGAATTCATGAACGCCGCAGGCTACGATGTAGTCACGCTGGGCAACCATGAGTTTGACTGGGGCACCGACAACCTGCTGCAGATCCTGGAAAATGCGCAGTTCTCCGTTGTGTGCGCCAACCTGAGCCGCACGGCTGACGGCACCCTCGTGTTCCCCGCCAACATCACCTTCGACACCGTCATCGGCAAGGTGGGCGTGTTCGGTCTGGACACCCCCGAAACCATGACCAAGGCCCATCCCGACAAGGTGAAGGGCGTT